>JAJFKA010000152.1 GCA_021773555.1 Gammaproteobacteria bacterium
GCCCCTGGGGGTCTTTCTCCACGCGCTCGGCGCTACGCCTGAAGGCTGCGGAAAGGAACCACTGCACCTTCTGTTAAAGTCTTCGAGATGGCACTTCGAACGACGCAATTTGCTTGAGTAAGCGCCATTCATCTATGGAAAAACTGTCTGCCCTGTGGATTCTGATGATCTTTTTTGCGCCCGGCAGTTCGGCCGCTGACTCGCAGCCAACGCACAAATGTGTCACCAGCGGTGGCGAAGTCAGTTATCAGGAATCCGCGTGCTCGGGCAAGCAGCGTGAACAGGAAATCAAGGCCACGGTTAATTCCTATGCACCAGGTCCCTCAACCATTCCCCGCGGGAAGGCTTTGCATAAGTCACGGCCGGGCAAGCGTCTTGTGACTAAAAAAAGCCCTGGGGAAGCGCATGGTGCGAAACGGAAGACACCTGAAAGTGAGAAGCGTGATCATTGTCGTGCTGTTGAGTTGGTGCTCGCGCAACTGTTGCGCAGCAAGTACAACAACCCGCCCGGTGGACTTTCGGCAAAACTAAAAGCGCGAGCTGCTGCGATCCGGCAGAAAATGATTCACTGCCAGTAAATCCTGAGATCCCGCATACTCGCCGAAGCTCGCGGTGTTTTTCATACTTACGTTAAATTATTCAAAATCATGACCCGTCGGTGTACCCTAGGGTGTCTGATCCGTGGGCAGCATGCCTTGCTGTTTGATCGACTTCCCATAGACTGCAGAAGTACGGCTAATAAGACTAAAACCTGGCATTTGAGGATGGATATATGTGTGATGAAGATACCGTAAGAGATGCTGATGAGTATTTAAAAGAGAAGGCGAAGCTGTCGAGACGTGAGTTCAATACGCTTGCCACTGGTGCAGCGATAATCGCAACCTTGCCGCGCGTTGCCAACGCCATGGCGGTAGTGGGTAAAGATGTGGAAGTGACCACGCCAGATGGCGTTGCTGACTGCTTCTTCGTCCATCCTGCTCAAGGAAAGCACCCAGGGGTGTTGATCTGGCCGGATATCATGGGCTTGCGCCCGGCATTTCAGATAATGGCGACCCGCCTGGCTGAATCCGGATATTCAGTACTGGTCGTTAATCCGTTCTACCGTAGTACGCGCGCGCCCATCGCGACCAAAGGTGCCAGTTTCTCAGATCCGGAACTCCGAGCGAAAATCATGCCTTACTACCAGGCGCTGTCCCCGCAGACCAACGTAACCGACGCAAAAGCCTTTGTCAGTTATCTCGATAAACAGGGGGAAGTTGATACGTTGAAAAAAATAGGGACAACCGGTTATTGCATGGGAGGCCCGATGGTCATGCGGACCGCAGGCACGTTACCCGATCGGATTGGTGCTGGAGCGACCTTTCATGGCGGCGGTCTGGTGACGGGTGCTGACAACAGCCCACATCTGTTGATACCGAATATGCGCGCGCAATTATTGATTGCGATCGCCGAGAATGACGATAAAAAAGAGCCCGATGCTAAAACGGTGCTTAAAAAGTCTTTCCATGAAGCCGGTGTAACGGCCGAGATAGAAGTCTATGAAGGTACACTGCACGGTTGGTGCCCACCGGATTCGCGTGTTTACAATGAAGCACAGGCGGAGCGCGCGTGGTCTCGATTGCTGGCGTTGTTTGCGACCGCGTTAAAAAATCCGGTTAGCTGACAGCTCAATCAGGACAGCGTAATCACAATTTGCAGGATTCATTATCTGTTTTGCGACGGAAAGGAGATCGCGCACGAAAATTTACAATTGCTACACACGCGTTCTGATCGGTATTGGCACCGCGATTGTCAGCCTCTGGATCACAGCAGCGCTGGCGGTCGATGCCGGGCCGGTCCGAACCATCGTCCAGATCAAAGGTGACCTGTATCGATTTCAGGAGGATGCGCACTACAGTGTTTTTCTGGTGACCACTGAGGGTGTGATCGTCGTTGATCCGATCAATGCGGAAACAGCGTCGTGGCTCAAGGCAGAATTGCAGCGAAGATTTGCGAAGACCGTAAAATATCTGATCTACAGCCATCATCATGCAGACCATATTTCCGGTGGTGAAATTTTCGCTGACGCGGTTGTGATCGCCCATGAAAATGCAGTTGCCTCGATAGTGGCTGATGCTGTACCGACAAAAAGCCCGGACTTAACCTTCTCCGATCATATGCAGATTCGGTTGGGTGGAAAGATCATTGAACTAAGCTATGCGGGTTTATCTCATACGGACAATATGATCAATGTACACTTTCCTGCTGAGCGTGCGGTTTACGCTGTTGATTTTGTTCTGGCCAAAGCGCTTCCCTACAGGGATATTCCTGGCTGGGCCTATTTCTATCCCGAGTGGTTGGATGCGTTGGTGAAACTGGAAAAGATGGATTTCGACATACTCCTGCCGGCTCACGATAAGA
The DNA here is from genome assembly GCA_021773555.1 of Gammaproteobacteria bacterium. Taxonomy (GTDB): domain Bacteria; phylum Pseudomonadota; class Gammaproteobacteria; order Pseudomonadales; family Azotimanducaceae. The sequence goes on from JAJFKA010000152.1 coordinate 2,401, forward strand.
TTGGAACGCATAAGGATGTGCGTGGATTCAGGCGTTACATCGAAGACCTGGAAGATGAGGTGAGCGATGCAATCAGCAAGGGGCTTAGCATCGATGAGATACAGGATACAATCCTGCTGGAAAGATACAGTGATTGGGATAAGTATGATGAGTGGCGCGCACTTAACGTGAAAGGCATGTATCACCAGCTGTTAAACCAGCGTGCAGCAGTCAAGCAGCACAAATAACCACTATGACCTATCTACGAGGATACAATGGCGCGACCTGAAGGTTTTGAGTTTAGATCAGCCAACAGTAACGAAATGGCGCAGTTTACAGGGCTTGGCAGCTATGTATTTGCAAGCCCTCCGGGTGAGGATGACCCACCGTCACTATTACTGCCGGAATGGACTCACTGTGCATTTCATGGCGAGAAAATAGCGGCGAGCTCCGGTGTTTTTCCGTTCGTCGTGCGTCTTAATGGCGGAACAGCTCCAGTTCACGGGGTGACATCTGTTGGCACTGAACCGGAGTATCGTCGCCAAGGACTGGTTCGCCAGCTTATGACAGATCTGCTTCACCGGGCGAAAGATGAGAACCAGGTAGCTTCAATATTGCTGGCCTCCAGAGGAGCAATTTATCAGCGATTTGGATACGGTCCTGCCTCATCGCAGGTAGGTTATAAATTCGATCCGCGGGAATCAATGTTCCAGGAGCAGGTTCCAGTTACGGGGCGTATAGAACGTCTGTCGAAAACCAGGGCAATGCCACTGGCCGCCGATGTGTTTAAAGCCTATGCGCGCCCGCGTACCATGCTTGCCCTGCGGGTGGCTCCGGTATGGGAGCGATTTTTTGCTGACGTTGAAAAGGAAAAAGCCTATTGCGTGGTTCATTTCGATGAGCACGAGGTGGCGGACGGCTATTGTATTTATTCCACTGTCTGGAAAGAAAACACTCAATACCAGCAAATGGTCTGCAGAGATCTCTGCTACACAAATCTCAACGCCTGGCGAGCCATCTGGGAATACCTGTGCAGCCATGACCTGGTTAATCAGATTACCTGGCCGTCCGTACCAGAGGATGATCCTGCACCTGGCCTGTTGCTTGAGCCGCGCTGCCTGAACAGAAGTGTTATGGATCAGTTGTGGATGCGCATTGTTGACGTGGAGGGCATGCTCCAGGCGCGAGGATACGATGTCGACGGCGAGATGATCATTGCCGTAGACGATGACGAAATTTGCCCCTGGAATAACGGAGTCTATCAACTAACCATTGAGAACAGACAGGCGACGGTGGTCCGGGTAAAAGCTGAACCCGATATGATCTGCTCTATCCATGGGCTGGCGTCGCTGGCCAGTGGCTTTGCGCGCGCCAGCTGGTTAAGTCAGCTGGGCAGAGTCAAAGTGTCCGATGAAGCAAGGCTCGGCTACTTCGATCAGATGTTTGCCACCCGATTTCGTCCCGCATTGTCCTTTGGTTTCTAATCCAGAGCCGTGGCCGGGCAAGATGGTTTGTTCAGGTCTCTCGCAGGTGTATGCTCTTTTTGCAATTTTCGTGGTGAGGTCAACTTATGTACCAGTTCTTTTATGCGCCGAATTCATGTTCTCTGGCTTCTCATCTGGCGCTTGAATTCAGCGGCGCGGACTATCAGGCCAACAAGGTTGATCTCGCGCACAATGAACAGCGGGAAGCTGAATATCTGAATCTTAATCCAAAGGGGCGGGTTCCGGTTTTGGTGACCGAATCTGGCACCATTACGGAAAATCCGGCAATACTGCTGTTTTTGGCGATGAGTTACCCGGCCGCGAAACTGGCGCCACTGGAGGATGCCTTTGCACTTGCACAGGTCATGTCAGTAAACGCCTACTTGAGTTCCACGGTCCATGTGGCACACGCACACGGTGTTCGTGGCACGCGGTGGGCTGATGACCCTGGGTCGCTTGCTGATATGAAGCGCAAAGCACCTGCCGTCATGGTGGATTGCTTCACGCTGATCGAGGACAAATTGCTTGCCGGCCCATGGATACTAGGGGATCAGTTTTCCATTAGTGACTTGTATCTGTTCACTATTTCCCAGTGGTTAGAAGCAGATCAGGTCGATCCCAGGCAATTTCCGAAAGTCTACGATCACCGCACCCGGCTTCGTGATGATGAAGTTGTTGCGCGAGTCATCGCCGGACAATAAGTTAACCGGCGTTATTCGCTACCGGAACCCCGGGGGAGTTGCGCAAGCTCAGCGACTTCGGTGCCAGGCTGGACTTCTACCTTCAGACCGGTAATCGCGTTTGAGAGTTGTGACGTGACAATGAGTGTCCCGGGGATGATCTGCTCGGCTCTTATCAGGACGCTGGGGTGCCCCTGATCATCTTTTCGTTCGCCGATTCGTTCAATCTGAACTGCCTTGAGATGTTCGTCTTCGACCACGAACACCTGGTTTTGGCCGTACAAGGACTGAATTGGGACGAGGATTGTGTCAGCCACTGTGGGTAACGTCAGCGTGAGATTAACAGCTCTGCCCAACTCGGGTGTGTAGTCGGAATCTATCCTGAACAGGCCTTCAACTGAGGAACTGCCCCGGGAGACAGCACCGGACAACCTCGCCAGTGTCACGGGTAAGCTCAAACCCTCGACATCAATCTGCCCGGTGACCGCAGTGCCGTCGTTCATGGCCAGTTTTATCACCGCAAGGTTTCTGGATGGGATCTGGGCTCGAACTTCCATGTCGTTTGTGTCATACATCTCAACAACCAGCGTACCCTGAGAGACATGCTCTCCCGGAGATACGGTTACCTGGGTGATGCGGCCATCAAATGGTGCGGTAATTTTTGTCCGTCCCAACCGGACCACTGCTTCCCGGTGTAATGCTTCTGCTCGCTGAATGCTGGCTTTTGCACGAGCGAGTTCGTTGTCGATGTCTGCGACGGTTTTTTCGTGATTGGACAAAGCGATCGCCTGACGATGGGTCTCTGAAAGCACCGAGTTTAACGATTCTTCCGAAATTGACTTTTGCTTGCGCAGCGCTTTATGGCGTTCAGATTTGTTTATGGCGAGCTCATAGAGACGCTGTTCATGAGTCAGTCGGGCACGATTTTCGTCCGCGGTGAGAAGCAGTGACTCGAAATTTGCGTGCACCTCTGTAACATCGGCTTGCCGCTGTTGAACTAATAAACGAAGGTCGATTTCGTCCAGCATAATAAGCAGGTCGCCCTGTTTGACGAAAGCACCTTCACTCGCGGGGACGTCGATAACATGAGCGGATATTGCCGCGCTCATGGTGGAAACCCGCGGCGTTTCAACCTTGCCAAACAGGGACAGCTGCGGTGAGTGAAGCTCTGGTTTGGCTGGTAATGTAGTGACCGGCCAGGCAACCTCGAGGATATCTTTTTTCTGCGGGGAGGGCGCAAGGACGACCGCCAGGACCACCAGCAGAAATGTTCCGCCGAGAACTGCTGCCAGAATCCTGTTTTTGGTCCAGGAAATCGCATCGAGGCGCGATTTTAAGTCAAGCAAGCGTCGTTTCAATTCCATGATGATCCTTATCCCGGCCTCGAGACTGAATCCAGTCTGTGACGGTAATCACTGAAGACAATAGCGCCGGAATAACCAGCAGAACGAGTATCGTTCCATAGGCCATTCCAAAACAGATTGCGACCGCAAGTGGCGTAAACATGGCGGCGATGGGAGCTTGTTCGAGCATCAGCGGAAACAGCCCCGCCACTGTGGTCAGGGAGGTTAGAATCACGGCGCGGAACCGGGAAACTACCGCGTCTTCGATGGCCTGTTGCGGTTCAACGCCGTCTTCAACCAGATTCTTGTAGGCGCTGACAAGAATAATCGAGTCGTTAACGATAATCCCGGTCAGGGTGAACAGACCAAGCATGGACATAGGTCCAATATGCATCCCCAGAATGAAGTGCCCAATAAGTGCCCCGGTAAGCCCCAGTGGAATCGCTGCCATGATGGCCAGTGGCCAGGTATAGGATGAGAAAATCCAGGCAAGAACAATGTAAATCAAAGACAGGACAATCATGAACTCAATCAGGAATTCACCGTCGGCGTCCTGCTCTGCTGCACTCTTGTCATCCAGATCCGTTTTGATGCCATATTTCTCTAATAGTCCGCTTTTGAGATTCTCATCAAAATACGCGACCACCTCGCGACCGGATATAACATCCAGATCGACGTCGCCACTAATTTTGATTGTCTGTTGCGCCCCGTGATGTTTGATGACATCCACGCCGCGCTTACCCCGCCAGGTTGCCACGGTTGACAGTGGCATCATGTCACCACCCGGGGTTTTTATAGGAAACTGACCAAGGCGCGAGAGATCGGTTCGTTCTGATTCCGGCAGCATCAATCGGACCTCCAGTTCGCTCTGCTCTTGCTGGAATATCTGAATCCGCTGTCCGTCGTATGCTGCGCGAAGCTGGTTGCCCACACTGGTGGTGGTCAGGCCAAGCGATCGGCCTTCCGTGGTGAGTTCAAATATCCATTGTTCCTTGCCATAGGGTAAATCGTCATGCAGGTTCCGCACGCCCGTCAGTGTGCCAAGATCCGCGATAACCTCCTCGCTCGCCAGTTTAAGCGTATCCACATCAGCACCCTTGAGCAAAATAGCGAAATCACCCCACCATCGGCCGGTTTTTTTAATGGTCAGGGCGTCCACAACGTGAGATCTGGTCACTCGGTCGTACCAGGCGTCGGCGAATTTCTCTGCATCGACGTTACGTTTCTCAGGACTGATCATTTCGAGCCAGATTGCGGCGTATTGGGACCCGCTTTTTCGCTCGCTGTTGATAACTGCAGTATTGTAATTGGTTGCAAACATGACGAGATTGTCGCCGCCAAACTGCTCATCGGTTGCGCGCAGCTGTGCTTCGAGGTAAAGCAGAAACTTATCCCGATCTGCGTCTGATGTGCCACCAGTAAACTGGACGTCAGCCCTGATCTGGTCGAAATTGATGTTCAGGCTGTTATCCATTTTTATCCATCCCGAGATCCACAGACTGATCATGATGATAAACAAAGCCCCGGAACTGCCAATAACAAGGCGCCGGTTATTCATCGCGAGCCGGACTAGCGGGCGAAATCTATTTTCCCTGAAGCTTTCAAAACCGCTGTTGAACCATACTCGAAATGCGCCAGGTGGTTTGTCCCGGGCGTGCTCGAATGCGTGTTTCATGTGTCCCGGCAGCACCAGAAAACACTCGATCAGTGATGCCGCGATCACGCAGGCCATCATTAATGGTATCGGCAGGATAGTTTCTTCATTGCTGAGCAACAACGGCAGAAACGCGCATAGCGTGGTTAGCGAGGAGGCCAGCACGGGACCAAACATGCGCCGTGCGCCATCAATTGCCGCTTCAGACGGAGATTTGCCCCGCTGGAACTGCGTAAGGGATTCTTCGCCCACCACAATCGCGTCGTCCACGACTATCCCCAGTGCCATGACGATTGCAATCAGGCTGATCACATTAAGTGAACCCTGCAGATAATAGAACGCCAGTAGTGCTGCGGCGAAGGTAACGGGAATTCCGACCATGACCCAGAATGCGACCCGAACCTGCAGGAAGATTAATAGCGCAAGGACAACCAGTACGAGTCCTGTGAGACCGTTTTCTACAATCAGATTAATCTCGTCGCGGATAAACACCCATGCCTCGGAGTACAGGGCCAGGGTCACGCCCGCTGGCAGGGTAGCCTGGGTTTGGGCCACCCAGTCCTGCAGTTGTCTGGCTGATTCAAGGGAATCCGTTTCGAGGTTCCGTCGGACCTGCATCTGTGCCACTGGTTCACCACCAATGGTTGAATAGGGAAAGTCGACAATCGGTCGTTTGGTGATGGTTGCGATATCACCGAGGCGGATTAAAGTGCCGGAGCTGAGTATCGGCAGATCCTCGAACGCGGCTGTGTCCCTGCGTTGGTCGAGGCTGCGAATCTGTCGCGACATCTGACCTGTGCCGATTGTACCGCCCGGTGAATCCTGGCTGAGGGCGGTTAGTTCTCGCCCCAGTTCGTTCAGGCTGAGTTCCAGCTCAAACAGTGTCTGGCTTGGAATCTGGATAGCGATCTCCTGCTTTGGCAGGGTAAAAAAATCAGTACGGTCGGCACCTTTGTTCAGCAGATCAGTTTCCAGCCTCCGTGCCAGCGGAATGAGCTCTTCAATGCTTCCCTGGCCCTTGATGAACACGGAGGCGACATGCTCTTCCATATCCTGCTGGCGGATTTCGGGGGGTTCAATGTCTGGTGGAAAGCTGCGTATTTGCGAGACTCGTTGTTTGATGTCATCCACTGCTTTCTGGATGTCGACGCCTTTTTCCATTTCCACGGTGATATTGGTAACCGTATTCTGGGTGCTGGAGCGAAGGGTTTTGACTCTGGGTAAAGTGCGGATCTGTTGCTCGATTGGATCAGTGATCAGCTTTTCGACGTCTTCCGCACTTGCGCCTCGCCAGACGATGGATATTTCCACGCGGGTCGGGGTCTGTTCAGGATTAAGGCCAATATGGATATTGGTCAGCGCCCACACCCCCGCCATCAGCATCATGACCATGGTGAGATTGGCTGCAAGGCGGTGGTTGACGAACGTTTCAATCAGTGTCGATTTACCGTCCATAGACGAGATACATTGTTTTTTTCAGTGTTCGATAACCTTATACAGGAACCATGCCAACTAGTGAACATTGACCATGTCATTGAAAGTTAAGCGTAAATTTGAAACACACCGGGATGGTGCCGAAGCCGGTGTGTGAATCAGGCAGATAAATAGTCAAAAACGCGAACCTCCGAATTCGAGAGCATGCGCTAATTGTCGCGCGAGAATGAACGCTATTCCAGATTCCAGCTACCACCAGCAGAGCCCAGTGGTTAATGTGTGAACTGGCAAATCACCGATCAGGACCAAGATTATGAGAAGTCGAATCACTTGCGGATTGCTGGCGATGCTAATCACTTTGCCTGCCCTTTCTACCCGGGCCGGAGAAGCACCCGATCCTCGAGCAGGGATCTTCGGTGCGGAATTCCCGTACGAGAGCAAGTACACGGAAATAAACGGGCACAAGCTACACTTTATTGATGAGCCTGATGGCAGGGGCGATGGCAAGGGAACTCCGCAAACGTTTGTCTTTCTCCATGGGAACCCGACCTCCATGTACCTCTGGCGCAATGTGATGCCGTACGTGGCGCCCCTTGGCAGAATCGTTGCCTTCGACAATCTCGGCTTCGGCAAATCGGATAAACCCCGGGGGCTCGATTACACCTACCAGATGCACTATGACTATCTGGAAAAATTTATTGAGCAGCAGCGGCTTAAGAATATCGTGCTGGTTATTCACGACTGGGGTTCGGTGCTGGGGCTCAACTATGCCATGGAGCACAGCCGTAACGTCAAGGGAATTGTGATGATGGAAGCTATCATCCCGCCGCGATTCCCAATGAAAAGTCTTGATGATTTCGGACCGGCGGGTGCGCTCTTTGCGCAATTCAGGACCGAGGACATGGGCAAGCAACTGCTGATTGAACAGAATATGTTCATCGAAGCCATCCTGCTGCAAGGCACGCTGACAAGACAGATGAGTGAACCGGAGAAAGCGGCTTACCGGGCACCTTTTATTGATAAGACGACGAGATTCCCGATTTATGTCTGGCCGAACGAACTGCCAATTGGGGGCAGCCCAGAACGCAACGTGGAAATTGTCAGCAGGATTGGTCAATGGCTGATGAAGTCTCGTACGCCGAAGTTGCTGCAATACGCTTCACCCGGCGCAATTCTCTCACCCGCGTCCGCCGCCTGGATGGTTCTGAACTATCGTAACCTCGAGGCGCAGTTTGTCGGTTATGGCGCCCACTACATTCAGGAAGACAATCCCGAGGCCATCGGTCGTGGGATCGCTGACTGGTATCGGCGCGAGGTGAAGTAGTGTGCTGAATGGAAGGGAGCCCGGCGAGTAGTGGCAAATAAAAGGTAAACAGCGGTAATTTCGTAACCACTGTTAAATGTGTTTTATTGCTGCTAATTGTCATATATGTCAGTAATTTTCCGGGGTCTGGTCTGCGCCAAAATATTGGTATAGTCTCTTGGGCATGTCGGATCAAACTACAAGCTACGAAACAACCCATCCCCTGGAATATGCGCGTCAGGCTGATGCAAATACTCTGTGTTTTGATCGCCTGGAGATTGAGAAAACCCCAGGCCTGAAGTTGAAAATGCCCTTGCTGGTCGACTGGCACGTGCGCTTGCGTTCACATGTAAGACAGTACCGTGAAATTTACGACTGGAATACCTCCGGGGATGAATTCCTCAGAGCAATGACCACCCCACCTGACAGTTGGGTCGTCACTTACCAACACGGATTTGTTTCTGCCGACGCTGTTGAGGCTTCAGTGATAGTCGCTGGCCCGGCACTGCTGAACATCCTGGGTGATATCGAGCCGTTCAACTTGTCCGATTGGACGAAACATTGTCACGAAGATGACTTGCAACCGATTATTGACGCCAATATGTTCAGCCATGAGCGACATGGTCCTTTTGACCAGGCCTGGAGAGTGATGGTGAATGGCCAATTGAAATGGGTGCGTGCGAGTTCACAGGTGGTTGGCGAGGATTCCTCTGGAAACCGCAGCCATTCCGGCGTGATCATGGACTACACTAACTTCATTCCTGAGGACATTCAGGTGGTTACGATCGGCCATAATGATGATGACTCTACGATATGATTTTTGTCACATCTGAAACGCTGATACTTGCCGCAGAGATCCCCCGGGATTCCAGATCATAGTATATCGACTTGATGATTTTGTTTCGTTCCTGCTTCGATAACCGCTTTGATTCCCCCAGTTCGATTCGCTCATAGATATCCACCAGTTCCCTGAAAAGGTCGACGTCCAGCGATTCATTCACAACTGCTTCGAACTGTGCCTCCTTTATGGCCAGGCCTTCATTTAGCAGTTGATAGATCAGGTCGCCGACCTCGATGCCAAGTCTGCGGCTCAAGACCTGTAGCCTTGTCATATGCTGCGGGGTCAGTTGTACGGATTCCGACAGGCTGGAGAAATCGATCCAGGGTGGTTCCTTCGGTATCCGGGAATTCTTGGTAATTTTCCCCCCGGTAACCACTTCCTTCCATTGGTCCGGCAGGACGTGATCATCGTCAACCAGCCAGCTGACCGGGCTGCCAGTTGCGTGACATATGTTCAATATGGTCGAGATGGTTGAATTGTGATCGTGCCGTTCGGCGCTGACCACCGCCTGGGTGCTCAGATTTGATGCCGAGGCAAGGTCAATGACGGTCCCAAAGCTGAATATCCGCGCCGATTTCAGCTTTTGCGAAAGCAGCAGGGTGCTCACTCTATTCTGTTTTATAGTTTTTATTTTCATTTCTGGACTATATAACACTTGAAAAATACTTAAAATAATATTTAACTAGGGTCAGGTCTTGAAAAATGAACCAGGGAAGGAGAAAACGGACATGGAGTTCATCACCTATCGACTCAGTTCACCACAGATTACCCGCAGCTACGCCGACGACATTAACCGTGTATATGCTGTTTTTCGTGAGGTCTGGGATCAGGAAGAGGAGGTCCTGAACGGTAACGAAAATACTTCCGATCTGTTCTTTAACAACGATACCCTGCACGTGCTCTATTGCCATGGCGAAGTCGCCGCGTTCGCCATGACACGTTATGCGAACCTGGAACTTATTGCTCATCGTCATCAATCCTGGTTTTCCAGCTGGCCAGCGTCACTGCTCCAGGATTTTATCCAGAAAGGCCTGTCCGAGGTCTGTTACACCAATCACCTGACTGTCGCGCCGGACTTTCAGGGGCGTCGTAAAATTGAAGGTGTCTATACATCGCTGCTCGTCAGCCAGTTAATCGTCATGCATTACTACTACAGTGGTGAGGAAGTTTTTTTTGGCGCTTATCGTAAGAATCGGGGTACTGACAAGATTGGTGAAGCGTTAGGCGCGACTAATCTGGGTGAAACGCTCTTTGATGGACGCATCGAGGCAACCATGGTTGGTTACTTCCATGATCGAATTGAGCAGTCCATCGACGAGATGCCGGCGATCACCAAGAACCTTTATTTTGGAGCGAAACATCATGGATCTGAACGAATTACAGATGCGGTTCAAAGACGACATGTTATGTGTCAGGGCGCGAATAGAAGACTTTCCCTGGCATAATCCCAGGGCGTACGCCCTGTACATGAAGCAGACCGAGCATTTCAGCGGGCACACTTCGATCATTCTCGATCTGGTGGCGAATAAGTTTCCCGCAGGACATGAGATGCACGAGAGGTTCAAAGCGCACACTATTGAGGAGGCCGGGCATGACCTGCTGGCTGTCAGGGATGTGAAAAACCTCGGTTACAATCCTGAACAACTGCCTGTGTTATCAATTACCCGGGGTTTTATTCAGGCGCAGTATTACTGGCTTGAATCGGTTTCTCCCTACAGTATTTTTGGCTGGATTCTACTGCTTGAAACCTGTGCGGCAGAGATAGCGCCAGGAATCGTTGAGAAACTTGATGCCGTGCATGGCAAACATTGTTGCGGTTTTCTCAGGCTCCATGCATACGAAGATCAGGATCATGTGGCGAAGGCCTGGGTGATGCTGGAACAATGTTCCTCCGAGGAACTCCAGTGTATCTGGGACAACTATCGACAATCCGCCGATAACTATCTGATGATCTTTGAGGATATTGAGCGAGGCCTGAGCACGCTGTCCCGCAAGGTGGCCTGAAGCAACCAGACTTCAATCCCATAGGTTCACCCTTACGGCATCGTATTCTGGTGGGTCCGCTGTAGCCGCGGCGCGCTCGCACTCTCCCTGTTTTCCTGGCATTAAATGGTGACCAGCCATAGTGCGCTGATCACGATGCGCCGCACTTGTGCAACCAGCTACAGACAGACCTGTGTTACTCGCGGTAAAGTCAGGATACTTACCGAGAGGAAGTCAGGATGGGTCGCGCCTTAAAAATCCCAAATCTGGGAAGCAAGGACTTCAATGAAAACAAGTATGAGCACTTTGAGTGGCTCCGTGAAAATGAACCCGTATACAAGGGAAAATTTTTCGTCCTGAATGGTTTCTTTCTTTCGCGGTATCAGGACTGCGCAGACATGTTGCGAGATGATCGCTTCGTTCGCAATCGGTCCACCGCGACGGGTGGCGGAAGCCGATTCCCCATCCCAATGCCCAAATCGCTGAATGCCCTTGTGATAAGCATGATCACGGAGGATAACCCCGGGCACAGACGTCTGCGGCTCCTGGTTAACAAGGCCTTCACGCCGAGGTCCCTGCAATCGATGGAATCTCAATTAATCCGGCTGACCGACGACCTGCTGGATCGAATGGAAGAGAATGCTCGCCCGGGAAGCGTGATTGACCTGGTACCCGCCTATTCGCTGCCGATTCCAGTCAAGGTCATCAGTATGCTGATGGGGGTTTCCGATGACGATATGCCCCGATTTAGAAATGGCCTTCGGGTACTCACAGAAGGCATGTCAGGCTGGAAAATCATCCGCACGATGTTCAGGGATCTGCCGAATACCATCGCTTTTACAAAAGAGCTTATTGCCATAAAAAAATTGGCACCGGGAGAAGATATCCTCTCCGGGCTTATTCAGGCGGAGCAGGATGGGGAGAAATTGTCGGAGGATGAACTGATCAGTATGGTCTTTTTATTGATTTTTGCAGGCTACGAGACAACGGTACATCTCATCAACAATGGAGTGCTCAGTTTGCTGCAGCATCCCGCAGAAATGGATAAGTTGCGCAGCAACCCGGATCTGGGCGCGACAGCCGTTGAAGAAATGCTGCGCTTCAGGGGTCCGATACAAAGCAGTAAGCAGAACTATGCGACCGAGGATGTGAAACTCCAGGGGATCAGAATTCCCAAAGGATCCATGGTGATGCCTTTGCTCGGTGCAGCAAACCGCGATCCACGATTTTTCGACAACCCCGAACAATTCGACATAACCCGCACGCCGAATAAACACCTGGGTTTCGGTTACGGTATTCATCTGTGCCTCGGTGCCTGGCTCGCGCGACTTGAAACAAAAGTGGCGGTCAATCAACTATTGGCGCGGTTCCCCAACCTTGCACTTGGAGTTGATGAAAAGGAACTCAAACTGCAGAGAGTTTCATTCTGGCATCGCTACGAAAGCCTGCCTGTGAGGATATGATTCAGGTGGCAAAACCGATATCAACTGACAAAAGAGAATCGTGATGGAAAAGACGTCCTACGACGGCATAGCCAAAACACTGCACTGGTTCATCGCGGTGATCGTGCCGCGGACAACGAAGACATGTATCGACTGTTTCATCGTATGCACGGGCTGAACGCGATTATACTGATGTTACTGGTGCTGACACATATATCTGCTGCACTGGGGCATCATTTCTACCAGAAGGATAATGTGTTGCGGCGGATGTTGCCGTTCGCGAAAGTCAGATGAAAGCTGGCGCGTAAAGGGGCAAATCGTCACCAGTTAAATAAACGGCACGATACCGGGAGCATATTGTGGAAGACAATGAAAAACTTAAGCTTGCACGTGCAATCACAGATCAACTGCCTGCACCTGACGAGATTCGTGATGACTGGGGTAAGTTCATCATCGACACGGTACTACCGGAAGGCGTCTGGTCGCGTCCGGGTTTGCCGGAACGAGATCGAAGCTTAATCACCGTGGCCGCGCTCTGCGCCCTTCACCTCCCCAACGAGCTACGTATACATATTGGCCGGGCATTGGACAATGGACTGTCTCGCCAGGAAGTCAGCGAAGTGATTATGCACATGGCCATCTACGGCGGTTTTCC
>JAJFKA010000153.1 GCA_021773555.1 Gammaproteobacteria bacterium
CCGGATGAATACGCAGCACGAGATGATAGTGATTGCTCATCACCGCAAATCCATAGATATCGACGGGAAACAGGTCAGCGAGTTCGAGGACTCTGTCCTCGAGCCATTGCTTGCGGTGATCAAAGCTGGCACCGGTCTGGGTATCAGTCCCGCAGAGGAAGGCGCGGCGCACGCAGCGTGTGTAGAGGTGATAGGCACCGCCGTTAGGGTCGATAAGATGTGCTCGGGGATATGTCATACGACAATCCTAGAGCATGCTGCCAAACCTAAAAGGGGTGATTAGACAAGATGGCTGGGAGTCAGAGACCTTAAACCACGTAGGCGATCCATGACACACTGGATGTCCCCAAAAAGATCTCCGAAAACACAGCAGAAACAAATCGCGAAAATAAATCCTGGGTGTCCCGAAAAGAAGAAAAGATCCCGATCCTGGGTGGCCCGAAAAGAGATCTGGCTAGATCTGCTTGTCGCGTCCTGCCCAGTAAGGATCGCGCACCAATCGTCGCTGGATTTTTCCCGTTGGTAGTCTTGGCAGGTCGTCGGCGAAATCAATTTTTCTCGGACATTTAAAATGCGCCAGTCGTTCGCGGGCGAAGCTAACGATATCGGCTGCTGTCTCGTCATCGGGAGGGAACCCGGGTTTCAGTTGCACAACAGTACGGACCTCCTCACCCCACTCTTCGTTTGGTATGCCGATCGTGCACACTTCGTGCACCGCAGGATGTTTCATAACCTCGTTGTCAACTTCCTGGGGGTAGATATTCACACCACCCGAAATAATCATCTCGGCCGTCCTGCCTGTCAAGAACAGGTAACCATCTTCGTCAAAATACCCCATATCACCCAGCGTAAAATATTCACCTCGATAGGAGGAGGACGTCTTTTCGGGGTCCTTGTAATATTCAAATCTGTCACCCAGAGTTTTCATATAGATTGTGCCAACCTCTCCCGGTTTAACCTCGGTGCCTTCATCGTCCAGGATTCTGTTGTCGTATTGGGGCGGCGGCTTACCAACAGTACCGGGCTTTGTCAGCCACTCCTCAGAAGTGACAGTAAACCCGCCACCGCCTTCGGTCGCCGCATAGTACTCATTAATAACAGGCCCGAACCACTCGATCATCGCCTGCTTCACGTGAACGGGGCACGGGGCTGCGCCATGAGTGACATTTCGAAGCGAGCTCACGTCATATTGCAGCCTGATAGCCTCGGGTAACTGCAGCAGCCGATGAAACATCGTTGCCACCATATGCGAATGTGTCACACCGTGTTGATCGATTAGCTGTAAAGTCACATGTGGATCCCACTTATCCATCATCACAACCGGAACTCCAGAAACTAATGACCTGACAACACTCATCAGGGGCGCGGCGTGATATGCAGGACCGGTTAAAAGACACCTATCAAGAAGCGGGCGCATGGGCGCCACACCTGCGTTCCAATTCGGTAATATTGCCGGTCGTGTCTCACGCCAGACTCCTTTTGGCCGCCCTGTTGTACCCGACGTATAGAGCATATACCGCCCGATTTGTGGATCGTCGATGTCCATGACATTCTGGCCGATCAACGCCGACTCATAGTCAATGTATGCATCTGGCGCTTCGTCCCTGCCAACCATCAGTGTTTGAGTCAGGTCGATACGCTCCAGCGTGTAGTCCGCCGAAGCAAGAAATCTTTCCTCGGTGACAAAACCTTTTGCCTCACAATTGTCAACGATGTAATGCACTTCCTCGCCCGACAAGTGCCAGTTAATCGGCGTCAGGCGAACCCCTGACCTGAGTGCTGCTGTGTAAACCTCGAGGAACTCGGGCCGATTTCCCATGAGCAATGCAATCGAATCTCCCGCTTGAATACCGGCCAGTCGCCAACAACGCACCAACTGGTTTGCCCTGGCATTGAGTTCAGCGAACGTGCGATCCCCATAGTTACTGACCACTGCAACCCGATCCGGTGTGTGTTCTGCATAGGCCGACAGCGTCATCCCAAACTCAGCCAATTCGCACATCTGATCGTACTTTGCATACGGGTAGTCGGTCATCAGGTTCTCCTCCATCTCTCGATTAGCAGGTTAGGCGCTTTTAGTTTCGCCTCCCAGCATCAACGCGCGCATTGTTCTGCGCAACATCACATCTGATCAACTCAATTGACCAATTAAACCATCACGCCTCCAGTATTCCGTTGGTTAGTTGCTTAACGCAAAACCCCGATACCCGTCCTTCGCGACTTCATCGCAGTGTTCGCGATAGATATCGAGACCACCGACAAAAGGCATGAACACACGCGTCTTGCCGGGAACATTCGCGCCAACGTACCAGGAGTTGGCTTTGGGGTAGAGCGTTAGTTCAGCCTGTTCAGCCACATATCTAACCCACTCTTCCTGGGCATCATCAGTCGCCTCGATACGAGAGAGCCCATGGGATTGCATGTACGCAATGCAATCAGTAATCCACTCCACGTGCTGCTCAATGGAGACCGGCATGTTGGTCAATACCGACGGGCTGCCAGGGCCAGTGACAGTAAAGAAATTGGGAAATCCCGCAACTTGCAAACCGAGATAAGTTCTCGGCCCGGCTTCCCAGGCATCTTTCAGCATGAGATCGTCTTTACCCCGAATATCCATGGCAAGCAGCGGTCCGGTCATAGCATCAAAACCCGTCGCAAAAACGAGTGTGTCCAGCTCGTATTCACCTGCGGTCGTTTTTACGCCGTTCTTTGTGATTTCAATAATCGGTGCTTCGCGAACATTCACCAGATCGACATTGTCGCGATTAAAAGTGTCGTAGTAATTTGTATCAATCGGGGGCCGTTTGGTGCCATAAGGGTGATCTGTCGGCATCAACAACTTAGCAATGTTCGGATCGTTTACAATCTGAGCAATTTTCTCGCGAATGAAGCTGGCGGCAGTTTCGTTCGCCGCCTCATCGATGACGAGATCCGCAAAACTTTGAGCAAGAAAACGGAATCCGCCCAGTTCCCAGAGATCACTGTAGATTTTTTCGCGTTCTGATTCGGATACGTCTGAGGCAAGCCGCTCAATTGGTTCAAACGGAAAACCACCTGCAGAGGCTTTACAGGTATCGCGAATCTGTCGGTAATTTTCCTTGATCTCACGGCTTGCCTGTTCGCTTAAGGGTTCATTACGCGCCGGGACTGTAAAATTAGGCGTTCGTTGAAATACAGTCAGATGATCTGCCTCTTGCGCAATCACAGGCGTCGCCTGTATTCCAGTAGACCCGGTGCCAATCAAACCGACTCGCTTGCCTGTAAAGTCAACTTTTTCATGCGGCCAGGCTCCCGTGTGGTACCAGTCGCCGGCAAACTGATCTAGACCCTTAAAGTCAGGAACATTTCTCGTCGACAGACAACCTACTGCACTGATCACATAGCGGGCAACGATTTGCTGTCCCGAGTCTGTGGTCAGTCTCCACCTGTTTGCGGAGTCATCATAGTGCGTGGAAGTGATGCGCGAATTGAACTGGATATCCTTCGCCAGGTCGAACCTTTCCGCGACGTGTTCCAGATAGGTGAGGATTTCCGCCTGTTCAGGATAACGACTTGACCAGACCCAGTCCTGATCAAGTTCTTCGGAAAAAGAATAGGAATAGTAATAGCTTTCTGAGTCACAGCGGGCGCCTGGATAGCGATTCCAATACCAGGTACCACCGACACCCTGAGCGGCTTCGAAAACGCGCGTTTTCAAACCCAAATCGTCCC
This sequence comes from Gammaproteobacteria bacterium, assembly GCA_021773555.1. Classification (GTDB taxonomy): domain Bacteria; phylum Pseudomonadota; class Gammaproteobacteria; order Pseudomonadales; family Azotimanducaceae. The sequence continues at coordinate 3,712 of JAJFKA010000153.1, forward strand.
TGACCCGATGCAAAGCATATAAGCCGGAAAATCCTGCGCCGATAATGGCAACATCCAATTCAACAGGTGCATCCACAACAATTCTCCTGACCACGTTAGTTCACTCACAATAATGCATATGATGATCTCTGCCAACGCTATGTCAGTTTTTAATGCAGGCTGGCGGGAAGCTTGCGGGAGTGCC
>JAJFKA010000154.1 GCA_021773555.1 Gammaproteobacteria bacterium
TAACGGATGTAAATTGTCCGTTCCACTTTCTGTCGCAGTCGCGCAGATCAGCATTCTCCCGGCAACAATTTCACCAAGGGGCAGCGCCAGACTTTCACTCGGGCGCCCTTTCCTGATGGCGTACTCATAAGCCAGCGCCAGCCCGCGACTGACGCCGAGGTGCATATTAATCGCGATGGCAGTGGACCCATCACCTCGCCCCAGAGTTGCCGTGCCGACCAGCCAGTCGTGTATCGACTTTAGTCCGAAACCACCCAGTGACTCTGGAACAAACGCTGCAGCAGCCCGCGTTACCTGCAGTTCCTTAAAGTTTTCCTGACACATCAAACCATCCCGGTCTGCTTGCGTCGCCCGTTCACGGAATCCGTTGATCAGGCCCTGGCTGGCTTCCACAAACCTTTCGCCCGCCTCGGTTTTAGCTTTCAACTCGAAGCTCATGGCTCCTCCCGATGATGGATGTTACAGGTTTAACTGCGTTAAACGGACGGCACGGTTTCTTTCAGGTACGCCTCCCAGCGATTACCTGAGGCCCTGATCTCCGCGGCACGCGCACTGACACCTTCGAGATATTCAATGTGAGAAAGTATGTAAAACTCATTATTTTGGATCGCGTAAAGGACCATGTCGCCGATCAAGGATGCTGGCAATCGATTTTCAATTGCTTCCCGCATAAACGCGATTTCTTCATCACTTCGATACTTGTCTTTGGACAGGTCGAATTCCGATGCACCGATTCCGCCCAGACCATCCGGGCGATTTCGCTCTGAAGTGTAAATGCCGGTATCAACAAATCCCGGACAAAGCACAGATACACCGATGTCGAAATGTGCCAGGTCCTGCGCGACAGCTTCTGACATACCAACCACTGCAAATTTCGACGTGTTATAAACACTCATGGCCTGACTCGTACCCAAACCGGCCATCGATGCTGTGTTGACAATATGGCCACCTTCCCCATGTGCCCTGATGCGATTGGTAAAAACCTGCATTCCATTGATCACGCCGTTCACATTGACGCCCATCACCCAGTCCCAATCCTGATAGGTTGTATCGATAATGTTATTCGAGACTGCAACACCTGCGTTATTGCAAACCACGTGGATCTTTTCAAAAGCAGCTTCGGTTTGTTTCGCAGCATCTTCAAGCGCTTCTCGATCTGTAACGTCAACTTTAAGCGTAATGACATCCGCATTGGACTCCGCGAACGATTCCTGCGCTGCAGCCAGCGCTTCATCCTCAATATCAGCAATCGCTACTTTCATTCCCGCACCCGTAAAAGACCGGGCCATCGCCAGACCGAGCCCGCTTGCCCCGCCTGTTATGAACGCAACTTTGCCTGCAACATCTTTCATCAACTTCTCCAGAATATTTTTTCGTTTCCAAACGTCCGCACATGATACGTTACGTTTACGGGGAGGAATACATGATTATAAAAACCGATTACCGAATTGACAGCGCGACGGACGGCTACAAAGTTTTACTGCAAACAAACACCTGGACAGCAGTGAACCCGTTGCCGCCAGGGACACTGTGGTATTTATCCACGGTGCAACCTACGGTTCAACGCATACCTTCGATTACGAAATTGAGGGTGAGTCCTGGATGGATCACATGGCCGGCAGTGGGTTCGATGTCTGGTGTCTGGATCTTTTAGGATACGGTCAATCAGACCGCCCGAAGGTGATGCTCGAGCCTGCTGAGAACAATAACCCTATCGTTGACACTGCCCACGCAGTCGCAGAACTCGACCTCGCCATAAACTTTATTTGCGGAAAACGCCACATCAATTCTGTCAGTCTCATCGGTTATAGCTGGGGGTCAGCCATCAGCGGCAGCTATGCCGGGAAATATCCTGAAAAAATCCACGGACTGGTATTGAGCGGTGCACTGTGGGTCAGCGCGGGTAGCCAGCCTCGAAGTATCAACGCAAGCCCAGGTGCATACCGAATGGTCGAAGTGCAAGCCGCCATGTCCAGATGGGCATCCGGACTCACGCAGGCGGAGCTTGATGTCATCGTTCCACCGGCCCGGGTTCAGAAATGGAGTGAAGACACCGTGCTCAGCGATCCACAAGCGTCAGAGTTCAATCCTCCCAGATTGAAAGCGCCGACCGGTGTACTGAAAGACTTTCAACACTATGCCTCCTCTGGCGAACCCTGGTATGACCCCGGCAGCATTAAAGCACCAACGTTGATCGTCGTCGGGGAACTTGATCGTGAGACCACGCCCGAACAGGGCCGTGCGATTTTTACACGACTCGGGAACGTGCCGCACAAACGCATGGTCGTCATCGGCTTCGGGACCCATTCACTGCTGCTTGAGAACCATCGCAGCGAACTCCACGCGGTGGTAGCCGCGTTTCTGCTGAACGTGAGTTCGACCAAATAAAGCCAAATCCGCGCGTTTGCAATGAGTCCCTATCCTCATTCTGTGAGGACGCAGAAGTCGCGATAATACTAGTGTCTTCAAAGACTGATGTATGCGTTAGGCAAGAACATGGCTTAAATCCTCTTCTAAATCAGCTACTTACCTACTAATTGCCGCCGCTCGGATCGTTAAAAAATAGACGCGCAGCGGGGATCAATTTACCTAAAAATGACTGAAGTTAAGCGCGTTGACTCGCGCAGGGCTCCAACTTACACTTTGACGCAGAATGTGCGGAACTTTTGCTTAGACGAAATGCGCCATTTTTTCATTTCGCTGATGTTCCTTACGTTCGGGGGAGCCGGATGCTTAACCATGCGGCTACATAAGAAAGAAGAGGGGAAACACCATGACTAAGTCCAGTTTAACAGGATTTCGGCTAGGAGTAGCAACAGCAATAGGTTCGATATGCCTGCTTCCGTCGTTACCCGCAACCGCCGAGAACGAAATTGAAGAAGTCGTTGTCACAGGTTCATATATCAAGAGAGATAGCTTCGATTCATCCTCACCTTTAACCATTATTGATCAGGCCGAACTTCAGGCTGAGGCAACACCCAATCTTGGTGAGATCGTCGCGAATCAGACATTTAACTACGGTACGGATTTCCAGACCAATACCTATGCCGCGAGGGGGCAGGGCGGTGTATTCAGCCAGGCTAACCTGCGTGGCCTTGGTCCAAGGGCAACACTGCAGTTAATCGACGGCAAGCGTATTCTCACGCGTAATTTAAACAACTCGATTCCTCAGGTAGCCATTGAGAGAATCGATATTCTAAAAGATGGCGCTTCCGCATTGTACGGCACTGACGCCGTGGCTGGTGTTGTCAATCTGGTGACCCGGAAAAACTTTTCCGGCTCAGAGTTCTCTTATTTCTATACCCAGGATAAAGATGACGATCACCACGAATCAGTCTTTGACTTTATTGCAGGCGCGGACACCGACGATGGTCACATAACCGTCGCCGCATCCTATCGTCGCCGCACGGAATTGCAGCAACTTGAAAGACCAGAGTTTCTTAATCCGCCAAACGGTTTCGAACGATCAGGTACCGGTAATCCCGGTGACTGGATTGTACCGAATCGTGGCGCGGACGGTCAGTTGACAGGCACGAACACCCGTCATGTTGACCCGGGTTGTGGTACTGCCACAAGTGTCAGTCCGGGTGGTTCCAATCCTGAGCAGGCATTTAATTTCCTGTCCGGGGATCCCAACGGGTCTGTTGCCACCGCAACCAACTGTCGGTTCCACTTCGGCCAGACGTGGAATTACATGAATCCATCAGAGAATTACAACGGTTGGGCGAACTTCCGGCACGAGTTCTCCGAGAACCTCAGCAATGAGATCGACATCACGTTCACCAAACAATTCACTGACAGCCGAGGTTCACCGCAAAACCCCGGTGGTCGAACTGAGGAATTCCCGATTGTTCTGGGTGATCACCCCGGTAATCCCTTCAGGGCTTTCTCGGATGGGGATGGCGATGGTGTGATTGATGCCGGTGAAGAACTGTTTGCACTGGACGCTAACGGAGATGGTATTCCTGATCGCGGCACAGTTGATCTTAACGGAGATGGTGTAAACGATGTCCTGCTTCCGGCAGATCCCTTCGATCCGACCCAGGGCATCGCTTTTAATGAAGATGTGGATGTCGCTGCATTGCGTATTTTCAGCCTGATTGGCCTTTTGCCCGGCGGTAATCAACCCACTTCATTGAACGGTGACGGCTCCAACACAGGCAACTCATCTTACGTACAGACGAACTTCCGGGTGACTGACACAATCACGTATTCGATCCCCGACAGTAGCTGGGAAGTTCAGTTAATCGCTAACTACAACCAGGGAGAGTTTGTCTTCGAGGTTAAAAACTCGTCTCAGTCTGCGCTGGTTCAGGGTCTCAACGGCAATTTAAAAGCTGATCCAACTGATGCAACCACATCCTATTGGAATCCGTTCTCAACTCAATCACTGAATTGCGTGAATCGTATTTGTAGCAGTACTGGAGTTCCAACTTTCCAGAACACCGTTAGCGTGCTTGATGCCGTTAATATCCAGGACCACGATGTCACCGACACGCTCTTCTGGACAGTTGACCTGATTGCCACAGGCGATCTGATGGAGTTGCCCGGCGGCACAATGGCCGGCGCGCTTGGTATCCAGTACCGGGATACAGAGGTAGAGGTTGACCTGAATGGGCCGAACAATGCCTGCGACTGGCATGAGGGTGGTTGTGGTTTCGACTATACCGCCAAACAGGATGTCAATGCTGCATTCGTGGAACTGGCGTTACCCGTTCTCGACACACTGGATGTTACTGCTGCCATTCGCTACGAAGACTACGGTGGTTCAATCGGCAATTCGACCGACTTTAAACTCGCGGTGCTCTTCCAACCAATAAGTCAGTTGTCGTTGCGCGCCTCGGTCGGAACTGCATTTATTGCACCCGATATTGAGCAACAGTTCGAACCGGAAGATTGCGGTTTGCAGACTGCGGATGACGAGGTATTGGGTGACCGCGAGCAAACCTTTCGAGTCGCCTGTGTCAGCGGTAATCCCAACCTGATTCCCGAGGAAGCTGATATCTGGAATGTGGGCTTTACCCTCAGTCTTCTCGATGGTGACCTGACACTGGGTCTGGATTACAGCAGCTTCGATTTTACAGATCGAATTGCTCAGACTTCAATGAACCAGGTACTCACTCTGGATAACCAGGCCTTTCTGGCTGCGGGCTTCACACCCGGTACATTCAGTGCTGATGGTTGCGCGGGAACCAACTGTGCCGATGCATTGGCGTGGATTACCGATCCAAGGTCCAACAAGAACATCGTTCGTGATCCTGCGACCGGCCTCATTGCTCGTGTGAAGACAGGTCGAATCAACGCGCAACAGATGGAAGTGGCCAGCTATGACTTTTATGGCAGCTACAACCTCCCCTGGGATCGCTTTGGCCAATTCAGAATCGGCCTTGAGGCCACCTTAGCGGACGAATATGCATATGATCTTGGCTTTGGCATCACCGGTGACGGTGTTGGCGGACAGAACGAGAGTGTCATTGAGGTCCCACCCATTCCTGAGTGGCGGGCTAACGCGACCATCAGCTGGTTTATGGGTAACCACCGCGCAAATGTCCGGGTACGTTGGATCGATGGCTTCGATATGCAGTTCAACTCTTCGGGGCTTCAGGGTGGACAGGCATTCTTCTTCGGTACAACGGAGTTTGACAGCATTACCTATACTGATCTGACTTATGCCTACAGCTTCGATAATCTGATTGGCGACCGGTCTACGACGATCGAACTGGGTGGTCGAAACATCTTCGATGAATTCCCCGAGCCCATATTCAATCTTGGCGGTATTGAATCATTCGTTCACGACATTCGTGGTCGTATGATCTACCTCCGGGTGAATCAGGACCTCTAGAAGTTCAGTGAAGATTTGCAGTTATAAAAAGGGCGAGTAATCGCCCTTTTTTTTTGCACGTTCGCTGGTAACATAAGATTTCTGCCACTACATTTTGTTGATGCAATGAGAAAGCTGATTCTTGTTCTGGCCTGTATCTGCAATCATGGGCAGGCTGCCGATCTTGCGTCGTGTCTGGAAATTGAGAGTGCTGTCAAACGACTGGACTGTTATGACCAGTTGGCAAGGGACACTGCTGTCCCTGCTGAGAAAACAACACCCGCCTTCGCTACCCTCCCCGAATCAGACTCGCCCGCAGCGGACTCTGCGACGATCCCTGAATCACAACCGCGAGCACTCGACACTGACACGGTCCTCAGAATGGAATCGCCGGTAACAAATGTTGTCCCCCTACAGACCCAACCAACTAACGAAATCGAAACGCAGACAATTGAGCCTGGGAAACCAATCGATCGTGATAGTCAATTCGGATTGAAACCCAGGAGGAACAAACAGACGGAAATCACCAGAGTTAACGCGATACTCGACAAGGTCGAATATATGGATAACGGCAAGAAGGTGTTCACCTTATCAAACGGTCAGGTATGGGTTGAACGCGAACCGACGCCACGCAAAATCGCCATCGGACAACCTGTTTCCATCACGAAAAAACGCTGGCATTTCGAACTCGATCCACAACGGGGCCCGAAGGTCACCGTGCAACGACTTGACCCGGATGGCGGGATTATTCGAAAGAAATATCGCGGCGATATGTAAGACCCTTTATCGCTTCAGTACCAGGTTCGCTGTCAGATCTGCCAACAATCCGTCTATCAGCCGCAACCCAATCGTGCAGGAACTGCGATGGGCCTTCATCATGAACGCTAATGTCCCTGAACTACAGCCGAATCATCAGTAACCTTTACGGTTTCTCTTTGAAAACCTCGGTGGCCACCTGCATCCCCTCGACCGCTACCGGGAAGCCACCATAAATAGCCATGTGCATGATCAGTTCGCTGATCTCGCTCTTGCTCAAGCCGTTGCTGAGTCCTCGGGCGATGTGAATTTTCAGTTCATTGGGACGGTACAATGCGGTCAGCGCAGCAATTGTGATCAGGCTCCGGTCACGCTGGGACA
>JAJFKA010000155.1 GCA_021773555.1 Gammaproteobacteria bacterium
CTAACATAGGCCATGGTCGATCTCCGGGAGAGTGGAATTGTTTCGAAGCTTGAAGCTTAACCGGCTGGTCGACCATTTTCTATTTATCAATCAAAGACTTATCCTTAAGTAAGTGCCATTCGGGTCGGGGTAAAATAGGACTTTTACTCTTACTCCGCCTCCAATCGCGTGGAACATTTTGTAAATTTTACCCGACCCCCTTGTCGCACGAGAAAAAATAAGGCTGCGGCGAACATCGCACTACCGAGGATAAAACATCGAATTAGCCAACGGCGTTTTAGCCGACGTGTCACCGCCTTTCTCGCATCGCGTGCGCCGCTCCAGGATGCAACGGGTTGGGGTGGCTTCCAGCGCAAAGCACCCGTCGGTGGGGCAGCGTAGGGAATGCCTCTAAAGACGTTTACGCCATCTTCCACCGTCCCTGTCAGTGCTCCGGATCCGATTGCGCGTTGGATGGTCTTTTGAGGTGGAGTTGCCGCCCAACTGAATCCAAAGGCAAACAACAGGCATAAAACTGTGGCTGATCTAATAACAGGTTTAATAAAATACACGTGGTATTACCCCTCCAAACGGAATGCAAACGGTTGGCTTGTGTAATAGATATGCCTCTGGTCGCTGGTTTGGATGCAGGTAGGCTTTTAGAAATTTCGGACTGGGCGGCTATCGACCCGGGATGGCGTCGATTGACCTATTGGCTCGAGAGCCGCGGGTTATGTTGCGCGCAAACATTTTTACTGGAATTGACGTCCTCGAACTGGACTGCCGATAGCAGGAAGTCGGCGATGGCTAGTGACACTTGAGGACAAGGGTCAGCAACCCGCAGGCAACTAACGCGAGCGTGGTCAAGGCGATCGAAACCTTCGAGATCGGTCAACTTCGTGTCCTACGATTCCTTCAAAACCAGTAGTCCGTGACACACTTTCCGTCTCGAGGCAGGTCTTCAAAGCTTTCAAGACCATCAAAATGATCGATTGGAATGTCAGCAACCACAGATGGTTCTGCCAATCTAAGATTGACGGCTATGCGTTTTCTTCCGTCTTCTGAAGCCCTCTGCGCTCTCCAGGATATGACGCATCCGCAGGTTGGACAGAAGTGAAACTCAATGCTGTCACCACATATATACATTTGGGTCAAGCCCGAGACATTGATTCCTTCGTTCTCGTAGTCATACGCCCAAAGCACGCCGTAGCGCCGACATACTGAGCAATTACATGCAGTGGCGCCGTCGGGCACGCCCTCGTAACTCCATTGAACGGACCCACAATGACATGAACCCTGAATCATAAAACCTCCGAGTTTTTTACGCGCGGTGATGGCGGCGAGCCGAACAGCGTCCAGTTACGTGGCCAAACACACCGCACTTGGCCTGCCTGTTTATCCAGCCCATCGAAAATCGTTAGATGTTAATGTATAGGACGGAGGGCGGCTACCGGTCAAAGCTCTGCATCGCTTTTGATACGCAAGCCATACACGTATACTTCCGTGTGCAGTTTTGGGGGTAGGGATCTATGTCGTTGCAAGAATGGGGTGCGCTCGGCGAATTAATTGGAGGCGTAGCGGTGTTGTTTACCCTCGTCTATCTTGCTTTTCAGGTGAGACAATCCAGTAAAATTATCGATGACCAGAGAATCCTGTCGCGTGCTGAGCAGCTTGGACGTACCTGGGAATTATTTTCTGATCATAACCGGGAATTTGAAGTAGTCTACCCACTGTTTAAAAAATTTGATGACGGAGCTACGCTAACTGACGAGGAGCTTCTTAAGCTTGATACGGTTCTGGTGAATTTCGTTAATTTACTAAGACGTACGAAAGGTCAGTCGGAAATTGGCGAATATAATTCAGCCTGGGAAACCTGGGTGCATGCTTTCGCTCCATTTTTTTTAAAGGAAGGGTTCGGACATTTCTGGTGGGAAAAATTGAAGGGTAACGACGATGATTCAGATTTTGTCGCCGCGATGGAGAAAGCATTGACGGCAGAGAAACATAATAGTTATTCCGCACACGTCAGCGAGCTTAGGCAAATGACTGGTCACTCGCGGTAACTGACAGAATCCTGGGCGTTACTTGTTGGTATCTGTGTAGGGTCGGCGGCAGAAGGAGCGTTTGCGGTAATCTGTAGATGCATGTTATGTGATGTGGGGTGTTTACTCCGGCACTTTACTCCGACCCCACAGTTAAAAGAGGGAGCGACTGATAACGACATTCTGAATTTCAGTCGTTCCATCGAGATATTCGGCCATCTTCGCGCAAGCCAGATGGCGTGCCAGTGGATGTTCTTGCTGCAGGCCAGATGCTCCCATTAGCTGCATGCAATCAGCAATTCTTCGCAAGGCGACAGTTGTTGCAAACTTTTTCGCCTTTGCAGCAAGCACTGATGACGAGTCAGGACCCTCATGGGCGATGGCTGCTTCCCTGGTGAGTGCGCTGGCAGCGGCCAGTTCAGTTGCAATGTCAGCGACCCGCCACTGATTACCCTGAAGGTCTGTCACCGATTCACCTTTAAATTTTCTGGATCCTGCGAAATCAATCGCATAGTGGAGTGAAGCTTCCAGCATGCCACAGCACATTGCTGCGACCGTAATTCTGGCAAGGTCTATCCCCTCTAAAGCAGCTCTTAATCCATTCCCCTGTGTAATTAGAACATTTTCTATTGGCACCTTGACCTTATCAAAGATAAAACCTGTGGTTCCGAGTGCATGACCTCCCAGCAGTGAATATTTGTCTCCGCGACAAACTCCCGGCAGGTTTGCTGGAATGATAAGCGCGAGCATACCTTGTTCAGTCTGCGCGTAGACGCTTAGCACATCGGCGCGTGTTCCATTCGATACCCAGGCTTTTTCGCCAGTGACTATGTAGTGGTCACCTTTCAGGGTAGCGGTGGTTGTTATTGCCGCGGCATCGCTTCCACCCTGAGGTTCAGTCAACAGAAATCCGCCAATCCGTTCACCCGAAAGCATTCCGGGAAGAAACATCTCCTTTAGTTGGTCACTCCCGTTCACTGCAATTGAGCGTGCCAGGTTATTGTGGACAATCAGCGAAAATGCGCATGCCATATCTACTGCGGCAATTTCCTTGAGCACATCGGAGAGTTCAACCACCCCTAGACCCATGCCACCTGACCCGGTTGGAACAATCAGGCCTGTTAGTCCATATGTCCCGGCGATCTTGAAAATTTCACGTGGCATAAGCTGTTCAGATTCCCACTGGCTTGCGAAGGGGACGACATGTTTTTCCAGGAACTCTTCTGTTCTCACTTCCATTTGCGCATCCAATGACTAATCAATTAGCGGTTTAATAAACTGTTCTGCGACGACACCAGGGTCTATCTTGAGTAGATAGCCAGTCCATAACCATCCGGGTCTCTTACGATGAATTCAGTGTGGCCCGCCAATTCAATAAACCTGGGTTCACTCTCGACATTGGCTGCCATCGCCATTGCCTGTTTATGGACCGCGAATACATCCTCGACATTCACGTAGCACAGTACACCGAGACCTCTTGGCGTATCATCATTGATATTTACGCCATGCTCATCTCCTTCAAGTTTGTGGAACTGGAACAGCAACTCTCCATTAACATCGGTAATCATTTCGTACTCACTGCCACCATGACCACTTCTGGCTGTCAGGAGTTGCTGATACCAATTGGAAGAAGCCTCCACGTCACGAACAAATAGCATAATCTCTGTTTTCATTATCTTTGATTCTTTAGGGGAACTGGATATCGATTATTAACCCTCATCAGCCAATACTCAATCAGCGATACTCGCAGAATTTCGCGTTGGTTAAGAGTTGAACCAGACTAGCGTTAAGCTTGCGCCTACTAAAGATAAATCCAGACTCCTTCGTTGCAGGAGCGTGGCTAATTAGGGGTGCGAATTGGCATGTTGGCCTCCGTTTCGCCATGAAGCGATCGGTTGGGTTGTCGAAATCCAACATCAACAAAAACCAGCGAGGCCACAATTGCCATTACACCTAACAGTTCGGTCGATGTTTTCTAATCCAGAGTTTTCTATCAGGTTTCCTCGAAATGTCTTCAACAGCGACTGCAAATTGCTGCTGGAACGAACACTCAATCCGGTTATCGTGAGCAGGGTAACCTTCCCTATGCATCAGCAATGCATGGCACACGGTATCAGGTCATATCATCAGGACAGAACGCCGGGTCAGTCGCACGCTCCGGGCAAACACCTCGGCATCCGCGGATCTCACAAAGTAGTTGACAGAACCAGTTAATTATATAACCTATGTGTTATGGAAGAACCGCGTTCAACTGCACCACCAGCAAATCTCGATGCCATCTTTGCGGCATTAGCTGATCCGACCAGGCGGGCAATCCTCTCGCGGTTGGTTGATGGTCAGGCGTCAGTTAACGAAATCGCTGCACCCTTTCAAATGAGCCAACCGGCAGTTTCGCGGCACCTGAAAGTGCTGGAGCGAGCCGGATTGATTGAGCGGGAAATCGATGAACAAAGACGCCCGGCCAGGCTGAAAGCCCGGACCCTGGTCGCTGCAGTTGATTGGCTGCAGGAATTTAGAGCGTTCTGGGATACGAGCTTTAATCAACTCGATACTGTGCTCTTCGACATGAAACAAACCAAAACAAGGAAAAAACCATGAGTGATTTACCAGAATATGTTCTGGACCGAATTTTCGACGCGCCACGTGAAATGGTCTGGCGCGCATGGACCGACCCTGAACTTGTAAAGCGATGGTATGGCCCTGGCATCGAAACAATTATTCATGGATTCGATTTGCGCGCAGGTGGAGCCTGGTTGAACGAGATGAAGTGGGGTGGAAACTCAGACTTCAGCAAAATGGTTTTTCAGGAGGTGGCTGACGATTCCAAACTCGTCTGGCATCACAGTTCGACGGACGCGCAATGGAATGTTATCGCCAATCCCATGATGCCGGATTGGCCGCAGGTGCTGCTGACCACAGTGTTGTTTGAAGACAGGCAGGACAAGACATTTGTACGGCTCTCCCAGATTCCCATCGGAGCATCTGACGCGGAGATCGCGTGCTTTACGTCGACCATGTCGGGTATGGATAACGGCTGGGGTAAGGGGTACACCATTATCGACGAGATGCTGACCGAGATGCGCTCGCAAGGGGGGCAGGGTGACTGATAAAAGCGATGTTGCAGTTCACTGGAGCTTTTGGGTTATTGGCATCATCTCACTGCTCTGGTATGTGATGGGCAGTATGAATTTGGTCGCCCAGATGACCACTGACGTCGTTGCATCGATGTCGGAAACTCATCGCGCGATTATCGAAAATCGTCCGGTCTGGGCAACCGCCGGATTTGCGCTCGGCGTGCTGGGCGGTGCTCTGGGCTGCATTCTGTTACTGCTTAGAAAGTCAGCCGCCTTCCCGGTATTTATTGTGTCTCTGGCCGCTGTAGTCGTAACCACACTGCACACCGTGCGTATCGCATCCTCAGGTATTGAATTCGGGATGTTCGATACCATCATGATGATTGTCATGTCCCCTGTGGTGGCCGCATTGCTGATCTGGTATTCATGGTGGGTCGCGCGTAAAGGCTGGATGAAAAATAGCCTTAACTGAACTGACCAGTGCACGTGCGGTGATCCCTGTAGCAACGGAGAATCCGTTAGGAGGATGCGTCAATGCCAGGATTGATTGGAAGATTGTCGAGACGACTCTTGACCGAACAACTACGTCTGGTGACTGCTGAGTCGTGCACGGGTGGATTGATTGCCAGTCGCTGTACCGCGATGGAGGGTAGTTCCGAGTGGTTCGAAGGCGCTTTTGTTACCTACCGACCCGCGGCGAAACAGGCGATGGTCGGGGTTTCAGCGCTCAACCTTGATCGCTATACCGCAGTGAGTGAACCAGTGGCCCGCGAAATGGCTGAAGGGGCCTTACAGCGCACCTCTGCCGACGTCAGTATTTCGGTCACCGGCATCGCGGGTCCGGGTGGTGGTGATATCATAACGCCGGTAGGCACAGTGTGGTTTGCCTGGGCGCGTCGCCGGGGAGCTGAAATAGAGTGCCTCGGCACTGACTGCGAATGTTTTCAGGGTAACCGGGATTCGGTTCGCGCAAGCGCCGTCGAGTTCGCTATCAATGGATTACTCAAGTTACTGGATGAATCCCGTCCCGACCTTGTGCCCGGGGATCGTTGAGAATATCCCCCTAGCCGCACTGTAAAAAGAGATTGTTCGTCAATCCGTTTGCTTAGGCGTACTATTTTGTACAGACGAACAAGCGGTGAAGTGATCTCGTCTTGTATCAGCCGTCCCGCCGCTTGTCGACGCAACCGTTTGGCAGCTTAAGATTGTGTATGTGCCGACGTCGGTATGCCCGGGTCAACCAGCGAATAAACAACACTTCGGGAGGTATCCACATGGGTCTGGAAAAACCAATAACGGGGGGCTGCTACTGCGGCGCGGTTCGATACGAGTCTACGGAGCCGCCGGTTCGATGCGGCATGTGTCACTGTAGCATGTGCCAGCGATGGCTTGGAGGTGCCGCGGCGATGGGCGTCTTCTTTGAGGTTGATTCGTTCAGATTCAGCAAGGGTGAACCTGCACGATTCATGACTTCGAAGATTCTGGAACGACATTACTGTGCGGACTGTGGTGGATCGATTGGTCACCGCTACAAGTTTGGCGACACGGCCAGTATCGAGATCATATTTGTTGGCACGCTGGACGAACCGAAAGCAGTGGACACACCCAGTTTTTACTTTGGAGTAGAAGATCATCTCCCCGGCTGGATAACGCTCAGAGAAGGCATAACGCAGATCCGCGCGGACACATCGCCCCAGATCGCCGAGCGGTTTGCGGAGGAACAGCGTCAGAATCCTGACACTGAGTGAGCGTGCGTTGCCTGGGCCGGAATGCGTCCACCCGTCATGCAAATTACGTTCATTCAGATATCGAGAGAAATCGGAGTAAAGCCGTCCAGGATGCAGTGGCGGCGTCTCTTTGATAACCGACAGTCAGACCGTTTCCGATATCAAGCATCGCTGGTGCCGCTTCGATGTCAAAACCATGCCGTGCGCCGGGATACCTGCGGACAGTGATTTGCTGATTATCAGGAACTGAGTTCACCAGATTTTCACAGCTACTCGGATCTGCAATATCATCGCTTCCGCCGAGTAAGATCAGTATTGGCACGGAAGTGCGCAATGATGTCTGACGATCGCAGGGCGGATAGATGGCGGTTGCAGAGCGAACACTGCTGACATCGCGTGATCCATCCAGCCAGGTGAGCACGCCTCGACCGCCCATTGACCAGCCGATAATGTGAAGATTTTCGGGGTCTACGTAAGATAGTTCGCTCGACCATGCGATCGCCTCATCGATGTAGTCGGCTATTCGATTTCCATCAATCGGACTGGCACAGGCCGATAACAGACCTTCGGCGGTATTGATATTCAGCAACAGCACGACGTATCCCTCCGCCTCCAATCGCTCCGCCACATCGCGGTAGTGTCGACGAAACAGCAGATCGTCCTCGCGCAGTTGCGGATTGGATGCCTCGGCGCTTCGATCATCCGATGAAATACCGCTACAACCTGGAACCGCGATGATTGTTGGAAGACGCCCCTGCGCGGACGGAACATACAAATAATGATTGTCGAGCACAAGCTCCCGCAGGGACTGACCGAAAGAAATGATCGGCAATGCCAGCAACAACAGGGCGATTAGTGCGTTTTGATATTTCATGGTGAGCTCCCACAAAGATCCAACATCTGATGGCAGCGCCGAATCGAGACAGCCATCATGTCAGCGCCTGAATTTTCCACTGATGAGGGTACAAATTCCAGTGACAGGAGCGTAACCTGTTCCAGCACTCAAGGCACTCGCTCTAACCTACGGAGGGCTTCCATCATGAGAGGAGATTACTTCTTTGTTCTGGCACTGATCGCACTATTGGGAAGCTGCGGTGGCATACCCACTTCTTATGAAAAGCTGGGTAAAATGTCTGATTCGCAGCTCGGCAAGTTCTGTCGGAATCAAGGGACGAAAGCCAGTCAGGATTGCATCAGTTACACGACCAATGATTCTTCGATCAAGGGCTGTGAAGCGCAGGTCCGCGCCGCCAGGGAAAATGTCCAACGCTGCAGCAATGAATACAGCAACCGAAATGCGCGTAACCGAAACTAGCTGGCGAACGGCATACAGCGTCTGATTTTCAGGTCACCCGGTTGCGGCCAGACGAATCTGTTGAATGAAGTCGGTGTCTGGTTTCGCGTGATGCTCGCCTGCAGCCGACTGTTTGTTCTCATCGAACGGTACTGACCGCCGCATAACCCGGTAACAAACCACTTGAATTAATGATATCGTAGCCGGGCACACGCACTGCTCATCTGTGCATTTCACTTGAATACAACAGGAATCGAGCCAATGGCAATCTACATGTCCCAGCAACAAAAGACCTTTTCGATCACGAATCCGGACATAAAATGCCATGCAATTTTTTCTAACTCGAGCACTCAGGCTTGCCCGCCAGGCGATTGATTCTGGCAATTCTGGCGTCATCGTCAGTCCAGACGCCAGCTCAAAAACCCGTAAAATAGACTCTTCCGAAACAACTCGGCCATATCCGCCTGTCAGCAACCGTGCACTATCCACGATAGAAAGCGCTGCCATTTCTGGACCGCGCCTCACCGGCAAACGGTTTACCCGGTTCTTCTCCTACTATCGACATCATCTTGGGGTATTAATCGCAGATCTTGGCTGCGCGGTACTCGTTGCCGTGACCGCGCTTGCGCTGCCGTTATGCGCCAATGTCATTATTAAAAGGCTCTCGAACGCTGACTATCAGGGCGATTTGCTGGGTGAAATATACACGCTCGGCGGCGTGATGCTCTTGCTCATCGCGGTACAGGCGGTTTGTACTCTTTTCGTCGACTATCGCGGACATCTGATGGGCGCGCAGATGGAAACAGCATTGCGCAAGGAACTGTTCGAGCACTACCAGAAATTGTCGTTCAGTTTTTTCGATCGTCAGCGGGTAGGGCAGCTGATGTCACGAATCTCGAATGATCTCTTTGCGCTGTCTGAGCTTTACCATCACGGCCCGGAAGACATTGCTATTTCTCTGTTGAAGTTTGCAGGCGCGAGTCTCATTCTGTTTTACCTCGATCCGTCCATGACCCTGCTTATCCTCGTATCGGTTCCCTTCGCTGCGTTCTACGCACTGCATTTCAATCACCACATGGGGGTCGCAGTGCGCCAGAGCAAAGAGCGAATCGCTGCGATTAACGAGCACGTTGAAGGATCGCTATCGGGCGTGCGTGTGGTAAAAGCTTTCAGCGGCGAACAAGTTGAGCTGGCGCGATTTGATAAGCAAAACGAGCACTTCCTGCAGACCCGTCGCCGAGGATATAAAGCGGAGGCGCTGTTCTCAGTAGGGCTGCAAACCTACACGCAACTGCTAACACTGCTGGTTATTGTTGGCGGTACTGTGGCGATTCTGGAATCGAGGATGTCGATTGCGGATCTTATGACGTTCCTGCTCTGTGTCGCGATTCTGGTTGACCCTATTGCGCGTGCGGCAAATTTTGCGAGGTTATGGCAAGAAGGGATAACCGGATTTCACCGTTTTATGGAAGTGATGGAAATTGCGCCTGATATTGTGGACGCCGACAACGCGACTCCACTGACCCAGGTTCAGGGAGCCGTGTCATTTCGGAATGTTTGTTTTCGCTATCCTCGCGCCGCAAGTGATGCCTTGAGTAACCTTAACCTTGAGATAGCGCCAGGTGAATTTGTTGCGCTGGTTGGTCATTCGGGCGTGGGCAAGACAACGTTGTGCTCGCTGGTTCCGCGCTTCTACGATGTAACAAGCGGGGAGGTGCTGGTCGATGGCCACGATGTACGGGCGTTATCAATTGCCTCACTGCGGCGCAATATCGGCGTCGTGCATCAGGATGTGTTTTTGTTTGCCGGTACAATTGCGGAAAATATTGGATACGGGCGACCGGGTGCAACCCGCGATGAAATCGTTAAGGTCGCAAAGGAGGCTCAGGCGCATGAGTTTATCTGTGCACTATCCCAGGGTTATGACACGGATATCGGTGAACGTGGTTTGCAGCTCTCAGGCGGGCAGAAACAAAGACTCACCATCGCGCGAGCTTTTCTCAAGGACCCTCGTGTCCTGATATTCGATGAAGCCACCAGCGCGCTTGATGGCGAAAGTGAACATGCGGTGCAGATTGCCCTGCATCGTATTGCCAAAGACCGGACCACAATTGTCATCGCCCACCGGCTGTCAACCATCATGCATGCTGACAGGATAGTGGTGCTTACCGGGGAAGGGATCGCAGAGCAGGGAACCCATGACGAACTGATGCAGCAACGCGGTGCCTATTTTCGAATGCACAATGCGCGGTCAAGTGTCTAAAAGAGCGCGCGCAGTCAGGCTGAGTTCGTTGTTGCAGCAGACTGGCGGCAAAGCCTGATCAACAGTAGTCCGAATCCGACCAGCAGGACGGGTGCCGGACCTGGCAGGTTGCTGATGTCGTTCTCGCCAAACGCTTCTGAACTGGCATAGATCGTGTAGTCCCACAGCAGATTTGCGGAACCGGTGTTCGTATTCGTGCGGGTCAAACTGAAAAAGGATTGCCAGTCCAGGGCACCGCTGGACGTCATGTCCGAGTAAAAACCAGACCACGTAAGGTCTCCCGAGGTTTCGATCCAGTCGTTGATATCGATATCCTCAATGATGGTGTTCTGGTTGTAACCCAACTGGATGTCTGCACTCGATTTACCATTAAAGGTACCGTCAAAGTCTTCAAGCCGCACGGTGTACTGAACACCCCAGAATACGTCGCCGGCAGAGAATCGTAGCGGTGCAGCGCCGTCGCCGTGCATCCTCGAATGTTGTCTGCTGTCAGAGGTCAGGATTCCTTCGCTGTGATAAACCGCTGTTGGCGCCTCCGTTAGAATTGATTGCGCTGCGATATCAATCGTCTGTGACCCATTCTGGAAGATATTAAAATAACCGAAGGTGGTGCTTGCTGACATGACGGCAGTTGCCCCATTGACTGGATTATCCCCACTATGCCATCCACCCCCGGGATTGGTTGTTACGACACTTGCCGCGCACTGCGTTGAATTGCACGAAGTGTCTCCTTCCGTGTTCGCCGCTGAATAAGCATTGTTGAGCGCGAAGTGGACATTGGCACCGGTTGACGTGATGCCCGGGACAAAGTGGACCGGTGCGTCCCTGCCGAGGAACATCGGTACCCCAAACGCCGTGCTGGATCCAAGAATATTGGCGACAACGATTATCAGGAAGAGCGCTACTGGCCTGTCTTTCAGTGATCTGGATGAGTTCCTTTTCAAGATGAGCACCCTCAAGTTTCATGATTAAGGATTCATATTGCAGGATACGTGTGAGGGATTAGAATAGTGCAGATGCACTAGAGCCTGGCCTGCAAAAACAATCCCACCAGTTTGCGCAAGCCCGCCGGAGCTTCTGACATGCCCCAGTTCGACGATAATTCTTTCAGTGAGGTGTTGCTGGCTATTCACCGCTTGTCGAGAAAGGAGCATCCAGACCGCTTTCCTGTCTCGGCGCTGGGCGCTCTGCTTGCCATCCTCCCGTTCGATTCTGCCATTTGGGGGACAGCCACACAGGTGCAACAAAATTCCGAGGCGATGACCGGCTGGCAGGTTCATGCGGTGCACCTGCACAACCAGTCCTCGGAAATGATGGCGCAGTGGGCACAAATTAGCCATCTCGATACCTTGAGTTTTGAGGCCTTTAACGACCCCGGTCGCACCATTAATATCAGTTTGCCTGATCCGGACCGTGACGTGCACCCGGACATGCTCGCCCACTGTCAGCGATACGGCATGATCCATTCCCTGTCCACTGTCATCATCAATGAGCAGCTTGGTATCGCTAACGCGATTTCACTGTATCGGTCGGTCGACGCCGGTGCCTACTCAGAAACAGAACGGCATACTGCGGAACTCGTGGCGCCTCATATGATAGAAGCCTGGAACGTAAATCTCGTCGAGTTCCTGCATCAGCAATCGAATACAGCGACTGCAGGCGGGATGACGCGAGGTATCTCCGACACCGAAGGGGTGGTGTACAACGCTGATCCGATGTTTGCGGAATTACTGTCGCTCGAATGGCCGGGTTGGCGAGGCCCCCAGCTGCCGAACGAGCTTGTGGGTCGGCTACAGGATTTGCCTTTTACTTTTGAAGGAGATCGTATTCGACTACACGCAACCCTGGTGACCGATCTGGCCGTGCTTGTGCTTAAGCAAAGGTCTGTTACCGACCGCCTGACGGAGCGTGAACTCGAGGTGGCCGAACAATTTGGACAAGGTCAGAGCTACAAGGAGATTGCTCGAAGGCTTGAGGTATCGCCCTCGACTGTTCGAAATCACCTGCAGTCGATATATCGGAAACTTAAAGTTACCAACAAGGTTGAGCTGGCGAACGTGCTTGACCCGGATCACTGGCCGCCTGACGAGACAACTGAAGACTGATGACTTTCTTCGGGAGCGCAACATCGCTCCATTTGAAGTGGCATTGCGTATGCAGGCCTTAGTCCCATCAATTTGTTTGGTCATAAAACTGATCAATCAGCCGTGTTAAATAGCCATGATTCGCAGTTCGGTCTCCTCCATTTCCCAGGATGACTAATCGTATGCCGGTATCCCGGTTCACCAGCATCCAGGTCAGAAACCCATCATGGCCTCCGGAGTGAGCGAATGCATCTTTACCGGATTGATCTAACAGCAAACCATAGCCGTAGTCTGATCCCGGTAACAGGTCCAGCGTGTGCGGTTGTCGCATGACCTTGAGAGTCTCGGTGGTGACGATTCCCTCACTAAGTAACGCGTCCATAAAGAGAGCCATATCGTCCAACGAGCTAACGACCCCACTGGAGCCAGTAACAAAAAATCTGATACCGTCGAGCGTTGTCAACTCGGCGTAGTTCAGGGCTTCATTTTGCAAGGGAACTGAGTGCTCATCAGCGACATAACTGTTAATCATTCCCAGCGGGCGGAAAATATTCATCGCCAGGTATTCAGCAAAGTAAAGACCGCTCAATCGGCTGACAATTTCGGTCAACAAAACATACCCGGTGTTGCTGTATTGGCCGTTGGTCCCTGGTTCGAATTCCAGCCGGTCATGGGTCGCGAAATAGTCGATAACATCCTGGTTGGTGACCCCATCAGGCAATCGTTCAGTGCCGAAGCCATTGGCGAAGTCGGGTATGCCGGATTGATGGCTTAGTAAATGGTGAATGGTAATGTCCTGCCAGGCAGTCGAGAGTTCGGGCAAAAACAGTAGTATTGGATCGGCAGGCGAAAGACTTTGTTGTTCAACCAATTGCATGACAGCCAGCGCTGTAAACGTCTTACTGATTGACGCCAGTCGAAATCCGGTATCACTTTGAATCGACAGGGTCGTGTGCTTGTTCGCCATACCCCTGGTGCCGGAATAAGAAACTACCCCATCTTTCACGACCAAAATGGCCATACCCGGGGAGGTCTCCTCAATGTTGGCATCCAGGTAAAGATCTAGTGTTTCAGCCAGGGTTGCTTGAATACCCGGCTCAACGACGGCAACCTTTCCGGTATTGCTGCAGGCATTAAGCAAGAGAGTGAGCAGTAAGACCTTTGCCGCCGTCACCGAGTTCTGTAGCGATTGAGGGTTTATCAAGATTTTCTCCTGGATGCGCAGGGGTTCGCTGTGACAACCGAACCGCAAAAATCCAAGTCAGCATAGGCGTGTGCCAGTCACGCGGGTTTTATGACAAAAGTGAGCTTGCGAACGCGCAACCTCCCTTCCCGGATGTAATCTCTCGTTCCTGGACAGCAACGATGACAAGCATTGCGAGAAGCACTTGCAAAAAGAGAGTGGTGACATTAGAGTCCATCTACTTTCAAAAAGCAAGTGCTTGTGTTTCGGATAGTCGAATCCAGGAGCGTCGGAATCAGCCAGGCGCTGCGCCACTCGGCTGAACTGCCTGCTTATGGCTGAAGATCAGGATCCTGCCCAGAGAACGTTCACTCCAACTCGCTCAGGAACGTCGACATCATTTCTTCCCTGGCTGAGCCAAACATGTCCAGAAACGCATCCGGGGTGTTCGTGGTCATATCGTGCCTGGCGCTCCATGCGGTGATCTCAAGCATGACGGGTAGGAGATCTTTGCCTTTGGGCGTGAGCGAGTAGATGAGTTTCGAACGATTGTCCGACGCTACTGTTTTCTCGACGATTCCATGGTCCTCAAGCCGCTTCAGGCGGTTGGCCAGAATGTTGGTTGAAATCTTCTCATCGGAATCAAGAAACTCGCCGTAGGTCTGCTTACCCTTGAACATCAGGTCGCGAACGATAAGCAACGTCCATTTGTCGCCGAAAGTCTCCAGGACGAAATTAATCGGGCAGTTAGAACGGCAGAGTTCAGAGTTTCGGGCCATGCGCCTTTTTAGCTAATCTACTTGTGTTTTGCAAGCACCTTGTCTAGGCTAGGCACTTTCATAATGCAAGTGCATGTCAGAGGAAAACCGATGGGCTCATATAAACTCTTCGCCGCCAGCGTCGGGAGCGCTTTGTTCATACTCCTGTCATTCATGTATTGGTATCAGTGGAGTGCTCGAGTTTTAACGCAGTCTGAGGTCGATGCCTATATGGCAACAATCGAGGCGCAAACCCAGAATCCGGGAGCACAGCATGACCTCACTGCATTGCGCAAATTCCTCGAGGAAGATGACGGCGAGCCAATCTACACGGCCAACCTGTATGTTTTCAATGAAGTCGCAGCCTATCCCAGGGACTCCGGTTTTAGTGGAACCGGCGAAGAAGCCTATGACCGCTTTAGCTCAGTGATGATCGCGCTGATGATCGCGCGAGGATCCTATCCAGTCTATGCAAGCACCTGGGCTGATGAGGCCAATAGTCAGTGGGATCAAATTGTGGTCGTCAGATACCGCAGCCGACGTGATCTGGCCGACTTGTTCGCAACCGATGCCTTCGCTGAGGCCTCACTGCATAAATGGGCCAGCCTGGATAAACATGATCGAATGCTCGTTAAGGCGCTGCACATTCCGGACGGCGGGTTTATCTCGCTACTGCTGGCACTGGTTGTGGGGACAGTGATCTACACTGTCGGTCAAATTTCTACTGAGACGAACGTCGCGATTCGAAATTGAAATGAGGTCTGCGGATTACCGGCGTATCGCGCAAAGTTACGAATTCATGATCACCCATTGCTTACATATTTGTTTCAACATATTCCCTGACGCGTTGGGCCGTCACGGGGTCGAGATTCATGCCTGTAATGATCTTCTCCATCTCGCCTCGATGCGTGCGGATGAGACCGATGGTGACTTCATAGCGCGCGCGGTCCCGGTATTTAGCTGGTAACGAATTAGCGATTTGCACTGCACGATCAGGATCCTGATTGAGCATCGAGTTGATCAGTCCATACTGTGCACGCGCCCGGATTTCGTTGTCCTCGATACCACTCACAAATTCGAGTGCAGCCTGAGGCTCCTTGTAATACCACGACTGCGCTGCGTGGTTGATGGACCGCGTGAGGTTCTCATCCTGTTGTTCAACGGCGTAGTTGATCAGTTCCCTTGGATTTTGATTGGCCCATTGCTGCGTCACTCGTTGGGTGAGCATAATCCGGCTGTTGTCATCAGAGAACTCGTCGATCATTTCGAGTGCCTGTATCGGGTCCGCATTTGCTCTTTGTGAGATGACCATCGCCAGAACACCGGAGCGCATTTGGGGATCAGTTTCGGTTTGTAGCTTGTTTTCAAGAAACTGGTAGTTCTGATGGGCTAACTGCATCAACACATCCTGTTTCGTCTGAACGTCATCTTTTGAGAGCTGTTTTACCCAGTTGTAAACAGCATCAGGTTGACCGTTTCCAATCTGGTGAGCGAATTGGTTGATTTCGTTTCTAGGTAAAACACCCGCGGGTATTTCTCTATACAAGTCCATTGCTCTTTGTGTATCTTGCCTGGCTATTTTTGCCAGGTGGTTAATGAGCAGGGTGTAGTCCTGATTGGTTCGCGCGTAATCGAGTATGAATTGTTCGGCGCTCGCAGGCGCATGTTGGGCGAATTCCCGCATAACCCTGGATCTGTCGGGGTGGCCCTCAAATTGCTGGCGTAGCGTCTGGAATGTTTTTTCTGGATCCTGTCGCGCCGCATTCTGGATTAGCGCGCTATAGAGCCGCCGACGCTCATTGCGTTGTGTCATTGTCTTCGCCATCTCAATTCCATAGCTGAAGTTGTCCGCCGATAAACGATTGGCAAGCTGATGGAGCAACCCAATGCGATCCCCTGTGGTGCTTAAGTTGCTTGAGGTGAGCATTTGCTCGAGTGCCTGCAACGGATCCATTTCCAGGAACCTCAGACGACGAAGCCGTTCGTCAGCTTCCGGGCCAAATGCAGTGGCCACGGCATTTTGCGATGGTGAGTGGGTTAATTCGGGCGTATTCAGCAGCAGGCTGCCGAGTTTTCTTTCTGACGGGTTACTGATGAAGTACGCGGCTGCCGCTTCAAAATCCTGGGCTAGCCAGCTCTGGAATAGCATGTGTTTAAGCCTCTCGTTCGCGTCACCGCTTAGAAGGTTAAGCGCTTGCTCCGGTCCCAGGGAAACGAGAGAGTCAAGGTAGATCGGTAGTCGCTGTGTGTAACTTCTCCGGTCTTCGGGGTTGGATGCCATGGTCAGTATCTCGGCAACCAATCCTTCTGCATCCATTTCACCGGCACGTTGAATGTCCGCCAGCCGTTTTTCGTGAACAGTATTCGCATTTTGGTCGTGAACTTCTTTAAACGTTGCAACTGATTGTTGTGGTACCGGATATCCAGAACTTGATGACTTGATAACCGTGATGGGCGGGGTGGGATTGAAGTAGGTGCGACCCAGGAAAATGCCAAGCACCAGTGTTGCTGTTAGCGCAGTAACAGAGACAGCGATCCAGACAATGGTTTTCATACATCATCCTTGTTGAAGTAGAGTGTCCATGATCCGTCGAACAAGAAGAACTATTGTCAAAAGCCACGGGATTGTCAATTCGAGCCAGTCACTACCGTCCAGTCTGGCTTACGCCGGGTCCGGTAGTGCCCATGTGATGGCCTCGACCTTGTATCCTTCTGATCTCGAGGCTCAATCCTGATCCAGATAATCGAATGGTCCTTCACCCCCCTCTTCAGCGGGAAGTTGGTCAGTTAAGCGAACCCATGGTGCCTTCGCGTCAATCATGTAGTGTGCGGCGACAAGAACATCTGGGTCATCGTCAAGTGTACCCAAACGGAACCCCAGGTGCTGTCCCTCACCCGCCTTATAAATAGGTGAGCCGCAACATCCGGCAAAGTATCTTCGGATGCCAGGACTCGATTCCCAGAATTTCAAATCGGTTTCACCCGTAACGAAGCGCAAATGCTCTGCATTAACATCAGCTGTTGTCCCAAAGCTCGACCCGGAATGCTTTCTGCAACGCCAGCAGTGACAGTATGAAACCGGCTCAATCAATTCACCGTGAATTTCGTATTTGATATGACCACATGCACAGGAACCTCTCAGCATTCCCTAGATCTCCTCATCCAAAGCAACCCGGACGCTATACCGTTGGTTTCGAAAGTTCTGAGCTGTGCATCCAGGACAACGGCATTACCCAGAAATCTGTCTTGTTGAATACAGAATTTGGTTTCTCTAAATTCAGGCCACCACTCAGGTTGTGAGTCGATCGTCATTCGCATCAGGGTTCACTTGACGGGCCACCTTTCAATGGTCACTTCCTTGTCGGCGAGTAACTGTCGCGCCCAGAACCTGCCCTGCGACGAACTACGACCTGAAATGTAACAACGTAACTCAATCATGCTGCCGGACTGCGACCATAACTCGTCGGACCCGGACCGATGGCGCTGTCCTTCATGGGTAAAGATCTCTCGCAGGCTTTTACGGACGTAAATCTGAATATGCTTCAAAGCGTTTTGGCAACCTGCTTGCATTTGCGTTTCATTTGAGGATTCGTCCATCGCAGACAGGACAATGTATATCTTATCGTTGTCAGGATCGTACTCTGAGTTCACGTTACCGGAAATTGCCTTCGATTGTGATCCCCTTTTGTAGTTGAAGACCATTTGCGTTTCCCAATAGTCTGTGAGTCGCTTGAGCCGCAGCATAGAGATGTCAAACAAAGTCGCTGGTTCTGCCATGAGGTAGCTTGTCAGAGGGCCGGGTTCAGCAGATGAACTCAAAGGGATCAACAACAGGATTACCAGTTTCGTCATAGGTCATTGCCTCGGTTGGGGGACCCAGGTAAAGCATCGAGCAATTCATCAACGAATATACAGACTTGTTCTGTGTTTCTCACGGTTTAGGGTCAGAACTTTGCTGCATTGACCTTGCTTTGTTGGCGTGCCGGGGGTACTCGTGCCGTCAAAAAATTGACAGGATTGCTGCGCCATCTCCTTCCGTGTCTGCAGGGTCCCCGATTTCAAGGGCTTCCGCCCGTATTGTGTTGTCTGCCACCAAATTGGAACGACTTTTGCTCTGATCACTCCATCAACGTCAAATAGTGCGCGTACAAGGAGAGGTTAATGGAAATCCGTCGGTTTTATGGGCAGGACATGGAGCAGGGACTGGAGGCTGCGAAAGCGGCAATGGGACCCGGAGCAGTGATACTCGATGCAGTTCAAAGTGGCGGTCAGGTAGAGATTTTTGCGACCCTGGATACGGGCGATGAGACTGAGGATTTTGAACTCCTGGATGGTACCACCGTGAGTGCATCGAGTGCTGATCAAAAAAACATGCGAGCTGAAGCAGCTTCTGATCACCTCGACCTGACGCAACCGGCCAACAAGACTGACTTCAGTGAGGATGATCAGATGAATAGCATGCAGAAAAGCATGAACGAGGAACTTGAGTTAATTGCCGGGTATCGCAGGAAACTGGAGGCGCTGGATGTGAACACCGAGTTGCTGCCTGAGGAACTGAAGGCGGAGCTGTTTTTGCTGCGTAAATCCCTGCGCCGGGAACTCGTCCAGTTGCAGGACTATCGACAGAAGCGCGAGGAGCAGGAAGCACGACCTGATCCTGTTGTCGAGCGATTGCAGGCCCAGTTCGAGCAGTTGCAGAGCTCGCTGGCACAGGAGCTTGCGCAACTGGGTGACTATCGTAAAGAACGGGTTGCATGGGCAGCTCAGGAAAAGCCGGCAACTAAAAAACTTCAAAGTGAATTGGCGAGCATCCAGGTCTCACTTACCGAGGAACTCACCCGTCTCAGTGAATTCAGACAACGACGAGAGGCGCTGGAGGCGGAACTGGACCCCCAGACGAGCAAGCGATGGGGTGAACTCAATGAATTGCAGGAATGCCTGTCCCGTGAACTGTCTCAGCTGTGCGAATATCGACTTCAGCGGGTGGAACTGGATGCGGAGTCTGATCCGATCACAAGTGCGTTGCAAAATGAACTTGGCGACCAGCAGCGTACCCTCGCAGATGAATTGTCCAAAATGGCCGCATTGCGAGTGGAGCGAGCCGCATTCTACGATGCTTCGGACCCGAGAATTCTGGCGTTACAGGAAGAAATAGGCCATTTGCATGAATCCTTCCAGGATGAAATCAAAAGCCTTGAGCAGTACCGCTTGCAACGGCTTGAAGTGGACGCGGAACTGGATCCGGTAACGCGATCTCTGCATAACGATCTTATCCAGGTTCAATCGGGTCTGGTCGACGAGGTTACGGAACTGGCGGCCTACAGAGAGCAAAGAGTTTTATTTGATGCAGAGGTGGGCCCCGCCACACGATCAATTCAGCAGTCGTTGACCCAGACACAGCGGTCTCTCGATGAAGAACTCGAGAAGCTTCGCGCTTACAGTAAGGAGCGGGAGGCCTTCGACTCAAAAACTGATCCTCGATCACTGATGCTGCAGTCCGGATTTACCGAGGTCCAGGAAGCGTTACAGCAGGAATTATCCAGCCTTGGTGAGTATCGCTCAAAACGCGAGGCGGCTGAAGCAAGGCTCGATCCGATCACCATTGGTTTGCATGCAGAGCTAACGAAGTTGCAGGGGAGCCTGAGGTCAGAAGTGGTTCAGCTTGGCAAGCAGCGTGAAATGCGCGCTGCAGCCGAAACGACCTCGGTTGAGTTACTGGCGAGCCTGCAAACCCAACAGGGAAAATTGCAGTCCAGTATTCAGGAGGAACTTGCAGCGCTACGAAAATGTCATCAACAGATGCGCACTGAACATCTCGAGTTACAGCAGTCGTTACATCATGAGATTTCCGAACTTCGTGGTCTTCACGCGGCAGGAGAGGTGGTCCAGAATTCGGATACTGATCGGTTGGCTGAAGAGATTGATGATTCAGGTCCGTTGTTGAAGTCTGAACTGACCCACATAAGCGAATATCGCGTTCAATCGAATGCCAAACAATCCGGTTTTGAAGAACAGAAGATCAGCGAGATCAATGCGAAAAAAGTCAAAATGCTTGGTCTGGCACCCGCCGAATCACAGGCCGTACTCGATCAACTGCCGAACGGACAAACACAGGCTGCAGACTGGCGCAGCATCCTTGAAGCCGTGGGTTCACAATTTCGAGTCGCCAACGATGACATCATGCTTCGGGGCGGTGTCGTGGTCCTTCTGGGGGCCACAGGGGTTGGTAAATCATCAACCGCTGCCAAGCTCGCCGCGCTCTACACTCAACGCCATGGCCCGGGGACAGTGGCCATCATCTCGACCGCCAGGCTTCAGGTAGGTGGTATGGAATCAATTGCGAAATCGATGGATGTGCCACTGGTCTCCTGCACAGATGCAGACGCACTGGTCAATCAACTTGGCGATTTTCGGTCGTACAAACTGGTCCTGGTGGATACCGGGGGTACCAGCAAGCGAGACCTCCAGCTTCTTGCGCGCCTGCAGGTACTCGACGACAGTAATCCAGACGTAAAACGTTATCTCGTTGCCTCGGCAACACTGGAATGTGCGCGCATGGACGAAGTAGTGCAGGTTTTTGAGGCTGTATTGTTCGATGGAATCATCATAACCAAGGTAGATGAAGCCACGACGCTGGGCCCGGTGATGACGGTAGCAATGCGACATCAGCTTCCGATAGCCTATGTGTGTTCCGGACCTGAAATATCACGACAGATCGGCATCGCCAGTAAGACCCGGATTGTGAAAAACTGCCTGAGACATGCCTGTGAGAACAGAAAAGTGCAGCGGCAATCTGACCGCGTGTCCATGGAGGCTTGAAATATTCAGCGAAAGGCCGGTTGACATCAATGACTTGAGCCACACAATTCTGGCGTTACAATAGTTCAAATTCTTGATGACCCGGAGCAGGTCAATGAGCGAACGCCAGATTGACGCCTATATTGCAAAGCGGGTTGAGTGGGCGCCGATACTCAATCAGTTGCGCGCTATTCTACTGTCGCTGCCGCTTACCGAAACGGTGAAATGGGGTGGTCCCTGTTACACCGTTGAAGGTAAAAATATTGTGGGACTGGCAGCTTTCAAACACCACGTGGCATTATGGTTTCATCAGGGCGCACTGTTGAAGGATGCCGATGGGGTGCTCGTCAACGCCCAGGAAGGGTCAACCAGGGCGATGCGTCAATGGCGATTTAGGGCCGGTGAGAAGATACCCGTCCGGCGGGTGAAGGCTTATGTCAATGAAGCGATTGCAAACCAGCAGGCTGGCAAATCGATTAAGCCTGACCGCAGTAAATCACTGGTCGTCAGCGAGCCTTTAAAATCCGAGCTTCTCAAAGACAAGAACCTGGCAACTGCCTTTACAGCTTTGTCCCCTGGGAAAAGACGGGAATACGCGGAGTTTATCAGCGAAGCCAGGCGTGATCAGACTCGCCTGAATCGCCTCACCAAAATTGTTCCGATGGTTATGGCGGGAATCGGACTAAACGATCAATACCGGAAGGGTGGGGGGTAGCAGATTCCGATTTCCTCAACTGCCTGGATGTCTGGCGACCCCGGGATAAGAGAAATGTGGGATGATGCGCGACAAATCTGTCGTGAGCCCGCCATGAAAACATTGCCAATACTTCTTGCCCTGCTTGTCGTGGTGGGCTGTAGCGACCCGGCCGGTCGCGACGAAAGCTCCAGTATCGTCGTGATTGAAAATGTTACCCTGGTTGATGCGGTTGCAGGGGCGCGAACCAATCAGCGAATCGTTGTTGAAGATGGGGTTATTGCTTCTATTCAGTCAATGGATGCCCCGGCAAACCGGTCGTCATCGAGTATTGATGCCGAAGGTCGTTTCCTCATCCCCGGGCTCTGGGATATGCACGTGCACTTTCTCTATGACGAGCGACTCACGGAAGCGATGGCGGATATGTTCCTGGATTTCGGTATCACCAGTGTGCGTGATACCGGCGGTGAACTTGATCGCCTCATAAACTTTCGTCAGCAATTGCGATCGTCTGGTCGACCAGCCCCGTCTGTTTATATCTCCGGGCCGCTGTTGGACGGTGCGCTTGTCGTCTACGATGGCGGTGATCCGGGTCGCCCCCCGCTTGGAACACGCGTCGCGGACAAACACGAAGCACAAGAGTGGGTCGCCCGGTTGAAGGCGAGTGGCGCTGATTTCATCAAAATTTATGAACTGGTCGACCCGGAAACATTTACCGCGCTCGTGGAAGCTGCACAATTGCACGGACTGCCGATCGCATCGCATGTGCCGCTAAGTCTGACGGCGGAAGTAGCGGGGCCGTTAGTGAACAGCATGGAGCACTTGCGGAATGTTGAACTGGCCTGCGCTGACAACTGGGAGTCACTTCTCGATGAGCGCCGAAGTATCATCGAGCGTTTCTCGGGTCGAGGATTCGACCTCCGCAGCCAGTTACATCGATTACAACGTTTACCTGCCATTCAAGCCTATAGTAACGAGCGTTGCGATCAGGTTTTGGCTGCACTCGCCACTACCATTCAGGTTCCAACACTTCGTCTGAATACTCGACCGAAACTCTTACCGCACGAACAGGCAACCTGGAAATCGGCGTCGGGCAAATTGCCAGAGACGGTGTTGACCGCCTGGCAGCAGGCTATTGAGGGAGTGGGTGACACCACCATCGATCCGACTTTCAGTGATTGGAGTTTATTTCTCGTTGGCGAGATGTATCGTGCCGGAGTGCCTCTTGGCGCGGGCACCGACACACCGATTGGGTTTGGAATTCCAGGCGATTCCCTGCACAGGGAACTCGAGTTGCTGGTTGCGAGCGGGTTATCGGAACAAGCCGCGTTGTACGCAGCGACAGTTCAACCGGCGAACTTCTTTGGCTTGCAGGAAACGATTGGACAGGTGGCGGTCGGCATGAAAGCGGACCTTTTGTTGCTCGAGGCAAATCCTCTGGATTCGATTTCCAACACGCGCAGCGTACTGCGGGTAATGAAGGCAGGTATGTGGGTGCGTTGAGGACAAACGAGGCGAGACTCGCCCCGTTTGTAAGCCGTCATCTATCAGAACAGCTTAACCATCAATGATCGCATTGAGCGTCGGGCTGGCCCGCATGGCTTCGGAAATCTTTTCGATATCGGGGTGATAATAACCACCCAGGTCAACCGGGCCACCTTGGATGTCGATAAGCTCCTGCTGAATCTTTGCTTCATTGGCCTGCAGAGATTCGGCCACTGTCGCAAACAACTTCTTCAGTTCCTGATCCTCATCCTGGGCGGCAACCGCTTCTGCCCAGTACAAGCCCAGGTAGAAATGACTCCCGCGGTTATCGATCTCGCCGGTCTTGCGCGACGGCGATTTGTTGTTCAGCAGCAGTTTTCCGGTTGCCTGATCGAGCGTTTCTGCGAGGATCTTTGCGCGGCTATTACCTGATTTGACCGCAAGGTCTTCCAGGGAAACCGCGAGCGCCAGAAATTCTCCCAGAGAATCCCAGCGCAGGTGATTCTCGGCGACAAATTGCTGGACGTGTTTGGGAGCGGATCCACCTGCTCCGGTTTCGAATAATCCACCGCCACCCATGAGTGGAACGATCGATAACATTTTTGCGCTGGTACCCAGTTCGAGGATGGGGAACAAATCAGTCAGGTAGTCACGGAGGACATTACCGGTGACCGAGATTGTGTCTTCGCTGTGGCGCAGACGCTCCATGGTGTATCGGATCGCGATATCCGGCGACATGATCCGAATATCCAGATCGTCTGTATCATGATCCTTAAGATAAGTTTCCACTTTTTTGATCATTTGCGCGTCGTGGCCTCGATACTCGTCGAGCCAGAAGACGATCGGTATGCCGGATTGTCGAGAGCGATTGACGGCGAGTTTCACCCAATCCTGAATCGGTGCATCTTTTGTCTGGCACATTCGCCAGATGTCACCCTGACCAAGGTTTTCGTGTTGAATCAGAATGTTACCGTCCTGATCGACTACCCTGACAGTTCCGGCATGGGGCAGCTCGAAGGTTTTGTCGTGGGATCCGTACTCTTCTGCTTTTTGGGCCATGAGCCCAACATTCTGTACGGTTCCCATGGTCGTGGGATCGAAGGCATCGTGATGCTTGCAGAAATTTATAACTTCCTGATAGATAGTCGCGTAGCAGCTATCGGGAATGATAGCTTTGGTATCCTTCAGTTTGCCGTCAGTCCCCCACATCATGCCGCCGAGACGAATCATTGCAGGCATGGATGCATCGACGATCACATCGCTGGGAACATGCAGGTTGGTGATGCCACGGTCCGAATCAACCATCGCCATTTCAGGTCGATTCTCATGGCAGGCACGAATGTCCTGTTCGATTTCATTGCGTAATGAAAATGTGACCCCCTCGATTTTTTCATAAACACTGGCAAGCCCGGTATTGGGGTTCACGCCAAGTTCATCAAATGTTTGCGCGTGTTTCTCGAAGGCGTCCTTGAAGTAAACTGTTACCGCATGGCCGAAGATGATGGGATCGGATACCTTCATCATGGTTGCCTTCAGATGCAGTGAGGCAAGTAAACCGGCATTCCGGGCACCTTCCATTTCTTCTTCGAAAAATTTCCGCAGAGCTTCAATGCTCATGTAGCTGCCATCAACCACTTCTTTTTCGATAACCGGTAAGCCGGCCTTCAGAGTCGTGACCGAGCCGTCTGCCTTCACGAGCTCGATGCTCAACTTACTGGCTTTCTCAATAACGATGGATTGATCGCTGTGATAAAAGTCACCTTCACGCATGTGCGCAACGTGGGTTCTCGATGACTGGCTCCACTTGCCCATGGAATGAGGATGGGTACGCGCGAATTGCTTGACTGATTCTGGCGCGCGCCGGTCGGAATTACCTTCGCGTAACACTGGATTAACGGAGCTGCCGAGGGCGCTGCCGTAGCTGTCGTGGATCGCTTTTTCTTCGTCAGTTTCCGGAACCTCAGGATAATCCGGCAAGGCATAACCCTGGGCCTGGAGTTCGGTGACGGCGTCGATCAGTTGCGGGATTGATGCACTGATGTTGGGTAATTTTATGATGTTAGCGTCAGGCTCTGCGGTTAACGCACCGAGTTCGCCAAGGGTGTCAGGGACTCTCTGGTCTTCTGTGAGTCGGTCAGGGAATGCGGCAAGTATTCTCGCCGCGAGTGAAATATCTCTAAGCTCGAAACCGATACCGGCGGCTTTGGTAAATTTTTCAATGATCGGGAGGAGGGAGTAGGTGGCCAGTGCCGGGGCTTCGTCGGTATGGGTGTAAATAATTTTGGATTTCTTTTCAGTCATTTGCATCTCAACATGTTAATCGGGTGGGTATCCAATTTTGGCCGGATCATGGTTTGTGGCCACTCACCGCCAGGCGCGTGAAATTTACGAGGCGACAGTATACAAAAATTGTTTACTGAAATCCCGAATTTGGAACAATCAACTCCCAGCCCCGAATCCCCGGAGTTCGCGGTTACAGAACGTGAGGCACACAAAAACAGATCACCAGTTGATCACCCCCGGCACCCTGCCCGGTGAGTCGGAAAATTGGTTGGTGAAAAACTCGGTGCAACGCTGCCATAATGGTTTCCCGACAAAGGCTAACGAGAATGTTATGACACATCGATTGATTCTGGCGCTGCTGCTCGTCTTCGGTGGAAGTTTTCTTGCAGCTTATGTGCAGAGGGGGGCGGCGAAATCGTCGTGCGAGATGTTCGTTTCATGGGCGCAGCAGGTAACCAGTTAAGCGCATTGTTATATATTCCGGCGGTTGCCACCGCGGAGACACCGCAGCCTGCGGTGCTGGCTGTGCACGGTTACATCAACTCACGTGAAACCCAGTCAGGATTTGCGATTGAACTGGCGCGCCGGGGATTTGTCGTGCTGGCACTCGATCAGACCGGCCATGGTTATTCCGATCCACCAGCATTCAGCCATGGATTTGGTGGGCCGGATGGACTTCGGTACCTGCAAACACTGGCATTTGTGGATGCGTCCCGCATCGGTCTTGAGGGTCATTCCATGGGCGGCTGGAGCAGTCTGATGGCAGCCCAGGCAATGCCTGAGGGGTATGCAGCCATGGTGCTGGAAGGATCGTCAACGGGGACCTTTGGTACCGCGGTTGGGACCGAGGTCTTTCCTCGAAACCTGCTGCTGGTATTCAGTCTTTACGATGAATTTTCCCAGCTTATGTGGGGTGCACCCGTTCCCCGGGATATCAGAGATACCGAGAAGCTAAAGTCATTGTTCGGCACAAACCAAAGCGTTGTCAGTGGCCGAGTCTACGGTGATATTGAGGCGGGAACCGCGCGAAAGCTGGCAACACCGGCAGTCACTCATCCAGGGGATCATCTATCCCGTGAAGCTATCGGTGAGGCGGTGGACTGGCTGCAACATATACTTGGACCCAGTCAGCCGCTCGCATCAAATGATCAGTTGTGGTTCTGGAAGGAGCTTGGCACCCTTGTTGCGCTGGCAGGATTATTCATTCTGGTTTTTCCGCTGGGTAATATGTTCCTCGCGAGCACGATGCTATCCGTCCTGAAAGGGCCGGTGCCGGCCAATCGAGGGCTCACAGGCAGGCGCTGGCTTACCTCAGCGGTGCTCACCGGGTTGATCCCGATCCTCACGTTTTTCCCCTTGCAGGCATCAGCTGAACTGTGGTTTCCGGCGAATGGATTGCTGGGTCAGTCGATTACCAACGGGGTTGTCTTATGGCTTATCGGCAACGCTCTGGTCAGTGCTGCGTTGTTCTCTTTGTGGCTGAAGTTTGGAGACGGCGTTATTGGAAACAGGGACCAGTGCGGTCTGGGCGGGATCAGAGAGTTCGGTCATTCGCTGTTACTTGCCGTTGGCGTGGTGGGAAGCCTCTACATCCTTGCTGCTATTGTCGATTTTTTGTTTCTGACTGATTTCCGATTCTGGGTCGTCGCTTTGAAGCTGATGTCAAAAGCCCAGTTCTATCAGTTTCTGGTTTATCTGCCTTTTTTTATCGGATTCTTCATCATTCTCGATGTGGTTTTACATACCCAGCTTCGCCTCCGTGCAAAAACGGTGGCGGAAGCGATGTGCGTGAATGCCGTGATCCTCGCCCTGGGTTTCGTTGCGTTGTTAGTGGTCCAGTACGTTCCGCTATTCCTTGGCGGCACTCTGGCGCTCGCGTCTCAGCCATTGCTGACGATTGTCGCGATTCAGTTTGTGCCACTGATGATCCTCGTCGGTTGTATTTCAACCTGGTTCTTTTATCGGACCGGCAGTGTTTATCCTGGCGCTTTGACTAACGGCCTGCTGATTACCTGGTACATTGTGGCCGGGCAGGCAACGCAGGTCGTCCCGGTGTTGAGTTAACGAGGAGGTGAGCGCTGCAAGCTTTCAGATGGTGAAAAGGCGATGAATCCGCTATTCGAGATAGAGCGTCAGCTGATTTTTTGGTTTACGACGCAGCAGACCGCGCTTTTGCAATCGCGGTGAGAGTGATTCATCAAACTCCCGTTGTATCAACATAACTAACTGCAGCGCCTTTTCCCGCTCAGCTTTGTCGTAGTAGTGAATTAGCCATGCGTTTTCTGCCGGAAATTTTTCCAGCAACTTTGACGCTTTAATCTCGCCACCTGCACTGGCGATTTCGACCTCAATCTCCCGCACATCACCAATGCGCGAAGTGGCGTAGTAAATCGCGACTGGCGTGCCATCAAGAAATTTATCTTCTGCTGTAGCGAGGGCAGGTAACAAAGGTATGCAGACTAAAATCGTCGCGATGAATTTATTCATGAGGGCGCTGTTTCCTGATCAGGAATTCACTTTAGGATGATGCATTGTGCCGGATTGCCTGCAGTGATGCCATGTCGCCGACACCAACGGAAAACTTATCCGGCAATTTCATCCGGCACCATGACAACCCTGCCAAACGCCTGCCGTGATTCGATGAAGGCATGTGCTTGTTCCGCTTCGGATAATCGATAAGTCCTGTCGATGACGACCTGAAGTTCACCCCGGCCGACCTCCTCGATCAGGCGATCCACATTGGCCCGGGCGCGAACGCCGTTTAACATGAGCTCGGCACCCTGATAGTAGCTGACATAGGTTTTGTTCTGCCCCGCCATCACTGAAAAGTCTGGTTTGTAGCTATCCCGGCCAACGCCGCCCATGGCGATGATTCGTCCCCGGTAGGCAGCGCAAGCCAGACTCTGTTCCAGATTTTTACCGCCGACAGAGTCGATTATCAGATCTGGTCCTTTGCCGTCGGTTAATTCCCGCGCGGCTGCGGCGAAATCGACCTCGGTATAGTTGATACCGGCATCGAGTCCATAGTCGTTGAGCCGGTTAATACGATCCGTGGATGAAGCAGTTGCCAGCACAATGGCACCAGCACGCTTCGCGAGTTGGATACCGGCCAGACCGGTGCCGCTGGCACCGGCATGGATCAATACCGTCTCACCGGCCGTTAACCGGCCGAATTCGAACAGGCAGTCGTCCGCAGTACCAAATGGAATCGGGATGCAGGCAGCAACATTGAGTGACATGTCGTCCGGGATCGGCCAGGCTGAACGTGAATTGACAGAACGCAGACTGGCGTGAGAGCCGCCGTTATCGGCCGTCGTCACGCGCTGGCCGACAAATCGGTCTTTTACTTCATTACCCACTTCCCTGATTATCCCGGCGGCAAGATAGCCTCCGCAATGCGGTGCTGGCCCGGCAGGTCCGGCACTGCGGGCGAGTACGTCGCCGCCCTCAATACTGATTGCGTGGACTTCCACGAGTACATTTCTGGGCCCGCATTCCGGGTCAGGCACATCTTCGTAGCGAAGCACGTCAGGTGCACCGCCAGTGTAGTAAACAGCTGCTTTCATCGTTGCTCTCCTTTATCTCTGTCGGGTACTTGTCTTTAGAATCCTGGTTTCAGTCGGTCGCCCGAAGTATTGCTTCTTCAACGTCAACCAGTTTGTCCTTGCCAAAATAGATTGCGCCGTCCACAAAAAATGTAGGCGAGCCGAACGCACCCATCTCAACCGATCGGTTGGTATTGTCAATTAATTGTTGTTTGACGGCAGGATCCTGACAACCATCCAGGATATCTGCAGATGGTAATCCTGATTCTTCGAAGGCCGCCTGGATGACATCGAGTTCGTCCATTTTCCTGGGGTTGCCCCACATATGTCGATAGACCTCATTCACATAGTGTTCAAATATTCCTGCGCTCTGAGCGAAAACCGCACCGCGCATTATCTGGAGCGTGTTGACAGGAAAGAATGGGTTTCGCTCGTACAGTGTAATGCCGTGCTTTTTAATGAATCGCTCGGTTTCAATGCCGGTGTATTCGCCCTTGTTCTTGATCCCCTGGAGGGAAACAGCCGGTGAAACATTGTTGGTGGCTTTGAAGACACCCCCGATCAGGACTGGAATATATTCAAATTTGACGCTCGTGCGCGCCTCAATAGCCGGTATCACCAGGTGGCTGAGATAGGCATTTGGGCTGCCAAAATCGAAATGGAATTCGGTAGTCATCATTTTATCCTGCGTATTTGTGACTTATGGATCACCTGGGTGTACAACCGCGCAACAAGTTTTATTATGCAACTCTTTCGTAATCAGAATATATAGAAAGTACACAATACACACTTTTGTCGAGATGAGATCTTATGGAAATCCTGGATACGGGTACAAGTGAACTGCTTTGTGAGGTGGAACGCAGAGTTGCCACTGTTACGCTGAATAAACCCGAGAAGAAGAATGCGCTGGGAGATATTCTGACACCGGCACTGCGAGAAATACTGCTGGTGCTGGAACGCAGGCAGGATGTTGGTTGCGTCATGCTGACGGGTAGTGGTGATGCATTCTGTTCCGGTGGGGATGTCAGTGGCATGGGCGGTTCGAGTCCCCGGTCCGAAAGTGAGCACGAACGCGTCGTCGAACTGACCCGGCGCCAGGAAGCACTCACCCTAAGGCTATTTGAACTGTCGAAACCAACCATCGCAGCATTGCCAGGGGCGGCGGCAGGGGCGGGGTTGTCAATTGCGCTTGCCTGTGATCTCCGCATTGCCTCGGCCAATGCCTTCGTCACCACGGCTTTCGCCAACATCGGATTATCCGGTGATTATGGCGCGAGTTGGTTCTTGCCCAGGCTGATTGGCCTGTCCCGCGCCAAACAGATGTTCCTGACCTCTGAACGTATTGGTGCCGAGCGTGCTCGCGATATGGGACTATTCAATGAAGTGTTTCCGCAGGATTCATTTCGGGAGGATGCGTTCACTTATGCTGCCAGGATCGCCAACGGTCCAGCAGTGGCGCTTGGATTGATGAAAAAGAATCTGAACCGCGGTATGGACCAGGCCTTGTCCGCTTCGCTGGCAATGGAAGCCCAGCACATGGTGAGTTCGGGGGCTAGTGGTGAGGCTGCTGAAGCGATAGCCGCATTTATGGAGAAACGGCCGCCGGTCTTTCATGACTGATTGATGATCAGCTACCGGTTCCTTGCGTGACTAGCTCGCTCTGCACCGTGGCCGGATTGCCTCGTTTACAGTTGTCCCGGGGGTTGTTACTGTTGACCAATTCAACTAGTTGGGAGCCAGATATGGCTGATCTCACCGGGCAGTGTCTATGCGGCAGTGTGAAATACAAATTGACGAGCGAGCTGTTGATGTCGGGCGTCTGTCATTGCAAAAACTGTCAGCGGCAGGCTGGCTCTGCATTCTCAACCATTGCAGGTGTCGCAAGCACCGGGCTTTCGTTCACCGAGGGCGAGCCAAAACTCTACGAGGATAGCGACACCGCAAGTGGCGGTACGGTTCAGAGGTTTTTTTGTGGAGCCTGCGGGTCGCCACTTTATTCCAGGGTCCCCGGTAATCCAGATGTCGTCTACCTGAAGACCGGCACGCTGGATGATACCGGTGATTTTGTCCCGCAGTTCCAGGTCTGGTGTGACAGTAAGCAAAACTGGGTCGAACTCGCAGAAGGCGTGCCTGCGATGGCAAAGCAGTCATAGCAACGGAGGAACCGGCACCTCCGCTCGAAGCCGCGCCGGATCTCAGTCTTCCAATTCATGCAGTTCGATGGGAATAGATCCCTCTCGGCTACCAAATACCGTTGCGAAGAACGTGTCTCCCCAGGTGTACTTCGCCTGCATCAATTCATTGATTGGTTTGTCCAGATCAGGGCGTTGGACGGTGCGATAGCGCTTTGTCACGTCACCTCTCGTGACCTGGACAGTATCGTTAGCAACTAGTCTGGAGAACCATCCGGAGCCATCAGCGCCGACCCGCAGGTACTGATATCCTTCGTAGTCCATGATCCACAAGCGCGTGATCACATGCTCGCCTTGTTCATTCCGGGTTTCGAGTTCGACCACTTCCACTCGTTCCGAGGCGAGGGTCTGGACCAGGCCAAAGCCCAGGCTCAAAGTAAGCAACGCTACGCCGATCCAGATGAGTATTTTCATTCGAGGGTTCCGTATTAATTGTTTAATATTAAATAGTTTAATGCTATACAGTTTAATGTCAAACTAAAAACAATTGACCTGGAACCTGATGACATGATTCAAAAAGCCTCGCCGCAATCCGCTAATTATGAGTTGCTGTTCAGCTACTTCAATGAAATAGGCATTATTTCTCAACTATCCGGGTCCCTGTTTGAGCGAGCATTTCCCGATGGCCTAACCGCTTCGCAGTTTAGCGTGCTGAACTGGTTCGTTCGCGTTGATTCAGTTGCCACGCCAGGCAGACTTGCAGCCGCATTCCAGGTGACCAGGGGTGCGATGACCAATACGCTAAAGAAACTGAGTGCCAAAGGATTAATCACGATCGATACCGATCCGTCGAATGGAAGGAGTAAGCTGGTTCACATGACGAAAAAAGGCGACACTTTAAGGACGCGAGCAATAGAGTGCACCTACCCTTTGATGGCTACATTTGTTGAAGAGTTTGATATGGCCAGCATAAGCAGGCAGATGAAGGATATCAGGGCTGTTCGAGCCTTTCTGGATGAATCAAGAAATGGCTGACGAACAAGTAAGACGATGCAAAGTTTAATTTATGCTGCCTTGTTAAAAGCGATTGGTGCCAGTCTGTGGTTGCTGCGTCGCATCGACCGGTTACGATTTGGTCGTCGCGTTCGCAGTGATGAAGCGTTCCGTCTCAGTCCCTACGAAAGTTACGAAAGCCTGCGTGCGCATGGAAACATTGTAAGATCCTACGCGAACCAGGGTTGGTTGGTGAACGGCTACGAGGAAGTGCAGCAGGTCTTGCTGGATCCTCGGTTCAGTAATGATCTGCGCCGTAATCGGTTTATCTTCAGCTTGCTTAAGGTTGCCTCGAACGGTCTCGACATCCCGCTGATTGAAAAGCCCGCGATGTTAAATCGGGATCGACCCGATCACACCCGCCTGCGCAAGCTGGTGGCAGGTGGATTTACCAACAATTATGTTCAGTCGCTCGCGCCGAAAATTCTGGCGCTGGTTGATGAAATGCTGAGTTCAGTCTCGCCAGGGGAATCGTTTGATCTGATCGCGACCCTGGCACAGCCACTCCCGGCCATGGTGATCGCCGAGATGATGGGAGTTCCTGAGCATGAACGACACCTTTTTCAGCGGTGGTCCGAGGAATTGACTGGTGCGACCATGATCGACAATCCTGCGTTGATTGAGAAAGCAGCGCGGGCTGACAAAGCGATGCGTGATTATCTTGACCGACTGGTAACGGAGAAGGAGCGAAGTCCGGACCAGGGATTTATCTCGGTACTACTTGGAATCCAGCAGGACAGCGACAAATTGTCCCGGGATGAGTTAATCTCCAACTGCATTTTGTTATTGACGGCTGGCCATGAAACTACAACGCGGTTGATCGGTAATGGCTTGTACACTTTGCTGAAACACCCGCAACAACTTCAGGCACTGCGTGATGATCCAGCGTTGATCGATGGCGCCATCGAAGAAATGTTGCGTTTTGAGCCGCCGATTCAAATGACCATCCGCTTCGTAGCCGAGGACTTCCTTTTTTTTGGCCATCAGTTGCGCAAAAATCAGATGATGATGGTTGGTATCGGCGCTGCCAACCGCGATCCAAAGTTCCATGCGAATGCCCAGCGATTTGATATCCATCGGAATCCCAATCGTCATATTGCCTTTGGTTATGGGATTCATTTGTGTCTCGGTATGGCGTTAGCACGTCTCGAGGCACGGATTGCATTCACCCGGTTGCTGGATAGGTTTACGACTTTAAGCCTTGCAGAAGAATCTCAGGAATGGGGTAGCAATCCATTTTTCCGCGGGCTTACTCGACTCGTCCTGTCGACATCAAGCCCTCAGGAATCAGCGACTGCCGCAGCGACGACTGCCGCAGTGACGACTGCCGCAGTGACGACTGGCGACCGTACCAGCTAAAGCTCATGGGGTCAGGCGCAGATATCCCGGCGATGAGGGGCTTGTTCCACTGGAGTCTCCGCTCTGTTTGGAAAACAGCATACCTGCGCGCCTGTGTTGTTGCCTGCCGCGACTTTACGTGAGTCCGTCGCCGTCAACTCCGGGCTATTGTCTAAATTTTGTCCAGTGGTGGAGGCGTCAGTGGCCTGCTCCCGGTCGTCATTATCGTGTGTCAAAAGCGCACGCTGGGGCTTGCTGGCTGTTGAGGTCACAAGCGCATTTCGAAACTGTCGCAATTTTAGAAAGAACATTAGAAAACCCATCCAAGTAAGGTGTCGCTGATTGTGATGATCAAGGCAGCGACGAATGTGGTACCGATGTCTTCAATCTCGAAATCATCAACGAGTTGGTCGGTGAGCCACAGCAGGAACGTATTGATAAAGAACAGGAAGATTCCCACTGTGATGATGATGAACGGTATAGACAGGAGCTTAAGTACGGTGCCCAGGGTGATGTTGATCAGACCATAGACGATGGCCACAATGATCGCTGTGGAGAAGTCTTCAACATGGATACCCGGTGCGATTTTTGGCAGGTTGTAGATGACAACGCCAAGCAAGGTGAGGTGCAAAATGAGGTCCATTGTAAATTCCTTCTCAGTCAACTTACGCGGATCTAAATACAGTTTTACGTAAGTTCGTTACTGGAAATACAATTTCTATGCCAACACAATAAGTTCTTGATAAGTAACAATAAAAGAATTCGAGCGAACACAGCTGTGGCCAGATTAACCAGCCGTATGGCAAAAATAACCAATTAGAACAACAGGGCTCTTGCGGGGTTAGTAGCCGTAGTTCAGCGACTTGATCTTCTTGAGAATGCCATTTTCAAAGCGTAACTGACGAATGAATTGGTTACTGCCGCGGTTATAGGTCCACAGGCGAATCACGATGCCGCCGGTGGTCAGTTCAGGTGCGAGCAGGGGATGCGGTCGAAAGTGAACCAGTCGCGTTTCAGTCCACTTTTCCTCGAAGGTTGGTTTGCCACATTTCTGTAGAACTTCACCATAATGATCACCCTCACTGATCAGG
>JAJFKA010000156.1 GCA_021773555.1 Gammaproteobacteria bacterium
CCCCCACACCCAGCGAAAACAGCAGTTCCGTCAGGTGGGGCGCAAGCGATACCACCCTGGTGGCCGGTTCTGGCAGGACCACTTCATTGCCGAGGTCGTCGGTGACCTTAATCGCGGCATTAACCGGCAGGAAGACGAGTACCAGCAGAAAACCCAGGATCGCCATGGTGTGCGCGCGCAGGCTACTCAGAAGCCATAGACCGTTAGTAGCGCAGCAAACCCGATCCAACCCCAGAAAGCACGATCCAGCAGCAGTTTCAGATTATTGAGCTCGGTGATGTGCTGTTCCGGTCCCGATGTGAGATCGGAATCACCGACCAGCGAAGGTGTTGCGCGATGAAAAACACTGGCAGATGAGGACTCAAAATCCCCGAGGTTGTCCATCAATGGCTGCCACGCACGGCCGAAATCACCTACCAGCGCAAAAATAAACAGGTTGATGCGCACCGGAAGCCACTCAAGCCAGAACTGGCTAATATCCGCGAGATTCCCGGCCTCTTCCTCATGATGGTCCAGATAACGCTGGCATAGCGTCACCAGCAGTACGCCCGCAGGGCCCAGAATCAGGAACCAGAACAGAACCGGCGCATAACTCTGAAATGCAAAATAGGTGATATCGCTCTCAAAGTTTTCACTGGTTTCACCCTCGCCGGCGTTGTTCCGCAGCCACAAAATTCGATCATCGAAGGCGATGTCTGTATCCACGATCTCGATGCTGTAGGCAATGAGTCCCGCTGAAATGAGAAACCAGAGCAGTCCCAGCAACCAATCGCGAATTTCGATTGATATCAGCAGCAACAGGATCGATGGCACGATTACGCTCAGCACGAAACGCACGTTTTCTGAGTTTACCCGGCTGGATACCCAGGAAAACCAGCCATCAACACGAATCTCATCACGTAGCTGATTGCCGCCAACCCAGTTACGGTAGTAGAACGCGAGTATGATGATGACGAGAAATTTCATGTTTTGGAACGACCTGAACCCTGGCTAGCAATTCTAAACGTTAGCGTGCAGTAATGCTAAAAATGCTCTGCCTTAAAACGCTCCAGTCAAAACTGGGTCCAGGGTCCGTCTTTCTTCCGGCAGCGATTTCCGAATGTCCTGCGAGGTGCTCAAGGGGAATACCGTAAAAACTGCACAGCAGGTGACAGATAGCGGCCAGGTTTCGATACTGTCGTTCCGTGTAACCCGATTCATCCGTGCCTTCCAGTTCGATGCCAATAGAAAAATCATTGCAATGCATTCTGCCCTGATAACTCGATTCCCCTGCATGCCAGGCACGCTTGTTAAAGGGCACAAACTGGATTACGCCGCCATCACGAGTGATAAGCAGGTGGCTCGAAACCCTTAAGTCGGCCAGATCGGAGAAATCCGAATGATCAGCCGGTTCGAGTTCGTTGCAGAACAGTTGGGGGATGAATCTGGTTCCGAAATGTCCGGCGGGCAGGCTGATGTTGTGAATCACAATCAGGTCGATATTCTCATCGGGTCGTTCATCGAAATT
This sequence comes from Gammaproteobacteria bacterium, assembly GCA_021773555.1. GTDB lineage: Bacteria > Pseudomonadota > Gammaproteobacteria > Pseudomonadales > Azotimanducaceae. Next base: position 1,508 of record JAJFKA010000156.1, read on the forward strand.
GGGGCTTTGTCTCTGGACGGCCGAACTCAATTCATGTTCAACGATCTTCATCCTGCACCAGACCTGACCAATTGAAGCGCGATCATATCATGGGCTGGAACTGTGCACCGTTTTCGCTGCTATAATCCCGGTACATCTGACTCGCCGGTGATCCCAGCTTCATGGAAACCAAAAATATTGGCCAGGGTATGTTTGCGGTTGCCTGTGTCCTTGGGCTCGCGCTGCTGACGTTTCTGTTTGGCAATTTTGAGGAGCACCAGAAAAATCCAAACCAGCATCCCGACTCTATTCAAAACGCTCAGTTCATCGAAGTAAATCTGGAGAGAAACCGTCAAGGCCACTACGTGGTTTCTGGCAGCATCAACGACAAGCCAGTCGTATTTTTACTCGATACCGGCGCCACTGATGTCGTTATTCCGGGAGTACTCGCAGCGCAACTCGATTTAAAGGCAGGGCGCTCCGGCAGAGCAATGACCGCAAATGGCCCGGTCACCATTTATGAAACCCGGGTTGACCATTTGCAGATCGGTGACATTTCACTGTTCAATGTCCCTGCAAGTATCAACCCTGCCATGCAATCTCCGGGGATCCTGTTAGGCATGAGCGCCCTGGGACAGCTCGAATTCGTTCAATCGGGCGATTCATTGACGTTGAGACAGAATGGCTACTAGCGGCAAAATTGATTACTTCGAGACACTTGCTTCAACAGTTGAACGTGCGCTTTTTGAAGATGTCGGAAATCGTGACCTGAGCGCAGAACTTATTGACCCGGAACATCGCTCGAAGGCAGAGGTGATTACCCGGGACCCGGCTGTTATAGCCGGCCGGCCCTGGGTCGATGAAGTGTTCACGCAGTTGGATCAGAATTTGGAAATTAACTGGCACGTGAGCGAAGGTGAACGGGTTTCACCGGGCACGCTGCTACTGACCCTGTCAGGGAACTCGCGCGCTATCCTCACCGCCGAGCGGACCGCCCTCAACTTCCTGCAAACCCTTTGCGCAACCGCGACCCGCACTCGTCACTACGTGGATCTCGTGAAACATACCAACGCCTGTATTCTGGATACGCGAAAAACGATTCCCGGCTTAAGACTGGCGCAAAAATATGCGGTCAATCTAGCGGGTGGAAAAAATCACCGCATTGGCCTGTTTGACGCGTTCCTCATCAAGGAAAATCATATCGCCGCCGCTGGTTCAATCGAAATTGCCATCGCACGCGCCAGGAAACTTTCAGCGCAAGCCAGAGTCGAAGTTGAAGTTGAAAATCTTGAGGAATTCGCCCGGGCTATTGATGCGCAACCGGACTGGATTATGCTCGATAACTTCACCACAGAAATGCTGATCAAAGCTGTACAGACCAATAATACTGCTATCAAACTGGAAGCTTCCGGAGGTATCGAGGATGACGCACAGCTCATTGAAATCGCCGAAACCGGCGTCGACTACATTTCCATCGGCGCACTTACCAAACACTGTGAGGCCACCGATTTGTCGATGCGCATTGTTTAAAGAGATAGAACCGTGACACGATTTAGAGCTTTTTCTTATCACTTCCTCATTAGTCTGGTCGTTTTTTTCGCAATCTCCTATGTAGTGTTTTTTCACTGGTTTCCAGGCTTTTTCTTCGCCATCGATGGCGGGTGGGAAGGTATGCGCATCATCATCGGGGTTGACCTGATACTCGGACCGGTACTGACGCTGATCGTGTTTAAGCACGGCAAGCCCGGGCTTAAGTTTGATCTCTGGGTCATCGCGCTGCTGCAATCCACTTGCCTGCTGGCGGGTCTTTACATCATCTACTCCGAACGACCGATATTTTTTATCTACTATGACAAGCACTTTTATAGCTCAAGCGCTGACACCTTCACAGACTATGGTGTGCCTGCCCCTGATCCTCGGGAATTTAGTGACGATCTACCGGCAATGGTGTTTTCCAAACTACCAGGCGATCCCATCGAGGAAGCCGATATGCGCCAGATCCTCTATCAGGACAGCATACCCGCATGGGTTCACAAACCGACTTACCAACCACTTTTTGAACATTTTGATCAGGTGCTTGCCGATGCAGCGCCTGAGTCAGCACTGCGTGCGCGCGACGAAAATGATCAGCTCGACAAGTGGCTGAGTGAAAATCACGGTCAGTTTTCGGACTTCGCATTCATCCCAATTCATTCCCGTTATCGGGACGCTTATCTGGGCATAAGGAAGTCCGACCGGTCATTTATTAACATCATCGAAATTCCACCGCCGCTGTAAATTCAAGCAGGCAGGTTACGTCGTCATTCATTCCGCCGGTGACTTAAACCCGTCTATCGGTATTAAAGACCGTTCAGTGCCTTTCGAAAAAACGAAACCAAATTTATTCCAACATTTTTACCATGTCGCATACGTTTCGTCCCCAACATAACGCGACCGACGGTAACCCGGTGCACAGTATTGTGATCCACCGCACAAACAACCGAGCACTTCATCGGCGCAATCGACCGTTAACTTTTCATGTGACTTGCATCTCATATCTGACGACTCTTATTCGTAATACTCGCCTCAACTTTTCAGAACTTCCGTTTCGGAAATACGAGGCTACAAATGAAAATCGCAAACTACCTGATTGCCATCTGCATGATCTTCCTTATGACGGAGGAAGCATTTGCAGCCAAAAACAGATGGCGTCGGGACAGAACCCCTCCGGTGATTACAGTACCAACCGATATAACTGCCGAGGCTGACGCACCGGAGGGCGCGATCGTAGCATTTACTGTAACAGCCACAGACGACCGGGACGCCTCTCCATCGTTAGGTTGTGCACCCGCGACGGGATCGAATTTTGCTCTCGGAACAACCCAGGTCAATTGCTTCGCCACAGATCGTAAAGGAAATATGGCTTTCGCGAGCTTCCAGGTTAGTGTCATCGATAGTACCGCGCCACTTTTAACTCTCCCGGAAAATATCTCAGTAACAACCAGTGCCGCCGGAGCATTCGTTTCCTGGAATACTGGTGCCGTCGACATTGTAGATCCTTTTGTTGAAACTACCTGCGCACCAGAGTCGGGCAGCTGGTTCATGGCGGGAGAGACCGCAGTTAACTGTTCAGCAACCGACTTTAGCGGCAATCAGCAGGTTGGTCAGTTTTCGGTCGCCATCGACGGGTTTACGGCGAACAGCCCTCCCGAAGGCGACGTATTCATCGTCGGGCACTTTGAAGAAGACCAGCAATTAACAGCGGATACAACGTCGCTCATCGACAATAATGGCCTGGGCACTCTGGCTTACCAATGGCTGCGCAACGGACAGCCGGTGACCGGTGCATCCTTCCGTACCTATATCAATGGTGACGACGACGTTGGAGCTGAAATCAGCGTCAACGTTTCCTACATTGATGGAGCAGGCAATCCAGAATCTGTCACCAGCATCAATACCGCGACGGTAGAGAACGTCAATGACCCACCAACCGGGTCTGTCACCATCAGCCCCACTGCTAACATTGAACCTGGCCAGATCCTGACACTCAGCCTGTCTGCTATTTCGGACGCAGATGGACTCGGACCCATTTCTTACCAGTGGCTGCGTGGTGGTATTGTCATCAGCGACGCCGTTAGTCCGAATTATATGACCGAACAGACAGACCTGGGGGTAACTATCCAGGGTGCAATTCAGTTTACCGACAATCATGGCACTCTGGAGCAAATGTTCAGCCAGAGTATTACGCTTAATGACGACAGTTTAACGATAGCCGACATCTTTGCGGCTTCAAAACCAGTCAATGCCGGACCTGTTCCTTATGCAGGCCAACGAGTCTTTTACGTGGACCAGAACAGTGTTAACGCCAGTGACAGCAATGACGGACTGAGCGAAAATTTCCCATGGATGACTCTGGATCGCGCTGTAAACTCAGTAGCGCCGGGGGACTTTGTCTACATCAAGGGGGACACGGACCCAGGCGCGGAAAACGCCATCTATAATCGACCAGGACAGAGCGGCCTCGATATCCAGACTGCGGGCGCTGCCGGGCAAAAAATTATTTTCCGAAATTACCCCGGGCACACCGTTATTATTGAAGGCGATGGTGCCGGTAACGGAATTGAACTGGACGAGGCGTCCTACCATCACTTCTACGGATTCGTCATTCGTAATTTCAGGAAATCCACTGAAGGGTTTTCTATGAAAACCGACATCACTATCGAAAATTCCGAGTTCACCCAGACCAGTGTTACCGGTCTGCGATTGCGCTACATCAGAAACCTGGTGCTCAGGGACCTCTACGTTCACCATACTTTTGAGACGGGTATCAACGTCATGTTTTGTACTGACGTTGTCATTGAACGGGTTGAGTCTGCCTACAATACCGATGGTCTCGGTGCGGATGGAGACGGCGATGGTATCCACGTGGAGCCGGGTGAGAATATACTAATCATCGACAGCCACGCTCACCATAATGGCGAGGACGGCTTCGATGTCCAGATGAATGGCGTGCTCTATAACGTGATTGCTGAAGATAATCCGGCAGTCAATATCAAGACCTGGAGACGCGATAATTCAGACGACACGCAGGGTAGCAGCATGCCAGAATTTTCTGAGCCCTTTGCCGAGAAGACAGTTCATATCGTGAACAGCATCATTCGCAACGCCGGAGAATCCGGCATCAAGCAATCCGAAGGTGCTGTGGTACACGTCTATCACTCGGTCATTGACAACAATGGGGAGGAAGGCATCGCCTTCCGTGCGCACTCCCGTGTACCTACCAACTCGAGTATCTACAATTCCATATTTGTCAACAACGGAGAGACCGGTATCGAACTGTCTCCCGGTAACAATCTCACGGAGAGTAACAACCTCTTCTACCAGAATGTTCTGGGGCCGGTGTATGGATTTAGCATCGACGGTTCTGACATAACGGGCCAGGCTCCTGGTTTTCTCAGCGCCGCGTCGGGTGACTATCGCCTGCAGCAGGACAGTCCCGCAATTGACAAAGGTATTCAGGTCGATACCTCAGTGGTCTCAGAGCTGCTGTTGGCCCTGGACAAGGCCGGCCAGTTACGCTCAGGGTTCGTTGAACTCGGTGCATTTGAACGCAGCAACTCGAGCGTCGGGTCACCGAGCGCATTTACCGCCCCGGACCTCACCTTCTATGACTTAAATGAAGGTGAAACTCTCAATGTGACACTATCGGCGAGCGATGCTGATGGAGACGATTTTTCGTTTCTCACACTGTCGCCGCTACCTGCCAACGCGACCCTCGATGCAGACACGGGACAATTCAGCTTCTCGCCTGATTTCACCCAGGGCAGTGACACATTCCTCACCTATACGCTGGAACTCGCCACCGCTGACGCGGGCCTGACAGAACCATTTGCGACGAAAGAGTTAACCATTACGGTCTATCACGTTAACGAACCCGTAACCTACCATGGCCTGGATCACTACACCGCTATCCAGAATCGTCCGTTTCACCTTCGTATGGCCATAGAAGATACTGATGGAGATCAGATCACCTTCACAGCCTCCGGCCTGCCGCAAGGGTTAAGCATCGATGCGACAACCGGCGAGATTACCGGAGCAGCACAGAACGTAGAATCGGTAACCACAACGATCATGCTTCAGGAAAGTGGAGCCTCCAGCAACGTTGAGGTTCAGCTGGACTTTACAATCCATCCGCAGATTCCCGGAAATTTACCCTCGATCCGTCAGGTTTATGTGGGCAGTGATCAGGCGCTGACAAACGCAATTGACGACGCGCAACCCGGTGACGAAATCATCCTCGCTCCCGGACAATATTCCGGCGTTCGCGAATTCAGCACATCTGGAACAAGTGAATTTCCTATCTCGATTGTCGCTGATGGCACCGTGATATTTGACGGGTCAGGATTATCCAGCCCTGAAGTGTTTAACTTCACCAACAATGCCTCGCACATCGTCATATCCGGCCTGGATATTCGCAACTATGCAGAGACGTTTTATTTTCGGGATGTGCACAACGACATCAGTATTCTTGATACCCGGATTGACGGTGCGGACAACGCGATTCGAGGCGGCAATATTGATGACCTGCGAGTCGAGAATCTGACAGTTTCCAATTTCGATGACGCGGTATTTCGGCTCACCGATATCACCAACGTTCACTTCTTCAATGTCAGTGTCAGTAACGCCAGCGAATATGGCTTTTCTCTGAATGGACTCGTCGACAACGTGCAGATCCTGAATGCTTCGATCAATAACATTCCAACCGGGTTTTTTCTCACCGGAGAGAATTTCCATATTCGGAATACAGATATCAGTAACAGCGACGTCGCAATCGAGGCCAGGCAGGACTCATCCGTTTTTGTGATCAATACGATTATTCAAAACAATACGAGTTTCGGCCTGCTGATTAATGACAACGCCCGGGTAGCACTTGAGAATTCAACCCTGGCAGGGTTCGACGCACATGGGATCGGAGTCCTCGCTGCAAGCTACTTCCGCATGCAAAATACCATCGTTGCGGATTTCGGTGGTGACGCCGTTCAATATCTCAGTGGCGTTCCGGTGTCGGTCCAGCTATCCAGCAACGCGTATGATGCTTATCG
>JAJFKA010000157.1 GCA_021773555.1 Gammaproteobacteria bacterium
CCTTCGAGCGCAATCTCGCGTTAAGCCTGTGGTCCAATCCAGCAAGTCTAAATCAGGCAGTCAGGGGATTTGTGCCGAGAATCCGCCTGACAATGTTGCCGGCCTCAACAAACGTAGAAACAGAAGTTGGTGCATTGCTGAAAAATGTTGAGGTGGTGAAACGTTTGTGGATCGAAGCTGAGCTGCCGAAACTGATTAGTTCTGCCGGCTACCGAGGAAATGCCAGGACTCTGTCACGCCTCGAACGTATGACCGACTATTGCCTCAACAACGAACCGTTCGTGCCAACAGATGAAATCTGGGAGGTTTATGCCAGCGAAAATATAGCCAGAAGTCTGCTGAAAAGCGGAACGATACCTACCCACCAATGCCTGGATCTGATTGAGCAAATCTATTCAACGACCGTGGTTGAAAAGGTTAAATCAAATCTCTGGCAGGAGGCGATTCATGAAATCCGGACCAGCCTCGAAAAACTTAAAGCGACGCTCGGACAACTCACCGTTGATGACCTGTTAACACAACTGCACAACGCACTTGAGCATCGAGAAGGTCTCGCCTCGACATTAGCGCACCGGTTTCCCTGCGCGATGCTCGATGAGTTCCAGGACACAGATGATATTCAATACGAAATTTTTAAGTCCATTTATCACGGTCCGGGTAGTCAGGCCTTGTTTCTGATCGGTGATCCCAAGCAAGCGATTTACCAATTTCGTGGTGCTGATGTGTTTACGTATATCAATGCCAAACTTGACGTCTCCTCACGGCACAGTCTGGATACGAATTGGCGATCATCAACGAACCTGATCCAGGCAGTCAATTTCCTGTTCGAACGACCCGGTATTTTTGACAATGATGAGCATATTCCGTTTCAGCCAGTGCGTGCCTCAGCACACTCCGAGGAGTTGTCTCTGACGCAACACGGCCAGAACGTAACACCCATATCGCTATACCTCGCCACCGGTTCTGATAAGCACCTGACCAAGCCAAACGCGCGAAAGCTAACGATGGAACACGCAGCCGATCAGGCGGTAAGACTTTTAACCGCATCACAAGCCGGTCAATTAAAACTCGATGGTACAACTCTCAAAGCCGGTCAAATCGCATTCCTGGTCAGAGACAAGAATGACGCAAAGGCCGCGCGGGACGCCCTGGCGGATCGAAGCATCCGCAGTGTCTACGTGACATTGGAAAGCGTATTCCTGCAGGATACCGCTGATGACCTGAGACGTATTCTTCACGCTGTTATCGAGCCAACTGATGCTCGCGCCCTGCGAGCAGCACTCGGAACGCCATTGTTAAAGCATACCGTGTCCGAAATCGATGCATTTAACAACAGCGTGATTTTCCAGCAGCGGGTCATGGGGGAGTTTCTTGATTATCATCAGCTGTGGTCCAGGCAGGACATTGCCCCAATGATCGAATCGCTGATCATTCGTCAACGTATCGCGGAAAAATGGCTGGGATTTCCGGATGGGGACAGACAACTGACAAACCTGCGGCACCTGGCTGAACTTTTACAACACCGTTCCGCATCAGCGCCCGGTATGCACAGATTGTTAAAGTGGTTTAATCGTGAGAAGACAGCGGCAGACACTGTGGCAGCGAACGACCGGCAGCTGCGACTGGAAAGTGATGAAAACCTCGTCAAAATCGTCACCATGCATGCGGCAAAAGGCCTGGAATATGACCTTGTCTTTATTCCGATGGGGGCATTTGGCCGCCGATCCCCGCCAAACGAGCCCGCGCTGTTTCATGACAGAACCGCTTCCGGGTACGAGGCCTTTCTTGAACTCGGAGAAAACGAGGTTCATCGCACGCGTGCCAGCCGGGAAGCACTGGCCGAGGAAATGCGTTTGCTTTACGTTGCCATCACACGGGCAAAACATTACTGCTGCATCGGTATTCCCCATACCGCCGAATTACCAAAAACCGCACTGGCTCGACTGCTGAATATCCAGTCCATCGACAATAACCGCGACGTCCTCACCAATCACCTTAAAGATTTTCCACGAGCGCTCTTTGACTTCGAAACCATTACCACGACAATCCGCAGTCGTTTTCAAGACAGCACGGCACCCGGTGAACTCATCGCGCCACAATCTGTACCCGCCGTTACAGACAGCTGGCGATTACATAGCTACACAGGTGTAGCACGAATGACCAATAACCTCGATGCAGCACGCAATCCACAATCGCTGCCCGGGTTCGGTGACGATGAACATCAGGATACTTCAACCGAGGCCAGCGCAGATGCAGTGGAAAGGTTTAACCAGTTTACGTTTCCACGGGGACCACGAATCGGCGTCGCGCTCCATTCCCTGCTGGAAAACCTGCCATTCGATAGCGGCGCCGAGGCACGGTTTGAACAGTGCAATCGTTGCATCCAACGTTTAGGCATCGAGGGCAGTACTGGCCAGTGGACGGAGGTACTCGATCGCTGGATCTGCAAGGTGCTTAGTACACCACTAGTGAACTCCACAAAAATGTCGCTGGCGTCTATCCCGGTGGAAGACCGATTGAACGAACTCGAATTTCATTTTCCGCTCAACGCGGCTCCCGGATTCACAGATTTGCTGAAGGACGCAGGTTATCTCACCACACTGCGTGACCTCTCATTACCCCGTCTTAAAGGCATGATGACAGGCATGATTGACCTGGTCGTTCGGGCGGACAACCGCTATTACCTCATAGACTATAAATCAAACTATTTAGGAGACCGGGAATCCGATTACGGCGCAACGTCTTTATCCGAGGCAGTTCAGGATCACCAGTATGATTTGCAGTTTCTGATTTACACGGTTGCACTTACCAGGTTTCTTCGCATCAGGGAAGTCGCCTTCGACTACGATCAACAGTTTGGCGGTGTGTTATACCTGTTTCTGAGAGGAATGAATGGTGCAGACCAGAACGGTGTGTACTGGCACAAACCTGATAAAGCGCTGATCGAGAATCTCTCAAACCTACTCGGAGGATCAAGTTGATGTCGGATGAGTTCCGCAAGGTAGACCTCGCGTTCGCCGATCTTATGAAACGCTATGCACCGATGATGTCAGACGGCTGTCGTGAGATGATTGCGCTACTTTGTTATGCGGTATCCATGCAACACAGCTGTATCGACCTCTCACACCACAGTCCTGCAGAAGTTTCAGAACTCGAATCATTACCCATTGTCGGAGACGGGTCCGAGCCCACACCGCTGGTACTATCGGGCGAACGGCTCTACCTGCACCGCTACTTTCAGTACGAACTTGATATCGCGGCCTGGGTACATCTGAAAAACCGACCGTTTGCATCAGCTTTGGAAGACGATGTCCGGTTAACGAACTATTTCGATTTGAATCAACAAGTAAACTGGCAAGCCGTTGCTGCCCTGCAGGCGCTTCTTCGTTTCCTGACCATCATCACTGGCGGTCCCGGGACCGGCAAAACCAGCACAGTTTTCAAGATTCTCGCCTTATTGCTGGAACAGAACAGTAACCTGGTCATAAAGCTCGCCGCACCAACCGGTAAGGCCGCCATGAGACTTTCAGAAGCGATTACTGCCTCGATTCCAGAACTGCCTGAAGCGGTTCGCGACAACATACCCAGCGATGTGGTAACACTGCACCGCTTACTCGGCATGCGCAATGATGGGCGAACATTCCGCCACCATCATGACAATCCGATCCGCGCTGACGTGTTAATCATTGATGAATCATCGATGATCGATCTGGTGATGATGCATCGATTGATATCAGCGATTTCTCCCGAGACCAGAGTGATTTTGCTTGGCGATCCGAATCAGCTACCGTCCGTGGAAGCAGGAAACGTGTTGCAGGATCTTTGCCTCGACGCACCTGCCTATAGCGCTGGATTCAGGCAGATCGTCCACAAGCACCTGGGGTTTGACCTGGTCAGTCACGGCAGGAAGACCCGACCAATGACAGATTGCCTGTGTCGGTTTGAGCAAAGCTATCGCTTCGAGCACGAGCAGGGCATTGGTCAACTGGCTAACGATGTGCGACGGGGGCAAACCGTGGTTACCTCAAGCGAAGATGACCAGGTTCAGGTATTCAACCTTGCGGACTTTAGCGATGCCAGTCTGGTTCAACAGTTATGTTCCTATTACTTTGAGTACGAACTGCTGCTCGCCGAGCCCGGCATTGATGCGCTCACGATGTTGTACAACTTCGAACAGACAAGAATACTGAGCCCGATGAGAGATGGCAGATGGGGTACCGAAGCGCTTAACCATGCAATCGAATCCTATCTCGAACACAAGGGTCACAAACCTCGCAACAAGGAGTTCTACCACGGCCGGCCAATTATCATCATGCGCAACGACTATCAGCTTGGTCTGTTTAATGGCGACGTGGGAATATGCCTGGGCGACTCTTCTGAGGGCGAAATGGAAGTCGCATTTCTGTCCCCATCAGGCGACGTAAACAGGTTTCTCGCGACGAGACTACCTCCGCACGAAACCTGTTTTGTCATGACCGTGCATAAGTCGCAGGGCTCGGAATTTGATCACGTTACCCTGGTTCTACCGAGCCCAGGAACCCAGCGACAAGAGAAGCTAATCAGCCGCGAACTCATCTATACAGCGATCACAAGACCGCGGCATTCGATCGCAATTTTTACGAATCCGCAAACCTGGTCCGATGGCGTATCGACACCTGCAGCACGCATGAGCGGCCTTGCCGACCTGCTCGCAAGACCCCCGGTACCCCAACTCGAACTTTTCTCACAAAGTGTGGACTGACAGCCTCCGTGAATTATGCCATGAAGCACCTTGTTAGCCTGATTTCAGCCCTCTGGGTGATCGCAAATTTGTGCCTGTGGACCCTGTGCTTAATACCCATCGCACTACTCCGCGTGTTGATTCCTACCCGGCAAGTCAGGGAGCGCTGTTTGGGTCTGGTCGAAATTATTTATCGCCTGGCCGTCAGCGCCGACAGCTTCTGGATGCAACACATCATTGGAATTAAACTGCAAGTGAATGGCAACATTGGCAACCACCCTGCACCGATTGTTATTTGCAACCACCAAAGCTGGTTCGACATACCGGTTCTCCAGGAGGTGATCACAGGGGCCGGACCGATCATCAAGTTTCTGGTCAAACGCGAACTCATCTGGGTTCCGGTTATTGGCTGGATTTGTCTCATCCTGGACTTTCCCAGACTCAATCGCGGTGTTGGCAGGAACGCCAGGCAAAGCGACTACTCGTTAATCGCCTCGGCATCTGGACGACTGGGATTCGAACACGGCGCACTGCTGCTGTTTCCGGAAGGTACGCGATTTTCAGAGGACAAGAAGATCCGTCAGGGTTCCCCCTACGAGTACCTGCTACAACCCAGGTCTGGTGGACTAAAAATCATCAAGAAGAGCGCGCCCCCGACAACACCAATAATCGATCTCACCATCATCTATGAGAATGGCGAGAGTAACTTCTGGCAGTGCCTGCATGGCGCAACGAGCACCATCACCATTAGTGTCGACAAGTTCGTCCTCGGCAATATTGATGATCCACATAGCTGGCTAGTGAGTCGTTGGGGAATAAAAGACAGGTTAATGGAAACAGCCATCGGCCGTTCATCCGGTAACGCCTGATACGAATACACTCTCACAGGGGAATCACTGTTAATATAACCGGCGCACCCTGGTTACACCGGGATGCCTTAAGCCCCAGGTGAAGGATGGCGCATCAACTGGCGCAGATGTTCCTAATTTGGCAGTCCGTGGATTCAGGCCTTCGGACGCGATTATATTAGCGAAGGAAGTTTTACGAATGTTACTGGCAAGTTTAGCCTTGATCGGCGGGATTTTGTTACTGGTCTTCAGTGCCGACAAATTTGTAGAAGGGGCTGCGGTCACTGCCAAATTTTACGGCTTACCACCACTGCTAATCGGCATTCTGGTGATTGGCTTTGGCAGTTCCATGCCGGAAATGGTGATATCTGCTATATCCGCCTACCAGGGAAATCCGGGGCTGGCACTCGGCAACGCCCTCGGCTCAAACATTGCAAACATAGCGCTGATTCTTGGTGTCACTGCGATTATTTCGCCGATCGCTGTCGGATCCTCCGTACTGCGACGGGAGCTTCCATTCCTGATCCTGCTCACTTCCATTATGATAATCCTGTTCTACTACAATCGACGTCTGGACAGAGTTGATGCAGTGGCGTTGATCATTGCATTTCTGCTGGTCATGGCCTGGTCGATCTTCGTCGGACTCAAGACAAAAAACGATCAGTTCGGAGACATGATCGAGCAGGAATTCACCAGCCCTATGCCTCTCAGGCAAGCTCTGATCTACCTGTCTCTGGGCCTGATCATGCTGGTGGCCAGTTCGCGGATCATGGTATGGGGAGGCGTTGAGATTGCTACCCGGCTTGGTATCAGCGACCTGATCATCGGTCTGACTATCGTCGCCATCGGCACATCACTTCCTGAACTCGCTGCATCTATCGCCGCGGTTCGCAAGAATGAACACGATCTGGCACTCGGCAACGTCATTGGCTCGAATATGTTTAACACGTCGATCGTCGTGGGAATCAGCGGGTTGATAGCGCCGAGTGAGCTTGCAATAGAAATCCTTCGGCGCGACTTACCCGTCATGGTAATTCTGACCATGGTGCTGTTTCTGATGTGCTATACCTTTCGACCCGGTCCCGGTCGAATCAATCGATGGGAAGGATTTCTGCTGCTGGGGGCATATGCCTCCTACAATGTAATCCTCGCGATTACTGCTGCCTCCTGAACTTATTTGAAAAGCCTAATTAAGAATCCTCAGGCCAGCTTCGGTGAGTTATTACAGGACGAGTTTCTGACATCCCAATTCGTCGATCGCAGTCAGATTACGTTCCAACATCGCCTCTCCAAGCGCCCGACCTCGCTCGTTGGCCGTATCGAGTGTGCCACAAACGGTGATGGGATAGACGAGACAACCAAGAATCATGTATTTGTAATCCTGCCAGCACTGATCGAGTGTATAGTTTTTGACGCCGGCCTCAATGAGCCTGGCGACGTAGAACTCCAATAATTCCGACTCGATTTCGCGACGAAGCGCAACCCCCATGCTCTGGCACATGAAATACGTAACGTCGAAAATACCATAGCCTCGCCCGGATATTTGCCAATCCATGACGATGGCATCCAGAGAACCATTTTTGTAAATCATGTTGTCCTGTCGATAGTCCCCGTGGACAAACGTCTCAACCGGAGTCACTGACTCCGCCCAGAACTCGTCATACCGTCTGCCTACTGTTCTGCAAAGCAGTTTCATTTCTTCACTAAAAAAGTTCGAAAACTTCTCCAGGGCTGGCTCCAGTGCAGGCAGATAGATAAGTTCTTTCAATCTCACAGCTTCGGTCGGCGACATCATGGGAAACATCCACGCAGACCGAGGATTGTCTACAAGCTGCCACCACTTCGCGTGCATCCTTGCAATATTACCTATTGCACTAAAGGCTTCCTCCTTGGACGCACCGACCAGTTGATCGCGAGGTGATACATCTCCCAGATCTTCCATGAGAATTACGCAATCATAAGTGTCCTGATTAACCGCACCGAAATAGCTTTCTGGTACTTTCAAAGGACAGTCACTGCCGATGTTGTTATAAAAATTCGTTTCGCGATTATAGAAATCCAGAATTTTAGCTACTTCCAGATTTTCGTTTCTTGCCGCGCATTTCGCAATCATTGTCGACGGAGCTGTTTCGTTAGCGGCATAGGTAAGTTTTAGTCTGCATAGTTCAGCCATCAGTCCCACCCCGGCCCCAATGGGCTCGATTTCTACCTTGCTCACTGACGATGAAATAACATTGTTTTGCTTTAACGCCTGGGTTAACCAATCGGGGGTAATTTCGGTGTTGTTTTTGACTACTGCTATCATCAGTCTGTTCCTATTATTCTTCAAGGCAGTCTATGGCTACCTCGACCGAGAAGCAATCACGCTCAACTCGCGAATTTGGTCCACGGGTCTCTCTGGGGAAGACTGGTCATGTGAATCAAAAAAAATGTTTCACTTTCTCTTTGTACGAGCGGCTCATCTTGACGGTCGCGCCATTGGACAGGATCAGGTGGAATTCCCCATTCATATGAGAACAGACCTTCTTTACGCGATCCAGATTCACGATGGTACTGCGGTGAACCCGCTGGAAGTTAGCCGGATCTAAAAGGCCTTCGAGTTCCTTCATGGTGACTCGCATCACATGAGTTACGTTATTGGCGTGGACGCACATGTAGTCCCCTGCTGCATCCACCCAATCAATGTCTTTTGCGTCGACCAGAGTCGTTTCGCCCCCATCTTTTATCGCGATGCGATCCGGGTAAGATCTGGCCCCATCGTATTCTTTGAGCAGCTGGGCCACGGAATTTTCAGATCTGCCTGTAACACTGATAATCAGATCGAGCAATCGCTGCTTTTCAGTCAGTGACTCGACCTGGTCTGCCCGCTGGAGCGCCCTGGTTACCGATGCCTGTAGTCGGTCAGTATCGATCGGTTTGAGCAGGTAGTCGACCGCATGGACTTCAAACGCTTCTATTGCATACTGGTTAAATGCCGTTACGAAAATTAACATTGGCATGTTGTCCTGTTGAAGATTAGCGACCACATCAAAGCCACTCAGTCCCGGCATCTGAATGTCCAGAAAAACCAGGTCCGGCATCAGAGCAGCGATTTCGCCCAGCGCCTCCCGGCCATTTTTACACTCTGCAACAATTTCAACTCCTGCCATCTCCTGCAATCGTAATTTTAGTCCTCGACGCGCAAGCGATTCATCATCGACGATGATCGTCCTGAGCACAGTACTTGAGTCCGTCATGTCTACTCCGTTTCAAATGGAATACGTATTTCAACCTTCAGTCCGTGAGGCAAGGCAGTACCGAATTTGCAGGAATGGTGCCTTCCATAGATCTCCTTCAAGCGTTCCTGTGTGTTCGCTAATCCGACGCCAGTGAACTCCGGTAGCTGGCCATCAATCAGTTCGAGTCCTGGTCCATTATCACTGACTTCAAGAACCAGATCGCCGGCAAACACCTTGCCCGTGATTCTGATTTTCCCGCCCATTTCGCGGTTGGCGACAGCATATTTGACTGAATTTTCAACGAGTGGTTGCAACAGCAGACTCGGAACAAGTGCTGCACGCGCCTCCACATCAACGTCAATAGTGACCTCAAGCCGTTCGTCAAAGCGCACCTGTTCAATTTCAAGATAAAGGTTCATGGTGTTGATCTCGTGCTCGAGATCCACTTTTTGCATAACGTCCTTGTCCAGCGAGTAGCGCAGAAAGTTGCTCA
>JAJFKA010000158.1 GCA_021773555.1 Gammaproteobacteria bacterium
CGCGGCCAGTTCAACGTTGGTGTTGGCGGCATCCAGTCCGATGGCCATATCAGCAGCGGAGATCTCAATGCCCTGCTCATCCCAGCCTGTCCATGTCATGGAGGCAATATTGTAGGAAGTTCTCACCGCCAGTTCGGTGTAGACGTCAGCCTCTTCACCCTGCAACCGGTAGACCAGGGTCAGCGCGAGTAGCGGCCGGACGGCATTCAGGTAGGCGGGCAGGTCCTTTTTTTCCCAGTAAAATGTCTGCAGGATAGAACGCTCACCGGCGATGAGTTCGTCAGGTGTTAACTTTTCCATACACAAGCCCCTCTGTTAATTGGTCTGTTACAGACTGTTGCTGAGTTTATTCAGCTGATCGACAAAGGGATCTTCATCGGCATTTCTGTGCCAGGAGTATTCAGCGCCCTCTGCGATCTGGTCGGCCACCGACTGGCCGAACAAGCGCGCGATAATCGCCAGGGCCATATCGATGCCAGCAGAGACGCCGGAACTGGTCACAAAATCACCTGCATCCACCCACCTGGCACGTTCCGCCCATTCAACCTTGTCGGACTGGGAACTCGCCAGGCTGAAAAACATCTTGTTTGAGGTCGCTCGCCTACCGTCCAGCAATCCGGCCCGGGCCAGAATCGCGGAGCCGGAACACACCGAGGCCGTAATTTGTGCATCGACAGCACGGGTTTTCAGAAAATTTAGTAGATTATCGTTTTCAAGTGCCGGTATCGTGCCCACGCCCCCGGGCAGCAGAATGATGTCCAGTGGCGGTGCACTTTCAAAGTCGTAGTCAGCGATGACGCTGGGACACGGCGCATTGCTCATGGATCCTGCCGTAACCGGTCCGGATTTTTCGGCGACCATGACGACCTTCAACTGGTCAGGCGGGAGTGCCGTGAACATTTCCAGGGGACCAAACATATCCAGCAACTCAAAACCCTCATAAAGGATCGCACCGAGTGTCAACGCCATCGTCATTCCTCTTTTCTTTAATTATCTGTCTACTTGGAACCGGGCCAGAGATTATGCCGCTATGGAGAATTGAATCTCACCAAACCTCCCGAAGTCCGCGCGGTAAGCGCCTGGTGCCGCAACTTGTACGCCACCAATCGCCCCCGTCATTATTATCTGTCCCGGCGATATCACATAACCCTGCGCAATGATCTGATTGATCAGCCAGGTGGCCGCAGCGAACTGATCTCCCATCACTTCATGAGCAACCCCCTGATGCAGCAATACATCCTCATGGTAAAAACTGACATTGATGGCGTTGATGGATTCGCCTCTCAGTGTAGCCTTTTGACCTTTGATGAATCCTGCCGCGGCTGAGTCACCTGCCACCAGGTCAAGCACGGTCATTGCTTTAGGTGCAGCAAATCCAATATCAGCGATTTCAATCATCGGCAGATAGTGATCAATATAGCCGGGCAACGCCTCACTGCTGATGGAGTCCCTGATTTCGGTGCCAATACAAAAACCGATCTCTGTCTCAAGCATCGCACGGCCAAAGCCAGAGAGGTTGATGGCAGCATTGTCAGACAGAGCCATGTCTGAAAGTAACACCCCGGTAACCGGGCGATCAATGCCCAGGGACTGCTGTGCAAGCTTATTCGTCAACGCACCTTTGAATCCGATGATATCCGCGTTGCTCGCTAACAGCGCAACCATTTTTTTCTGGACACTGTAGGCATTGGCGAGCGCGGCCTCCAGATCATTGAGTTGTTCGCGCGCACCGGGATTGACGGGTTTCGGCTCGCCATGGATTCTGGCCTGGTAAAGCGCTTCCGCCCATTCGTCATTATTCATTTCGGTTTATTTCCCGGTGATCTATTGACAGCAATCACACTGTGTCGTTTTCGATGAGATCCAGAAGCCTTCGAATTGCTCTGCATATTGTTTACGCGCATACTCACCATCCTATCCTGTTTGATATATGCGGTCTAAATATGTCCTCTATCACCGTACGAAAAGTGGACTTTGAGTTTCCCGAAGACGTGGCGCTTTATGCCCTGCCCGGCATGCCCAGGGTTTCATTATTTATCGTTGCATTTTCCTTGACCATGCCATACCTCGAACCCTACCTGATTCGAATGATGCTCAAAGCCACCCAACATGTAAACGATGAAAATCTCATTGAAGATATGAAGCGGTTTTCCCAGCAGGAAGGCAATCACTATCGAAATCATGCCCGTATCAACCAGATCGTCAGGGGTAAATTCGACGCTGCGACTGCCGCTGAACTGTTGCGAATTGAGCACGAACTAAAAGCCGAGTATGAACTTTTTTTGAATGACAAGAGTATGCGATACAACCTCGCCTACGCCGAAGGATTCGAGGCCATGACCTGTGCCGCCGCTATGGGCGGCGCAAACAGATCGCAGGAAAAAAGCGGCGTCAGCAAAGGCTGGGCTGAATTGCTGGACTGGCATGCCCTGGAAGAAATCGAACATCGAACCGTCGCCTTTGACGTCTATAATCACGTGGTTGGCGGCTATTTTTATCGCGTGGCAGCGGGACTCAGGTCACAATTCCACTACCTCTATTACATCCATCGATTTTATACCGTGATGCTCAAAGCAAAGGGTATGCGGGTCTATCCGTACGTTCCCTTCTTTCTGCTCGCAGGCGGATTCAGATACCTGAACACACTGATGCCCTGGTACAACCCGGCTAACTATAAAATTCCTAATGACCTCAACCGGCGCCTGGACCAATACGGCGCTTTAGCTAAAGAGAACTAATCTATGACCGATCGTGGTATCTGGCCTTTCCTGCCGCAAAAAAAACCAACAACCTTAAGCCGCGCAGAAGGCGCTTATCTCTACCTCGATAATGGCGAAAAGATTCTTGACGCTGCAGGCGGTGCGATTGTTGCCAACATCGGCCATGGCCGCCGTGAAGTAGCAGATGCGATCCATGCGGCTGTCCTCAACTGCACCTATGCCCTGCCGCCCTGGCTGACACCAGAACGCGAGGCGATGATTGAGGAACTTAAGACCCATTGGCTGCCCGATCATCTGGGTCGGATTCATATTGCCTCCAGCGGATCGGAAGGCAACGAGTCAGCGATCAAACTCGCCATCCAGTATCACGCCAGCAAGGGACACCCGGAAAAAAATGTCATTCTCGCGCGCAGCATTTCCTATCATGGCACCACCATCAGCACGGCGGGAGTCTCTGGTCATCTTTCTCGCAAACGGGGGCTGGAAGGAATTCTTGACGACTACCCACGGGTCGAGACGCCATACCCCTTAAGATGTCCGTTGGGCCGGGATCATCCGGACGCAGAAGACTACTATGTCAAAAGCGTTGAGGATACGATCGCAAGAGTCGGTGCTGAAAATATTGCTGCACTGATCGCTGAACCCATCAACGGGTCCAGTGGGGGTGCCATCACCCCGCCGCCTAATTACTGGATCCGGGTCCAGGATATCCTCAAAAAACACAACATCCTGTTGATTATCGATGAAGTCATGACCGGATTTGGTCGGCTCGGAGAAAAATTTGGCTCCGAGGTCTACGGAATTAAGCCGGACCTGCTGGTCTCCGGCAAAGGACTGGCCGGCGGTTATTCCCCGATCACCGGCATATTTGGAACAGAAGAAATTTCCAACTCAATCGCCGACGCCGGCCTGGGCGTTATGTTCCACACCTTTGCTGCACTTCCCCAGTCCTGCGCAGCGGCAACCAAAGTGCTGCAGATATTACGCGAGGAAGAACTGGTTGAACGTTCAAAAAGAGTCGGCAACGCACTGCGCGCCCACCTGCAGGACAAACTCAACCAGCACCCGCTGGTAGCGGAGATTCGCGGCGAAGGTATGCTTATCGGTATCGAAATTGTCAAGAACCGGGAAACCCTGGAATGCTTCCCCGAGGAAGACAGGATCGGTGACAAGGTCGTTGGGCATGCCATGCGCGAAGGGGTGTTTTTCTATCCAGGAGGAACAGGTGAAGTACGCGATATCGTCTGTGTAGGTGCTCCCTACATTATTGGTGAACCGGAATTCGAGCTGATGTCAAACGCACTGTCCGTTGCACTCGACAAGATTGCATCCGGGATGACTTCCTAACCCTTCTCAGAATTAAACCGGCGCGATACCCTGGCGCCCCTCAATGAGCCAGCGCAGCAGTGGCAAATGTTGTCGGCCCATAAATCGTTCGCCAGCGAACACATACCCTGGGGAGTCAAACAATGCCGCCTCCGCCAGCATTGTGGCGACGACGGCGACCGGGTTCTCGGCACGAA
>JAJFKA010000159.1 GCA_021773555.1 Gammaproteobacteria bacterium
CCATCCCCCCGATGCATTGTTTGTGGCGAATAGTCCCATGGCGGCAGGATGTCTGCGTGCTATTCGAGAGCTGGGTCTTACTATTCCAAAAGACGTTGCAATCGTCGGCTTCGATGATTCCCTCTGGTGCGCATTGATCAGCCCACAACTAACTGTGGTCGCACAACCAGCTTACGAAATCGGCCGAGTGGCGGCGGAGCTTCTCGCAACTGCAGAGGACAAACGTTCTTCCCGGACCATCGTGCTGACACCGGAGCTGATTGTGCGGCAGAGCTCTATTCGTCACTAACGCTTTTGCGTATGCTGTCGATAATTGCATGCCAGCTCGATTACTACTGGAATCTGACGCCGGGAAATAACACAAAATTCAGCCTGAGGACCAAACCCCATGGTACAAGACCTGATCTATCAATCACTTGAGCAAGTTGCTGAAAAGAGCGGGGACATCACCCCAGAAATCTACAGGAGGTATTTCGAGTCCTGTCCTGATTCAGAAGCCCTGATGTCCCATCTGGATGAAATTCCGCGCGGAAAAATGATGGATGAAGTCTATAGACTCTTACTGGAACCGGAGTACCGGCTGGAAGATGATTATCTCAACTGGGAAGTGAAGAATCATGCACTGGCCTACAGTGTTGAATCCTATATGTACCGAAACCTGTTCGATGCGGTTATCGATACTATGAAAGAGTCACTTGGAGCGGACTGGAGCGAAGAAATCGAGCAAGCCTGGCGTGAACGTACATCCCTGCTGGAAAACGAAATTACTTCTCGATTCGATGTAACGAAAAAGACTGCGTAAGTTTGTAATCACTCCTCGGCCGCAACCTGCTCCCGATAGATCACCTCGAGTCGCTCGACCGCCGCTAGAAATCCCTCGGGATCAACAAAAGTCTGAGGATCATACTGCTGGTTTGGCTCATGTTTGCTATCTCGATCATATTGACTTGCGTGTGCTGCCACCCACACATCAACTTTCATCGCCTCTTGAGCCTGGTAAGTTCGAGCGAAGTCTTGCGCCACGCCGGGATACGTCGGTTCTTTAACTAATTTCTTACCGGGATTGATCGTGCCCATATTGGCAATAACCACCCGATAATCTCGGCCGTTTTCATGCACGGTCATAGAATAGCTTGAACTGCCCTCGGTGTGGCCCGGATGCAAATGTGTGCGCAGGCTTATCCCACCAAGCTCAATGACTTCTCCATCGGCCAGTACCTTTTCCACTTGGACCGGGTCGAACCTGAGCTCAATACAATCACCAAAATGTGCATCGCTCGCTCCTCCATCCGCCAGAACGCGAGCATCCGCCGCGGTAGCCCACATCTGTGCTCCGGTAATTTGCTTGATCTCGGCGAGCGCCGCCGTGTGATCAAAATGTGCCTGCATGGTCAGCAGGAGTTTGATGTCACTCAACACAAAGCCCAGGGATTCAATATTGTCCTGAATCATGGCGGTCGAATCTTTCAAACCGGTGTTGATGAGGATGTGTCCAGCATCGGTTGTAATCAGAAAAACACTTAAGTCTGCTCCGCCGACGGCATATAAAGGACCAATGACTCTGTGGGCAGGGTACGATTGGACCCACCGCTCGGGTGGAACAAACCCACCTTCTATACATTGTCTCGCGGCGGTCGCCGTCGGGATGGTGGACATGGCCAACAACAGCACTTGAATGATAGTTTTAATGATAAAAGTCATCGCGTTTCTCTGCTTCGGTAGTGATTTGGTCACAGCATGTTTCGATCTGCTGACAAATGGAACTAGAAGGTTAATCCGTACAACTGCCAGTCATTCCTTTTACTGCGTTCATCAATTGCACCGATGGAAAGCCCACTGCCAGGGACACTCTGCAATGCCTGTTCAATTCCCCATTTTGACAGTCCCTGAACGCCTTCGATGGCTTCCATTTCCGGTAGTGAGTAAAAACCGGCGTCCTTGATTTCATCGCCATCTACCCTGGGTTCGCCCGATTCGTAATTCAGCCTGAATATGACATAGATATTTGTGCTCGGACCGCCGCCGCTACCGGCGAGCGCATGCCGGAACGCCAGCACGTCGTGAACACTCGCAACGATGCCCGATTCCTCATACACTTCGCGCTCAACAGCCAGCGACAAAAGCTCGTCATGCTCTGCATATCCCCCGGGAAGCTGCCACATCCCCGCGAAGGGATTTTGACCACGCTGCACCAGTAGTGCCTGCAATTCGCCATCCATCTCGCGTGTCACAACACCTGCGCAGCCAATTGAAAAATCGCCAAAGTGAATGAATCCACAACCGTCGGTAAGGCAGGCTGGACGTTCGCGACCGCCGTCATGGCGAGATGAAATCGGCTGCCCGCATTTCGGACAAAAGTTCAGATTGGTCATAGCGCCTCCATAAGTTGTGGGGTCGGAGTAGAGTGCCGGAGTAAACTAACGAATTCACCACGATCAAATTGTTTTTTATCTACTCGCGAGCACTGCTTGAAGGCAGCACACCCCACCGGGGACTTAGCTCTTCCGGTTCCAATACTAGTGATCCCTATACGAAATAGCGACTCATGGGCAGAAATTTTGGCGTCGGAGTAAAGTGCCGGAGTAAACTGAAGAATTCGCCACGATCAAATTGTTTTTTAGCGGATCGCATGCAAAGCTTGGGTTCATCCAATAACCCGACCAATCAAACAGGAATCCAGCGCTGAAAATTTTCAGAATAATAGTAGTTAGCCTCATGTTGACAGGACTGAGCACATCCGCCGCCCTGTCGGTTCACGCCAGCGAATCCGGTTCAGCAGAACCCGGCCCCTGGAAAATCGTGAACTACTGGTCGGTAACCTGCGCGCCGTGTCGGCTGGAAATTCCTGAATTGAATCTCCTCAACGAATCCCTATCGAGCGATGATGTCATCGTGCTCGGGGTAAATTTCGATGAGCATGAACCGGCCAAAACCCGGCAGATCGCCCGCCGTATGGGTATAGAATTCACCACTCTGGAACAGGCCGAGGTCGAGGCACTACACCTTGTTGCACCCTTTGTCTTACCGACCACCTACATCTTGTCTCCGGACAATAAAGTGATGGCCAGACTGGTCGGAGCCCAGGACCGGGAGTCCCTCACAGCGAAGCTGATTGAATTGGCAGAATTCAACCAAATCGATTTCATAATCCAATGAACTCAAATCAGGGAAGCTTTGATATGAAACAGAAATTTATCATCTGTTTGATCGGGGCATTGAGCCTGCTAGCGACGTCGCTTCCCACGGTCGCCGAGTCCTGGGCCACAGAAGTCCAGGTTATCCCGACGCCTGCTTACCAAAATACCGCCTTGTCACGGTTGACAACAGACCAGAAAGGAGACGTTTATCTGTCCTGGGTAGCATCGCAAAACGAACGCAGTTCACTGTACTACGCAACCCTGGCGGATCAGTCGTTCCGTGCCGCCATGCCAATCAGTCAGGGCGATAACTGGTTCGTGAACTGGGCTGATTTCCCTTTTCTTGTTGTGGGGGACTCCGGAATGACCGCGCATTGGTTAGAAAAAAGCAGTCACGGCACCTACGACTATGATGTTAAAGCCACGTTCTACGATCAGCAGACCCGGACCTGGGGAACAGGAATCACGATTCACAAGGACGGCGTTAGCGCGGAGCATGGCTTTGTGAGTATGTTTGCCATGAAAGATGGGCACACTTT
>JAJFKA010000160.1 GCA_021773555.1 Gammaproteobacteria bacterium
ACGTTGATACACCCGATGGATTGCAATATCAGGTTTCCAGCGTATCAAACCCGGCACTGTTCAGCGTGATATCGATCAACAACAATTCATTAACGATCGTCAGTGCAGCCAACCAGACAGGACAGGCCACTATTGTCATTACCGCAACCGACCCGGATGGCTTGTCGACCACCGAAAGTGTTTTGATTACCATTACACCACTCAACGATTTCCCCAGCGGGACGCTTGATGTGGGCCAGATCGATGAAGATGGGGTACTCAATGTCCCGGCCGCTAACGGGGTTCTCAGCAATGACTTCGATGTTGATCCCGGAGATCAAACCCGGATCATTCAAATACTGAGTGGCAGCCTGGTCGTCACGCCCGGTCAAATCATTGCCGGTAACAATGGCGGTCAGTTTGTTATCGAAGCAAATGGTGCTTACTCATTTGACCCTCTCGGTGACTTCCAATTTCTTGCCGAAGGCGAGACTCGTGAGACAGAAATTTTGTATGTGATCAGCGACAATCAGGGCGCGACTATCACCGTTCCGGTTCGTATCACGGTCATTGGCAGCAACGATGCTGTAACAGCCACTGGCGAATCCGGGCGCATTGATGCGGATTCCAGGATCTCCGTCTCGGCCGCGGCTGGTTTGCTGGTAAATGATACCGACATTGATGCGAATGACACACTGACCATTGTCAGTATCTCCAGCGGTAACCAGACATCTCCTCCAGGGCAAATTGTGCCTGGCTCCGCAGGTGGTAGTTTTCTGATCGCCGCTGACGGCAGTTACATATTCGAACCAGGGACCGATTTCGGTTTTCTGCCACCGGGTGAGCAATTGACAACCACGGTTAATTACACAGTCAGCGACAGTCGCGGCGGCACGCAAACCGTGTCCCTTGCGATTGCAGTGACCGGGGTCACTACAACCTCCATTTCTGATACTTCAACAGACATCACCCAGCCAGTGCTAACGACAAGCATAGGCACGGGACCGTCAAATCCGATTTCAAACAACGAGACCGTTTCCACCGCAATTTCCCAGGATACCGTCGACCAGACACCAACCAGTAGTCAGGAAGAAGAGGCGGACGAACGCGAAGAACCCGATCGTGAGGCGGCAAGCACAATCCCCGACAGCGGGGATGAGAACACAGAATCCGATCCGGATCTGAATCAGGTGGAGTTTGAACGCCAGTTCAGAGCACTGGATGGATTCGACTTTGGTATTGATCAATTGACGTCGATCGGTGCACGATTTGTAAACCTCAACATAGGTGCCCTTGCCACAGACAATGCCACTGGTCTGCAGAGTTTCGACGCACGAACGTCACTGGGTATCATTGGTTCAACTGATTCCTTAATCCTTATCAGCTCTCCCGATTACCATCAGTCCCTTGACAGGGGTCGCAGTGAATCGGCCGAAATTCAACAGCAAACAGAAGACGTGCGCGCGGGTTCATTCACAATTTCGGCGGGTATTTCCATTGGCTATGTGATCTGGCTGGTACGCAGTGGCGTCATTATGAGCAGTGTTTTAACCGCCTTGCCTGCCTGGCGACTGGTCGACCCCTTACCTATTCTGTCCTCGCTCGGCGCGTCCGCGGAAGATGATGATGAATCCATCGAGGATATGATCCACGCATCCAACGAAGCGGATGATATCCCGGACGAAGCCGAAACCGATGACCAGTCAGATTCCGGGGACAGACATGCTTGAGTGGATTTTCCGAAGCCATGCCGCGAAGGTCCGGATCGCATTCGGCCTGGTTGGTATGGTTGTCAGCCTGATGCTGGTTTCATCCCTGCTGGGCCTGCTTCCAGACAGCAATCTGATCATTTCCCAACAGCGCGCAATCCTGGGTGAGGCGCTGGCTGTCAACGGATCAGCATTCATCACCCTGTCAGATATCAATCGGCTGGAGACTGATTTAATACTGGTGGTGGAGCGAAACGAGGACATTCTTTCTGCCGCTATTGTGAACAGTGACGACATCGCGATCATCAGCATTGGTGATCACACCTGGAACCCCGTGGAAACCGAGTCCGGTGCGCAGATCAATGTCCCTCTATACGAAGGCGGGAAAATCTGGGGTTACCTGCAAATACGTTTCACCCCGCTGAAACGGCCAGGATTTTTTGGCTACCTGGACGACCCGGTCACCCACACCATAATCTTTGTTGCGGTCTCGAGTTTCGTGTTGTTCTTTTTTTATCTCGGTTCAATGCTAAAGCAACTGGATCCGTCCCAGGCGATACCGGGTCGTGTGAGATCAGCCCTCGATACCATGGCTGAGGGTCTGCTGGTGCTGGATGCAAAGCAGAATATCGTTCTGGCCAATGAAGCCTTCGCAAAAATCGTCAGTCTGACGGATGAAGAACTTCTGGGTAAACCAATTGCAAGCTTTCCATGGGACAGCATTGGTGAAGAGAAATTTGCCAATGAACTCGCACCCTGGAGCCTGGCATTGAAGGACGCGCAAGCCAAGATTAACCTGCGGATTCGCCTCCTGCTGGATAAGGAAAAATCGCAATACGCCACGTTTATGACTAACTGCTCGCCGGTACTCGCCCGGGAAGGAAAAGCCCAGGGTGTACTCATCAGCTTCGATGATGTGACTGAGCTTGAGCAAAAAGAAATTGAGCTGCAGCTTTCCAAAGAGGAAGCTGACGCGGCCAACAAGTCCAAGAGTGAATTTCTGGCGAATATGAGCCATGAAATCAGAACACCCATGAACGCCATTTTGGGATTCACGGAAGTCCTGCAGCGTGGCTATGGTAAGGGCAGCGACAGCAAAAAATACCTGAATACAATTTCGTCCAGCGGCAATCATCTGCTGAATCTGATCAATGACATTCTGGACTTATCGAAAGTCGAAGCAGGCAAGATCGAAGTCGAGCTGGTTGAGAGTGATCCGCAAAGCCTTATCCACGAGATACTCACGATCATGCGGGTGAAAGCCGAGGAAAAAGGTATTTACCTGACGTTTGAACCTGATGGTGAACTACCGTCACGACTAAACGCCGACGTCGCGAAACTGCGTCAGATACTTATCAATCTCGTTGGCAATGCAATCAAATTTACTGA
>JAJFKA010000017.1 GCA_021773555.1 Gammaproteobacteria bacterium
GCGCGACGCCGTATGGATAAGCCGGCAATTGATACCTTTCAATATTTCATGAACGTGCATGTCGACTCGCAGGGAAATGCCGAGTTCATCAGCAAACGCCCGGTACAAGTCTTCAGGGCTTAACATCGGGTTCAGAATCAACGCCGTAACATAGCGATCATCCAGAGTGCTGATCAGCTTCCGGCAAAGCAGCGTTTTGCCTGTACCCACCTCACCAGTGATTTTGATAAAACCTTCAAGTCCGTCCAATGCCAGCACGACTGTTTGCAGGACCGCAGAGTGACCCTGGCTGTTCAGAAAGAAACGAGTATTGGGCGTCAGTGAAAACGGTTGCTGGTGCAATCCGAAATGCAATTCATACAGATTCGCCAGGCTGTTCATCTGGCCCCCTGAAGCTGCCCGAACCTTTTTTGCGCGGCTTCAAGGTCTGCACGCATTTGCGTCGGGCTGGCAATGATCGGCCTGATCAGAATAACGAGTTCGCTCTTTCGCTTCTTGACCTGCTTCTGCGTAAACATATTCCCCAGGCCAGGGATTCTCCCCAACAGGGGTACTGAGGCACGATCTTCGGTGCTGTATTCACTGATCAGGCCGCCGATGACAACAACCTGACCACTGGACGCGCTGATCACACTGTCAGTTTCACGAATCGTGCTCAATGCCAGCGGCAGGGTCAGATCCCGGTCGCCCAGTGACACAACCTTGGTTTGATCGTCCACTTCACTGATAGACGGGTGTACATGCAGTACAATACGACCGTCATCGCTAATCTGGGGTGTTACATCCAGGGCAATACCGGAAAAGAAGGGCGTCAATTCAACATCGGTGTTGGTGGAATTGCTGCTGTTAACATTGTTGTTTTCGTCGACCCGGATTTCCGTAACAAAAAACTCATCACTTCCGACTTTGATTACGGCCTTCTGGTTGTTGACAGTCGCAATGCGCGGGCTGGATAACACCTGCACCGTCCCCTGTGTACTCAGCAAGCCGATCAGGGCATCGAAGTCATTAATCCGCAGTGCAGCGCTGAATACACCATCAAGTCCAGGATTAGACACACGAGAACCCGATTGATTGGTCGCGAGAAATTTGCTGACAGTTCCATCCGCCCCACGTTCATCGTTGAATTCTGACAAGGCCGACCAGCTGATGCCCTGACTGTGACCATCGTTTAATACAACCTCGAGTATTTTGGCTTCGAGCACCACCTGTCGCTGCATGGTGAGTTCAGTCCGTAACAGGAACTCTTCAACGGTTCGAAGCTCTGTCGGATTCGCTCGGACAACAACAATACCGGACTCCGGGGCGACTACAACGGATTGGCCATCTCCACGACTGACGATTAGTGACAGCGTACGCTGAAGATCACTCCAGAAGTCAGAATCGCTTTCCGTGGTTATCCTGGTACCTACTATTCCCGAGGAGCCTCGCTGGCTACCGGCGTCCGGGGAGGAATTGTTACCACGGACCGAATCGCCGCCTTGTGAGCTGGGACCCGAATTAGTTACCTGACCCGCACTCACCTGGATTTCTGAACCACCGCGACGGGTGATATTGAGATAATTTATTTTGAAAATCTGAGTCTGCAGACCACCTGGTACTACCTGGTAAAGACTACCGGATTTTTTATACTCATATCCGTAGTGTTCGCGAACGAGTTCCATGACCTCGGTCATGTTGACACTCTTGAGATCCAGCGTGACCGTGCCGGTGATGCCAGGATGAACCACCATATTAAAAGGCGTGTCCTTTACCAGCGCCTGGTAAAATTCTCTTGCCTCCAGATCCTGTACAGAGATATCGAACCGCTCATCATCTGGATTATAGTCTTCGAACACGGTTGATACCGGCGGCATAAGGTCCTGGGTGACAGCGTCCGGGACCCGTACTTCGTTAGTTGTAATTTCAGCAAGACTACGCGCCAATTCAGTCTCGATAGCAGTCGGCTGGTGTTCGGTCGCACACGAAGCAAGCAGTAAAAGGGTACCCGCAATTGAGATATGTCCATTCAGTTTACGCATGATCAACTCGATCGCCTGGCGGCTTTAGTTTTCTCACCCGGCTTCAGATAGTAGGTTTCACCGTCACTGATCAAGCCAACGCTGTGTTCGGCGATCACCCCAATCTGCATCCTGCCCAAAAAGTCACCCTCGGCGAAGGTTCGCCCATTGATCACAACAATGCGGCGAGTAGGAGAGATCAGAATATATTCGATAGTAAGATTCACCTGTTTGGTGTCATTAGTATCAAGCCCCTGATCCTCAAGGATTGACGGCCGCGTCGGGTCACGCAATCCTTCGGCGTTGGCTTTAGCGGCGACAAGCAATATCAAGCTAAGAAAAACCATTTTCCTAAACACCTAACCACTCCTTTTTTAATCCAATGGTTTCAACCAGCAGAGTTACATTCGCACGCGGATATCGATCAACCCGATAGTCCAGCAGTTTAAAGAGCAGTCCACTCTCCAGATTTTCCAATCGCTTGAGGTAAGCGAGCGTACTAAAATATTCAGCTTCGATATTGATGCGCACTTTGTGACTGTAGAGGCTCGCATAAACAGGCGGAGAGGCATTCCCCTCATCATTAGCTGCTTCCGATTCGTATATACGCATCACCGGCAGACTCTGCACACCTGTAACCTTAAGATCGGCGTTTTCCTCAAGGACCTGTTCAAGCAGACCCACGATTTCAGCCGGCTTGACCAGGCGACCTAACAGCTTCACCAGCACACGCTCCTGCTCCTGCAATTGCCTCGACAACACCTCATTTTGCGCTCGTATCAACTCGTCAGGATCCTCTGACAGGCGTTCTTCCAATGCGGTGATCAACGTGATCTGCGTTTCCTGCTGACTCTTTGCCCGATCGATCTTGCTGGAGAGATCATCAATCTCCGCCAACCAGGGTGACCAGATCAATTCAAAGACCACGACAACTGTGCCAATCATCAAAGTAGACGCAGCAATGGCCCGTTCCCGGAGGGACAGTCCATTGGCTTTTTCTTTGAGCAATTGCAAGCTCACCCAATTCATCCTTCATCAACCTCCGCGATGTCGTTGGCTGTTGATGAGATCCGGAACATCAGGTGATCCGAATCCTTCGTTTTACCAACAGATAAGTCATCAAAGTGCATGCCACTGAATACCGCTTCCCTGCCTAATCGTTTTAAATATTCCGGAACCTTCTCTGCGCTGATGGCGTATCCGCGGATGACCAGTTCCGAGTCTGATCCGATGTTGATTTCGCTGAGGTAAATACCTTTTGCACTACTTGACGCCAATCCTTTCAGAATATCTGCCATACCTTTGTGGCGACTCAACTGGCCCTGCTGGTTGCTGATCGTGTCAAGTAACGTTGCACCCTGCTCCAATAATGTATTTAAATCCTGGTTTTTACGGACCAGTCGTGTATCTCTGGACCGGGTGTCGAGGGTCTGTTCCAGTCTGTCGATCTCCACCTGGAGTTCGGTTTGACTGCGCGCTGTTTCAGACATCGACTGCCTCCTCTGATCCAATTCGTTCGACAGAACCCAGGAGAACAGTACACAGCCCACGAGTACCCCAAACCAACATCCGAGCACCTGATTAACAGAGAGCGCGATCCTCGCCGGTCTGAACTCGGCCTTGTAAAGATTAACCTGCTGCGTCACGCCAACCTCTGCCTGAGCGCTGCGCCAACAGCCTGGACCGACGACATTCTGCTTTGCTCACTTAAGGCTCGATTTCCCACTTCAATGCCCAGTCTCCCAAGGTCCAGCACCGCGGCATCAATATTGAGCCGTTCACTGATCACTTCCTGAAGTTTTAAGGTCGCGCCGGTTGAGTAAATCAGCAGCCTCTTTGGGGCCGCCTGATTTAGCTGACTTTCGAAGTAGTCAAGCGACCGCTGCAGTTCAAGACATAGCTGCTCATATCCGCGCTGCTCTGATTCTGTATCGTCGGAATTCGTAAAAACTGAAGTATTGATGGCTAGCTGCCTGGAGAAGTACAACAGGTCATCTTTGAATAGGGCAATGAACCCGGTGCTCTCATCGAGCACCAACAGGGCGATTGGTCTGCCTTCCTCAGCGTACTGACCAGTGATGTTACGCAGGGCGAGTTCCGATACATCAATTGCCTGCAACTCGAGACCTGAACCGCTAATGAGATCTACCAGAAACGAAATTTCACTTTTTCTTACCGCGACGACGTTAACCAGTTTCCGTCGACCGCGCATAGCATCCTGCGGATACTCAAAGGTGTCGATCACCGCATCGTCAATCGGAAAATCGATTGAATCCTTTACCAGCCAGCGAACCGCATCTTCCAGTTCACCTTCTTCGACCTCGGGGCGCTCCACCTGCAGTACCGTTGTCTTCAAAGGGTCAGTGACCGCGAAGCAACCAGCTCCCGTCAACATCAGATCTTCAACCCAGGTCTTCAATTCATCGCTGAGTGCTTTTCCCGATCCCTTAAAAAACCTGAGATCCTCAATCCGCGGAGCCTCGTCCGCCCAGTCGATGCAAACCGAGGTGAGACCGCCCTCCTCCAGAGCGAGTCCCACCTGCCTCGATTGAACTACTTTCTTGGAAAACCACCTCACTAATCCCACCCCGTGCACCATTCCCGGAAGACAAAAACACCCGCCAAATACGGATATCCCTCTTGTTGTCGACACGCAATCGTGGAAACTTAAGCACTCGCAAGTGAAATGCCGCATTTCTGGGAGTGTGGATTGACCGACGACTTAAAGCTGGTATTCCACCTGAGGATTGACGCCGGAGACTACGTGAATCTGTACAAGGGTTCCGTTTCAGAGGTCATAACCCGGACCGAGAACGGCAAGGTGCTACGCTTCCCGGCTAACTTACTCCGACAATTCGTCGATCATGACGGTGTCCATGGAAGGTTCGAAATCAGTTATGACAGTCATAACAAGTTCAGGACACTTCGGCGTCTGTCAGACCCGGTAGATACAAATGCACAGAAGTAGACCAGGGTGCCTCTGCTCCCGGTCCCGGTGAGTCAATTGAAACAAAGCCGTCACACTGTTGAATAAAACCCACGAGGGAACTCAATCCAAGCCCCATTTGTCCTTCTCTGGTGCTGAAAAACGGATCGAAACAACGTTCCAGCACCAGCGAGTCCATTCCCGGTCCATTGTCACTAACCGAGATACGCAGGTAGGATCCAACTTCTGATTCCCTGATTTCACCGGTGCTGTAACCCGGAAGTTTCATGCCTGCTTTGAGTTCCACCCAGGAGAGTTCGAGATGCACAAGGACAGTGTCAATGCCTCCATTGGCACGCGCCTCGGCGGCGTTCTCAACAAGGTGCTGCAGAGCCTCGGCAAGATAGGCAGGATCGACTCTGATCCGGGCATTGTCAGCGGCGGGCTCAATCTCCAATTCCACAGCGGTGGCAGAAAACATCTGGCTTTCGATTTGATTTTGAATGAAATCCGCGGCAACAATAACCGCTTCGTTGAGCGGTCGCTGTCGATTAAAAGAGAGCAAATGTTGTACCAGCTCACGGCCACGTTCACCTGCTTGTAGTGACGGTTCGACAAAGTTTTCCACATCTGCCCTGGGGAGTCCCCGGGCCAGCAGTTCGAGGTTTCCCATCATCGTGCTCAGCAGATTCGTAAACTCATGGGAGACACCGCGCGTCACCTGCACCAGCGCGCTCATTTTTTCTGCCTCATTCAGGTACATTTCCCGACGCTTGCGCTCACTGACATCCCGTAGCACAACAATAAATCCCGGCGCTTCACGATACAGGCCACTTTTATCAATTCGCATCTCAAGATCGATCGTCAATCCGGATTTGATCTGTCCGGAGAAATTCAGGATGCCCACGTCTGCAGGCTTAACGGATCCCTTGAGTAACCCAAGCAGGACCGAATTCAGCCTCGCGCGCTGATCAGGTACGACCAGCAGGCCGCAGTGTTCACCAAGCAATTCATGCGGTTGGTACGCCAACATGCTGGAAACGGCCGGATTAACACGCAAAATTCGGCCCGTCTCGCCGACCAGCAATACAACATCTGAAAGACTGTTCAGAATATCCAACAGCTGATCCTGTGACTGCACCAGCGTAGAAATATCAAAAGCAGCACCAATAAAACCCGAAAGCCGTTCAAGCTTATCCAGTTCCGGAACCAGATGAATCTTCGCAAAAACAACCTTGCCTGCGGGAGAAACGAATCGCGTTTCCAGCGCGATATCCTGCAGGCTCCCTACACTTGCCTCAAAGCATTGTTCCACCGCATAGGTATCAAGCGGATGGGTACCAGAATACCAGAGCGCGCCCAGCGCGGAATCCTCACTTGCACCACAGATAGCCCACCAGGTCTTGTTGCCAGACCGCAGGTATCCCTCGGGATCGACCCGAAAGATACCGGCGGGCAATGCCTCCAGGTCATCGACGTTAAACCGTGTCTGGTTGTCGACCACCGCTAGTTGTCGCATATTTCCACGTTACTTCCTTTCAATGAGGCCAGCCAGGCGGAACCTCTAAGGCGATGCCCGGGCGTATTGCCGGGGCATGAACAGGGCATTCGGCCGAGGCTTCCCGTTTTGAGCATTACGATTTCAGTCTTCAGGCTAATCGATCTGTATCTCGCCAATACAGGTATAAAGTAACAATGTGTCAAGGTCTGTAACCAGGTAGGTGGGATTAATCGAGTTTTAGTACATCAAGCAGTTTGTCGTACTGAAAGCTCTCCAGCATGTTCACCAACTGGCTAGTCGTTTGCTCATCAAGCCGATCGTAGCCATAGACAAGATTCTTGAAATCGTAGGGATCGGCTCTGAGCAAAGCCTGATGCAACTCCGCGATCTCAACTGCGGTCAGGGATTCGAGGGAAATGCTGGGTTCACTTTCAGCTTTCGCCACGACGGTGTCAGTGCTCATCTGCTTCTCGATCTCATCGAGAATCATGCCAAGCCTGAAAGGTTTCTTGATAAATCCGGAAACCCCGGCCTCCTCTGCTTTCTTAATGTCCGCATCGAATACATTGGCTGAAACAGCGACAATCACGGTCTCCATCATCGCCTTGATTCGACGCGTTGCCTCATACCCATCCATTCGCGGCATCTGCAGGTCCATTAAAATAACCTGCGGGAGACACTGGGCAGCCATCTCAACCGCTTCGACACCATCACAGGCTTCATAAAAGTCGTATCCGGCACCCGTTAAAAGCTGACCCAGTACGACCCGATTAGAATCGCTGTCATCAACCACCAGCACCCGGACTTTACTGTCATCCAGTACTGCGGGATCAACCGGTGGCAATGGGGCCTCCAGTAACCTTGATTGTTTTAGTATTGGCAACGACA
Source organism: Gammaproteobacteria bacterium (assembly GCA_021773555.1). Taxonomy (GTDB): domain Bacteria; phylum Pseudomonadota; class Gammaproteobacteria; order Pseudomonadales; family Azotimanducaceae. Next base: position 7,316 of record JAJFKA010000017.1, read on the forward strand.
GTCGAAAGCAGGCGCCTTTGTCCTGAACACTATCGACATCTATCGTACCGTTCATGGCGCTAATGTAGTTTTTGCAAATCGCCAGTCCCAGCCCCGATCCTTCGCCCGCAGAATTTTCCCTGGCCACCTGCTGGAAGGGTTCGAACAACGTAACCAGCCGGTCAACTGCAATTCCAGCACCAGTATCAGCAACCTCAATCAGCAATTCATCTGCCTTGTCTTTGGAGAAAGTGACCCTGATTTCGCCCTTGTTCGTAAACTTGAATGCGTTGCCAATTAAATGAATCAGGATCTGGCGTATTTTCTGCTCATCACCAACCACCATATCCGGCAGGCCACCGGTCATCCGAACACTGTATTCGATGCCCTTACGGTCGGCCTCGCTGTGGTACATATTTTCTATGGACTGACGCAGGGTTTCCAGGACAAATCTGCGTTCCTCCAGGACCAGTTCCTCTGATTCTATTCTTGCAATCTCAAGGATGTTGTTCAGCAGATCCAGCAATTGCATCCCGCTTTGCATAGCCAGATCAATGTTTCGCGAAATACTGGGTTCCAGATCACGTTTTTGCAGAATGAGCTGGTGTAATCCAAGGATTGCGTTCAGGGGGGTCCGAAACTCATGGGAGATGTTAGCCAGGAATCGAGACCTGGCCCGACCTGCTGCCTCATGTTCGATCTTTGACTGATCCTTGAGGTATTGCCTTCGCTCTGTTGCGTCACGAATTCTGACCAGAGTGTTCGCCGCTGCGGACAGGGTCGAGACTTCTGCGGAATGAATGAGCTCTATATCAACCTCAAGTTCGCCGCCATCTTTACAGAGCGCAAACATGACCCGGCCCTTCATCAATCGCTTCGATGGCTGGCTGATGTATGCCTGTCGTAGTTCCGGATGTTTTTCGAACCTGTTTGGGATGAGTACTTCCACCGGCTGGCCGACGAGTTCCTCCGGTGCATATTTAAACATGCTCGCGCCGACTGGATTGACGTCACAGATAATTCCATGCTCATCGACGGCAAACAGGCCATCAGGCGATTGTGTCCATAGAATTGAATGACGCGAGTCGGTGATCATATTCATCTCAAAAAAAATGTGCCTGAAGCGCCACTCAGAGCACGGCCCCCAGGCACAAGGAGAGTCGCCGAAGGGGAACTTTTGTACCTGACAAGTTTATCGACATCCGGGCGGAACAACTTTAATGCATGGATTCATGCCGCCAGCCCGCCGACGTTTGAATGTATGTCCTCTCGTAATTTTTCGTAATCATAACGCTCTGCATACGCATGCAGCTGCTGACCCAGACCTGCATCCGTCTCCCTGATTTCATCGCACAGCGCCGCGATCGTCAGGATATCTGCCCGATCAAGAGCTTGCACGAGGCTGTGCCAGGTGGATTGCGTGATTTTCTGCCATTGTTCTATGGTTGCTTCGTTACCGACGTCGACTCCGGATGCGGTACCCACCGCGAGATCAAATGCCGGATGTCCATCCAACTGTCCTGAATTCGGGATTGCCAGCGTGAACCCGACGGTCGTGCCGGTAGCTCCGGTTTTCAGTCGCCACTGACCACTCATGGCGGAAACCAGACCTTGTGCCAGCGCAAGTCCAACACCAACGCCGCCCCGGAGTTGCTCGCAACCGTCGATTTCCTGGTCAAAAACCGCACTCACGTTTTCCGAAATTCCGGGTCCGGTATCGGAGATTTCAATGCACAGGGTAAATCCGCTATCGTCAGAGTGCTCAACTTCCTGGTCGGTTTCATGACGTGAAACGCAAATCTGCACTGAACCGTGCAGCGAAAACTTGATGGCGTTGTCCACCAGGCAGGCGATGGCCTTGCGCAGTTTATCGGCATCGCAGATCAACTGTGAAGGGACGGATCCCGCCCGATGCACTCGAAAGTCGAGTTCCTTGCGGCTCGCAGCTTCGACAAATTCATCAAAGACGCTCGTCAGCAGCACATCGAGACTCATCGGCGCAGCTTCAATCTCAATATCCCCGTAACCAAGGCTGGCGAATTGCAGGATGTCGTTCAGTAACGCCATCAGGGTTTGGCCGTGTTGATTAACATTCTCAACCCGACGGAGATTCTCCGCCGCCAGACGCGTGTCTCTCAGCAGGATTTGGGTATTACCCAGCATCACGTTCAAAGGTGTGCGCAGATGATGCGAGATGTTGCCAAGGAATCTGCTTTTTGCCTCATTGGCACGTTCAGCCTGCTTTGTTGCCAGACGAAGTTCCCGGGTTCTTTCGTCCACCTGACGTTCGAGCCGTTGATTCTCCGACAATTTTCTGGTCAACATTTCTTCCTGCATGGCGCGACGATTCGATTCAAGCTCTGAGCGTACCAGCAGTAGCTGATCGTAGGCAGAAGCTATGGCGCTGATTTCATCATCTCCATCGATTTCAAAAAGTGCATCAGAGTCCTCCTCGTCCCGCATGGATTTCAGTCTGTTGGTAATGATATCCAGAGCGGTTACCAGCCGACGAATCAGCAAATAACCAATGAAGGCCGAGAGGGAAAGGCACAATAGCGATAGCAGTGCGTAGAAAAGCAATGCACTGGCTGCATCCGCCATCAATCTTTTTGACTGGTAGCCCAGGCGTTGTCCAATTTCCTGCCGCGCCATCGCGAGTTCGGCAACTCGTGGCAGGGTAGCGTCGCGCCATTGTGAATAGCTGATCGATCCAGCCGGGTGTTCCAGCATGTCCAGCATGTCGTGCACAAGCAGCCCGAGGTTACTTACAATCAATTGCGCCACCGCGGCGTCTGTAGTGCCTAGCTGGACATTTCGTGCAAGTTCAAGCTGTACCATGGGAATTTGTTGAAGTTCCCGAACCACCTGCAAATCGTCACTGGTCAGGCTGGCAATCTCCGCAAACCGCGCCAGCTTGCGTGAAAGCCCAATGATGTATTGCTGGGTCAGCTCAACACTGGAAGCCTCCGGGGCGGACGCGATGTAATGCCGGATTTCATCGACCAGATCACCCAAGCTGGCCGATTCGATCGCCTGTTGAATCACCTGTTCGCGGAATGCAACCTGCGCGGTCGATGCTTCCAGCAACGGAGACTTTTGCGGGACCCAGTTCCGCCGCTGGAGCGATTTCGATAAACGACGTAGTTCGCTGTCCTGATCGCCAACGTGTCTGCTGATGCGAACCAGCTCATCACTTTCTATGCGGCGTTCAAAGATCACATTTCCGATCAAGTCGTGTTCCTGCCAGGCACGCTCCGTAACCAGCAACAGCGTATTGTAAGCGTCAATCCCGGTTACAATTTCGAGATCCGGTGAACTCAAACTACCAGAGATCGCAAGTGCAGCCTCAATCAAAGCATCATAGTATGGTGACCCATCTGCAAATCTGAGCGTCACTGCGTCTCGTGCATCACCCAGATGTTCGAGTCCCAGAATCAGCGTTTCGAACTCCGACCAATTAACATTCTGCGCCTGCGTCTCTGCGAGTTGGCGACTGAACGTCGCAAGTTCGGCATTGGTTACGAGTCTTTGCCGAATTAAATCTTCGTGTTCCTCGTTATGCCAGCGTTTCATTCGAACGTAGTTCGTACTAAAACTACGTTCACCTTGCAGTGCCAGAACCACATCCGCCAGGCTCACACCGATCTCGATGAAGTTGAGCGATTGCCTGGTTTTGACAAGTTCGATATAGCGACCATGAATACTCAAACCCGCGAAAAATAGAACGGTCAGGACGGGAACGATCAAGAATCCGACAAGCTTGTTACGAATCGGTCGCTTTATAGACACTTTATTCGGCCTTTAGAAAAACGAAAAACGAAGTGGCTGATAAACAACCACTCCGTCTCGATGGCAACGAAGGGCACTCCCTCGTTCCTGCCATTTATTGCTAACGCAACAGCGTAAGCACATTCTGCGGGAGTTGATTCGCCTGGGCCAGCATCGCAACCCCGGCCTGTTGCAGTATCTGACCACGGGTCAGATTTGCCGTCTCCATTGCGAAGTCCGCATCCTTGATTCGTGATCGGGCAGCGCTAAGATTCTCAGATCGCTCCTGCAAACTGGAAACAACAGATTCAAACCGATTCTGCACAGCACCGAGCGTTGCCCGAGAGCTGTTGATTGTCTCAAGTGCCGCATCGATGGAACTCAAGGCATCATTCGCGCCCTGGACACTGCTCACATCAATGTTCGACACCGCAGTTCCAGTAATGGTAGCGGCAACCGTCTGGTTGTCAGTGAAACCAGCATTGGCTTCCGCTGCACCACTGAGCGAGATACCTGAGCTTGATGCACTCGTCAAGGTGACAGTAGAACGGTTCGTCGCCGCAGCGCCGAGTCCTGTTGCAGCCGCGGTCAGAGTGGCGAATGAATGTGTAACGTTTCGGCCATCAACAGCGACGAGTTGTACACCTGTACCATCCGCACCGGTATCAACAGCGGTCACGCCTGTCGCCGCGCTAATTGCGTTTATGGCGGTGACTATCAGTCCGCGGTCAGTCCCGGTTGTACCCGTTGTGGTGACACTCGCAGTCTGTACGCCATTGACTGTAACCGTCCCGGTTAATGCAGCACCCACCATCGAGGTTCCATTCACTGTCAGGGAATTCGCCGTTGCAGTGACATTGGTACCGGATAATGAGTTGATTTTCGAGGCGAGCAGCTTGGCATCGCCGGTAACAGCACCCACATCGACACCATTTACCAGCAGATCACCGGCTGACAGATCGGCAGTCAATGCCGTCCCGGTAACTGTTGCAGAGAGCGCCGCGCCGAGATCGGTCGTTCTTGCACTCGCGATCATCGACATATTGATGGTTTCACCAGCATTAGCACCGACCTGGAAAGACTGATTGGCAAACGTGCCATCAAGCAACTTGGTGCCATTGAAGGTTGTCTGAATTGCTACGCGATCGATTTCAGCAATCAGTTCGCCAACCTCAGTCTGCAGAGCTACGCGGTCAGAACTGCTGTTGGTGGCGTTAGCCGACTGGACCGACAACTCGCGAATGCGCTGCAGGTTGTTAGAAACTTCCTTTAGCGAACCCTCGGCTGTTTGCGCCAGTGAGATCCCGTCATTAGCATTTCTCGCCGCCTGAATCAGGCCGCGGATCTGTGCGGTAAATCGTTCCGAAATTGCCAGACCCGCTGCATCGTCCTTGGCACTGTTAATACGCAGGCCGGATGACAGTCTTTGTAACGACGTGGTCAAGCTTGATTGGGACATATTTAACGTGCGCTGAGCAGTCAACGACGCTATGTTCGTGTTAATAGTTTGTGCCATGATAAATTTCCTTTCTTTGCTATGTTGACGTTCCTGTTTGCAACTGGCTCGGTCACAAACACGATTTTGCGGTATCAATAGGTTCGGTCTTCCTGACGTAGTTATTTCTGCCCGCAATCCTGTATCGGTCGGTGTTAAAAAAACCTTAAGAAAATCTAGAACCCGGGATAATCAGCGCGATTTTCACGTCAACTTGTTGACGAATGGTGCGCTACAGGCGGCATAATCCGGGCAGTGGCGGCAGCATATTGCCCATTTACAGCCTTTTTCGACCCTTTATCCGCCAGGATCGACAAAATTCCCTCTTGGCACGGAATTCGCATAAAACTTATTGTGATTAGGTGCGTACTATCAACGCAGCGTTTGGTATCGACTTTCTGCTGACGCTACCTGGTATGTACATTTACCAACAATGTAATGAGAATCAGTATGTCTTCACGCATGCAAACAAGAATCGTACAAGGGCCCGTGATGGAAAACGCCGGGAATCATCAATCCCATGCTTCAAAGCCATCGTTTCAGGTGAACAAGAACGTCAAGCAGTTGTTCGAAAGCTTTTTCTTCGAAGCCCAGGTGATACTGTCCTTTGACGGTGTGGAATTCGAGAATAACCACGCGAACCGCTGCTGCACGATTGGGATACCAGCCAAACATTGCGTAAACTATCGCTTGTTCGCGAATCAGGACTATGTCGGTGAGCTCAGGATTTCAAGAAATTCACGGTTCACCGATTCGGACTTCGCCAGCCTGGAAAATCTCATATCGACGGTTATTGAGCCACTACGTAAAACCATGACTTATCAGGACGCGCTGGAAAGTCTTTGAGTTCCCCGTCCCAGACTTCTAGAAAAAACAGACTCCTGAACTAAAACAACGGACTTCGCCACCGCGCGGAACGTCCGCTCTCGCGCGAAACCCTTAACGTACTCCAGCCCTGTCCTGAACCAGGATTTATTGAACCAGCGCCTGGCGATCCCTGATTATGATTGGAATGCCGCAGCAGTTCTCGGTATGACAGCATTGCACTCAGAAAAGCACTTAACTAATCTGAGCTTCCCTGGATATCGATCCCACTCACTTCAGGATCCGGCTGTAACTCCAGCCTGAACTTCACCTCCTCCGAGTTTGATTCGGCTTCATGTGTCGGAGGTTCAGTATCAAGGGATACCGCCGCCAACACTTCGTCCACGCCAACCGGATGAGTCGCCAGACGAGATACCGATGCCAGCCTTGCAGCGGAGCGAGGCTCCCCGGCGGTCACGACCAGTACAACACGTCGATTCTTTGACCGACCTTCTGGGGTATCGTTGCTCGCAATCGGCTGATATTCACTGTATCCAATGGAGACCAGATGTCTCGGATCAAGTCCACTCTCCACCAGATGACGTACCACCCGGGCGGACCGAGCCGCAGACAACTCCCAATTGGAGGGATAAAGTGCGGTATTTATCGGGACGCTGTCTGTGAATCCTTCAACATGAATAATATTCGGTAACTTCTGGAGAATTTTAGCAATACTTTCAATCACCGGCATCGCATCACTTGCAACTTCACCGCTACCGCTCTCGAACAGCACGCTGGATCTGATTTCAACCTCGAGCCGGCCCTCCTCCTGGCGTAGTTCAACCAGTTCAGCGTCAATCAGTGCTTGCATGGCCTTACCAATTTTTTGCGCAGCTTCATTGAGCATCGCATCTCCAGTGGAGCCCGCATTGCCGTCGCTCGCTTCCTGAGGCGGCAACTCAAAGCCGGTGGGCAACATCGCACTGGGGGGACGGAACGTTTCCTGCTCGATTGATTTCTTTTTGGATCGAACCAACTCGCCAATCTGAATGGGTGCTAACGATTTAACGGGCGTTCCAAAAGCCGCGATTAGTGATCGCGATACCACGCGATACTTGCCTTCATTGACAGATGAAACCGAGTACATCACTACGAAAAAGGCGAACAGCAGTGTGATGAAGTCCGCGTAGGAGATCAGCCATCTTTCATGATTTTCATGTTCTTCCGGCTTTTTTTTACGCGCCATGAAACTACCCTTTATTTTCAATTAGCATTCGGTGGCAGGGTTCGATCAGCTTAGGCTTCTGCGGTTTTCGCCTTTTCGGTTCCAGTGCGATAACTCTGCAGTTTGCTTTCGATACTGCGAGGATTCTCACCTTCTGCAACCGAAACAAGACCGTCAATAATCATTTCGCGAAACTGAACCTGCTCACTAACGATGGACTTCAACTTGCTGGCCATTGGCAAAAAGAAAATATTGGCCAGGCCGACTCCATAGATCGTAGCGACAAACGCAACGGCGATACCAGGGCCTAATGCACTCGGATCCGCCAGATTATTCATCACGTGAATCAAACCCATAACCGCACCAATGATTCCGATCGTCGGTGAATAACCGCCAAATCCTTCGAAGACCTTGGCCGCACCCACATCCTTGGCTTCGCTGACGGAAAGATCTGTTTCCATCACGGTGCGGATAACTTCGGGTTCGTTGCCGTCAACCAGCATTTGTAAACCCTTTTTGGAAAATTCGTCCTTCTCTTCGTCAGAGATATCCTGGAGGCCGAGCAGGCCTTCCCGACGAGCGATCTGACTCCATTCCAGAATTTTGTCTACCATTTCATTCGCCGCTACCTTGGGTGGCAGGACAACCCAAACTGAACGTTTCATTGCGTGAACAAATGTTTTTAACGGGGTTTGCACCATCACAGCACCCAGCGTGCCACCCATCACGATCAGAAATGCAGTCGCCTGCATCAAAGAATCCGTGTGTCCACCTTCGAGCAGATTTCCACCGATGATCGCACCGACCGCCATCGTCGCACCCGCAAGTGTTAAGAAATCCATGGCCCTTTACTCCAGTTCATCATCGGCCCAGACGTCCAGGCGCGCACGCAACCTTGTCAGCGCCTGACCGTGAATCTGACAAACGCGGGATTCACTTACTCCCAGCACCTCGCCAATTTCCTTTAGGTTCAATTCTTCCTGGTAATACAGTGCCATCACCAGCTTTTCTCTTTCAGGCAAATGATCAATTGCCGCCATAACGGCAGCTTTGAGGCCATCCCCCTCCAGCACCGTAATCGGGTCTTCCGATTCAATCATATGGTCTGGTTCGTCATCGTCGATGTACAACAGTTGGCTCGCGGCGACGTCCCTTGCCATATTGTGATATTCCTCAAGACTGATCCCCAGCTGTTCCGAGAGCTGGCGATCAGTCGCATGTCCACCACTGCGCGCTTCCACTTCCTGGACAGCCCGCGACAACACCTGTGCTTTCTTCTGGACAGACCGTGGTGACCAGTTGATCTGTCGAATCTCGTCCAGGATCGCACCCCTGATCCTGATACCGGCATAAGTTGTAAAACTCGCCCCTCTGTCTGGCAGATAATCTTTGGCTGCCGCCATCAGACCAATCATGCCTGCCTGCATCAGATCATCACTCTCTATTCCGGCTGGTAGTTTGCCCATCAAATGGTAGGTGATGCGCTTCACCAGCGTCATGTTCGAGGTAATCCGCTCCTCGATAATATGTTTGTTTTCAGTGGCGTACGCCATCGAAGCCGTCATTCCTTTAACGCCCCGCTTTCCGCACTCAATTCCAGTATCCGCTCGACAAAAAATTCCAGCTGCCCACTCGCGGTCATCGGCATTGGCAATGTATCGACCTTCTCTGCTATTTTCTTTAACGCTCGTGAACTTGCGCTCATAGGGAAAGCCTCAACCACCGCCTGCTGCGATCGCACCGCAGTTTTCAGGTGTTCATCGACGGGAATCGAACCAAGGTAGGAAATCCCTACATTGAGAAACTTGGTCGCGGTATCAACAATTTTCTGGTAGACCGCAAATCCAGCAGCATCATTCGGCATCATATTGGCAACGATTCTAAAGTGCTTTACGCCGTGCTTTGTCGCTAGCACCTTAATCAGCGCGTAGGCATCAGTCAGCGACGCAGGTTCATCGCAAACAACGACAATCAATTCCTGTGCCGCTCTTGCAAAGGTTGTCACATCACCGGCAATACCCGCGGCGAGATCAATTAGCAGCACATCCACTGGCTCGCTGACTTCACTGAAGGCGGTGATGATGGCTGACCGCTGCGCTTCTGACAGATTGACCATGTCGGCAACACCGGAGGCTCCTGGGATGATTTTTATATCCAAAGGACCGCGACAGATAATCTCATCTAGCGATCGTTCACCGGAGACGACATTTTCAAGATTGCCATTGGTTTTACAGCCCAGCATTACATCGACATTGGCAAGACCAAGGTCTGCATCCATCAACATCACGGACCGACCACGCAGGGAAAGCTCACAGGCCAGATTAACGGACACATTGGTTTTTCCAACACCTCCTTTGCCACTGGCAACGGCAACCACCCGTACCGGATGGCTCGCCCCCACGTCTTCGGCTTGCACACTACTCATAAACTACTCCCGCCATATCACGTCTCTCGTTACCGTCCTGAAAGGAATCAGGCGGACTGTTCCAGTCTGGCTTGCGCTGTCAACCGCTCTCGTTTCCTGGTCTCCTCCAGAATTTCCTTCGCCGTGTTCAACAGCGTAGATCTGGTCGCGACATTCAGGTCTTTGGGGATATCCTGCCCATCGCACAGATACATGACAGGCAGTTTGTGCCGGATCACTCCGGACAGTACGGGTCCAAGGCTCGCCGCCTCGTCGATCTTTGTAACGATTGCCCCTTTTAGCGGAATCTTGTAGAAAGCCTCGATGACCTCCTGGGTAAGGGTCAGCTCACTCGTTCCGGATATCACCAGATACGGCTGAATGTTGGCGTGGCCGGATCGAAGCGACTGAAGATGGTGGGCTAATCCAATGTCGCGCTGGCTGATACCAGCCGTATCGATCAGCACCAGATCGTATTTTGAATACTCACGAATTCTCAGTGACAATTCCCTGGTGGAACTCGCGGTGGAAACCGGTACACCAAGTGCTCGACCAAATGTGGCCAGTTGTTCCTGGCCACCAATTCGAAAGCCGTCAGTGGTTATGAGAGCCACTTTGTTTTGACCGTGACGGTAAGTGTACTGGGCAGCGAGTTTTGCAACGGTGGTCGTCTTTCCCACACCCGTTGACCCGACGAGTGCAACTATGCCGCCATGTGTGAGGATCTCGTCGTTACCAACAGTAATCAGCTTACTGATGGATTTAAAAACCTGGTCCCACTTCGGGTTATCACCCGGATCGAACTGATCTGAAACGGCCCTGCTAACGTCCTGCGACAAGCCGAGATCCCTGAGTCTGGTATCCAACCGACCAGACCTAAGCGGTTGCGGATCATCCTTACGCTCTGCTTCGCGCTGATCCCGGAACTTGCTGAGCTCAGCTAATTCCGTTTTTAGCGCGGTGCGCAATTCCAGCATTTCCAGCCTGAACGAGTTGTCCTGATTGATATCAGCGGCGACCTCGTGACCGGTTTCCGGCAATTCTTTGCCGCGGTGCAGATTACCAATCAGTTCATCATAAAGAGATTCGTCAAAATCAAGTGCTGCAAGAATTTCAACCTGATCATTGATCCGGTTGGTCTCAACGATGACCGCGCCAGATCCCATCTCTTTCTTCACAGTGCGCATGCCGTGACTCATATCTTCAGCGTAAAATCTTCTGAGTTCCATTCTTCTCTCCTTTCATATTCTTCCCAGCAGCCCCGTTCTTATTGACCTATGGCTGCAATTACCTTGATCTTCTTGTTACCAGGCAGTTCCTCGTATGCGAGAACATTTAGCTGGGGATAGTTCGAGCGGATCAACCTGGCCATCCAATAACGGACTGCTGAACCCACCAGCAGTACGGGCGGCAAACCTTCGTTGTCCATCTTCTGAACCCCTTCACTGATCTGTTGCATCATGTTCTCAGCCAGACCGGGCTCCATCATTTCTGCGCCCTGTCCCTGCTGAGTAGAAAGCAATATCTGTTCCAACTTTGGATCCAGGGTCATGGCAGACAACTCCTCGGCCATTCCATTGATGTGCTGGTAAATGACGCGACCTAGTGAAACCCTCACCTGAGCCGTCAGAACGTCAGTATCCTGACTCTTTGACGCATGCTCCGCCAATGCCTCGGCAATGCTACGAATATCCCGAACTGCTATACCCTCTTCAAGCAGGTTCTGCATGACTTTAACGACCGTGCCGAGCGGAATGGTTTTCGGCACAAGGTCTTCAACCAGCCGTGGGGAAGACTTCGCCAGCATATCCAGCAAGTGCTGTACTTCATCGTGGCCCAGCAACTCATGGGCATGGATCTTAAGCAGGTGATTGAGATGGGTCGCCACTACCGTCGCCGCGTCGACCACGGTATATCCCTTGGATTGGGCATCTTCTTTTTGCCCTGGGTCAATCCAGGTAGCTTCCAGACCGAAGGCAGGATCCGTGCCGGTTATACCATCGAGGCTACCGAGCACCTGCCCCGGATTAATCGCCATTTCCTTACCGGGATAGATCTTGCCCTCACCGACCGGCACATCGAGCAGCGTGATCCGGTAGTTGTTGGGGTCGAGATCAAGGTTGTCTCTGATATGGACCGGCTGGATGAGAAATCCCTGCTCCTGGGATAACTTTTTCCTGACGCCTTTTATACGAACCAGCAACTCACCTCCCTGATTCTGGTCCACCAGAGAGATCAGTCTATACCCCACCTGTAATCCGACGATGTCGACGGGTGTTACATCCTCCCAGCTAATGTCTACGTTCTCCGTCTGTTTCTCCTCACGGACCTGTTCTGCGTCATGGGCGTTACGTTTCTCCGTTTTCTGCGAGGAGATATAGGCAACGCCCAGCAACACACCGGCGAGGGACAAGAACACCAGGCTTGGCATACCCGGAATAATACCCATGACGCCGAGAATGCAGGCTGTCACGATAAGCGACTGAGGTGAACTCAACAGCTGTGAAACAACTTGTTGCCCCATATCTTGCGAATCCGAAACACGGGTCACCATGATTGCGGTCGCAGCAGAAAGCACCATGGCAGGAATTTGCGCAACGAGACCATCACCAATGGTCAACAGAATATAGTTTTCTGCAGCCTGATCGGCGGACAAATTGTGGAACAACATACCGATAGTAAATCCACCGGTGATGTTTATCAGCAGGATCAATATCCCGGCAACTGCATCTCCTTTTACAAACTTACTCGCGCCATCCATGGCCCCGTAGAAGTCAGCCTCCCGCGAAATCTCTTCGCGACGCAACTTCGCCTGTTCCTGTGTGATCGCACCTGCATTAAGGTCGGCATCAATTGCCATTTGTTTTCCGGGCATCGCATCGAGTGTGAACCGGGCACTGACTTCCGAGACTCGACCCGCACCTTTCGTCACCACAACAAAATTGATGATGACCAGAATAAGAAACACGACCAGGCCAACTGCATAGCTGCCGCCGATGACAAAATCCCCGAATGCTTGAATGACTTTGCCTGCTGCATCCCCTCCCTCGTGGCCATTAAGTAAAACGATTCTCGTGGAGGCGACGTTGAGTGCCAGACGTAACAACGTGGCCACCAGTAAAACAGTCGGAAACACCGCGAAATCCAATGGTCGCAAGGCGTATACACAAGCAAGCAGTACCAGCAGCGCCAGCGCAATGTTAAAACTGAACAACACATCCAGCATGAAAGGCGGTAGCGGGAGTATCATCAGTGCCAGCATGAGCACCATCATCACGGGCGTGCCGAGACCCGCTAGTCTCACATTGGAAAAAATGGAGATCAGATTCGTCCCGACCCCGGGTTGGGCTTTTAAGGTAGTCAATGTTTCAGCACTCATAGATTTAGATCTCGATAGTCATCTGGAACGGAAATATCCCTGGGTGGTTGCGGCCTTGCCTCGGCTGAGTAGTCCTTCAACTGATAGACGTAAGCGAGCACTTGAGCGACCGCAACGTACAGGTCTGCGGGTATTTCCTGCTGCAATTCCGTCGTGGCATAGAGAGCGCGGGCCAGAGGTGGCGCCTGGAAAACCAGAATTTCATGGTGCCTCGCGACTGCCATAATCTGGAAGGCCACCTGATCGCGGCCCTTGGCAACGACAACCGGCGCCACCCCGCGGTCTTCCGAATACTTCAATGCGACGGCAAAGTGAGTCGGGTTGGTGATCACCACGTCAGCATCCTTCAGGTCTTCCATCATCCGGCGTTTGGAAATTTCATGTTGCAGCGATCGAATGCGATTCTTCACCTCAGGTCGTCCGTCCGTCTCCTTCATCTCGTCCTTGATCTCTTGTTTGGTCATCTTCATCTTCTGGCTGAACTGCGCCAGCTGGAAGGGGACGTCAACGACGGCAATCAGGATCAATATGCTGCTGATCACAAGAAACGCGGTGGAAATCAGGGAGCCGGCATGAACAACGGACGCACCGAGAGTCTGCGTCCCGATGCCGAGGATTTCCATTATTGACAACGAGATGAACAACGTGGCGATGCTTGCAACCAGGAAAAATTTTACGAGGGCCTTTAGCAGCTCCATCAATCCCTGCCTTGAAAATATCTTTCCCAGCCCTTTTAAGGGATCCAGTTTAGAAAGTTTTGGTTCCAGCGATGACAACTTGAAAATCCAGCCACCCATGACCACGGGTCCGAAAAAAGCCGAGAGCAGCGCAACCGCCAGAACCGGCAACAACGCGGTAATTGCGCCGGTCAACGCCTGCGACGATGCGATAAGCACACTTGAATTATCCTTGAGCTGATCTGGTGTGATGGTCAGAAACTGGCTCATCTGTGCTGCGAGTTGCGATACGAGTGTCTCCCCATAGAACATCAAACCTGCGGCCGACAGCATCAGCGATATCACCGTGTTTAGTTCACGTGATCTGGGAACCTGGCCTTTATCCCGGGTATCACTCCGGCGTTTCGGTGTCGCCTCTTCGGTTTTTTCCTGGCCGCTGTCATCTGCCACAATTAAATGCCTGTGCCGGGATTAGTTAGTATCCGTAAAAACTCAAATGCCTCTTCAAACAGCGACACCAGTTGCTCAAGGAACACTGGCAATGCCAGCATCAACATGACCAGACCTACCATGATGGCGATAGGGAAACCTACAGCAAAAATGTTGAGTTGCGGTGCGCTGCGCGTAATCACGCCGAGTGAGAGGTTAACCAGCAGCACTGCGGTCATCACCGGTAACGCCATAAGCAGCGCACTGGCAAACATCCGACTCGCCCACATGGCAATAAGCTGGGTTGATTCAACCGCGTATCCTACCGCCGTTATCGGATACGTCTGGAAGCTATCAAGCAGGATAGAAATCAAAACAATGTGACCATTCATTGAGAGGAAAACCAGTGTCGCCACAATCAGGAAAAATTGGCTGACTACCGGCACCTGGGTCCCGTTTTGTGGATCAACAGCCTGGGCGAAACCGAGCCCCATACTCATGCCAAGTGTTTGTCCCATGAGTACCGTTGCACCAAAGACCAGATGCATGATGAAACCCATAGCGACGCCAATGCCGACCTGTTGCAATGCCATCAGCATTCCTGGCGGATCAAGCGGGCTCACGACCGGTATGGCGGGCAGCAAAGGCAACATCAACCAGGTGAGCGCGATTGACAAAAGAATGCGGGATTGCACCGAAAAAGATCTGGCGCCAAAAATTGGCGCCGCCAGCAGCAACGCGCCAATTCGTAAAAATGGCCACAGAAAGGAATTCAACCATTGTCCTGCCAATTCAATGCCGAGTGGTTGCATCAGATTCAACCGAGATAGGAAGGTATGCTTTCGATGAGACGCACCGTAAATTCCATCAGAATCCGGATCATCCACGGGCCCGCGAGCATCAGGGTGATGACCACTGCACCCAGTTTGGGGATGAAGCTCAAGGTCATTTCCTGGATCTGCGTGGCGGCCTGGAACACACCAATAAACAGACCGATGGCTAGTGCGGATAACAGAATCGGGGCAGCCAGCATCACTGTTAGCAACAGCGCTTCCTGTCCTATCTGGATTACAAATTCCGGTGTCATTCCCAGATCCTCAATTTATTACTGGACGAAAAAGCTCGCTGTCAGCGTGCCAAGAACCAGCGACCAACCATCGATGAGTACAAACAACATGATCTTGAAGGGAAGAGAGATCAGCATAGGGGACAGCATCATCATGCCCATGGACATCAGCACACTGGCCACAACCAGATCGATAACAAGGAAAGGGATCAGGATCAGGAAGCCAATCTGAAAGGCGGTTTTGAGTTCACTGGTGACAAAGGAGGGTAACAATACTCTGAAGGGGATATCTTCCGGGGAGTCATATCCGTCAATTCCTGCGATATCAGTGAACATCTGTAATTCTGCTTCGCGGGTCTGGTTCAACATAAACGTGCTGAATGGCGCACGGGCAGTATCGAGTGCGACCATGAAGTCCATCTCTGAGTTCATGTACGGCACGGCTGCATTTTCATAAACCTTTTCAAGCACCGGGGTCATGATAAACAGCGAAATAAACAGGGCCAGACCTAGCAAAATCTGGTTCGACGGTGTTTGACCTGTACCCAGTGCCTGCCTGAGTATCGCCAGCACCACCATGATCCTCGTGAACGAGGTCATGGTTAGAACACCGGCAGGAATGACACTCAGCACCGTCATCATCACCAGTATCTGTAAACTGGTTGAGTAAGTTTGCGTTCCATCTGGATTGTTAGTGGATGTGAACAGATCAAGACCTTGTTCTGCCAGCGCTGATTCACTGAACACACATACACCAAGAGTGCCGACAAATAACAGTACAGCTTTCATCGCGGCTGCTTCCCCATCTTCTCAAGCAGTGAGGCAAACATCGGTATAAGTTCGGCATCAGACAGTGTGGGTTCATGAGGTGCGGATGCGAGGAGACGCTCATGGGCGAGAATCTTCTGCCGGTCAACCACGTGCAGCGCACTGACCTGGCCGGGAGTCACACCGATGAGAACCTGCTCACCATAAACCTGTACCAACATTAATCGCTCACGACTACCCACGGCAAGGCCACTCACCAGCTTAAGGGCGCTGGCATCCGATTTCATGTTCCCCTGGATTTTTTTGGACAGAAACGCCAACAGGTAAATTAGCCCGATGATCAGTAGCAGTCCTGCGCCGAACTGAGTTATTAGTGCCAGGCTGAACTCCGGCAGAATACCGGGCGTCTTGTTGACCTCGGCCGCGAGGCCAGGTGACGCGGCCAGCATCGCGCAAACGAATGCAAATACGCTTTTCATTTCAGCTTCTTAACCCGCTCGCTCAGGCTCACAATATCTGTGAACCGGATTCCAAACTTGTCATTGACCACAACAACTTCGCCATGAGCTATGAGGGTGCCGTTGACCAGCACATCGTGTGGTTCGCCAACGAGTCGGTCCAACTCTACAACCGATCCGGGATTCAGTTTCATAAGTTCACCGATCGATGCTTTTGTGCGGCCTATTTCGATAGAAAGGGTTACTGGTACGTTCAGAATCATTTCAAGATTGAGTTCTCCCGCTTCGGAATCCAGCTCATTACCTTCATCAAGGTTGGTGACGGGTAAGCTTTGTGCGACGTCTGCTTCCGTTTGCTCTGTTGTTTCTGACATTGAATTAACCTCGTTCCCCGGATTGCGGTGTGTAGTTCTTGGCGGTTTTTACAGGCCTTGTGTGCGAATAGGCGCGCTCAATCTCAATCGCATTCATTCCGTTGAAGGCGCCCAGCCTGCCTTCAAAAATCGGCAACCCCTCCACGAACAGGCAAATACTCTCTGGCATGTCAATTGGTACAACATCACCCGGTGAAAGCTCAATTAATTCCTGCAAAGTAATCGACAGATTATCGATCGAACTCGACAGGGAGACCTGTGACGTGCTGATCTCTTTAGCGAGCGCATCTCGCCAGACGCCGTCGTCTGCACCTTGCTTTTTGGATGATTCCGGTATTAATTTTTCGCGGAGGGACTCCAGGATCGAATAAGGAATAGCAACCTGGAATTCACCGTAATTGCCATTGAAGCCAACCTGGAATACCGCCTGAAGTATCACGTCGTTGTTACCTAACAACTGCACTACATCTGGATTATCCTCACGGCCGATAACATCGAGTAACATCGGCGAAGTCCCTTCCCATGCAAGCTTCCATTCATCCAAAACCTGGTTTACAAACTGTTCGGACATTTTTAGTTCGATGGGTGAAAACGCTTTGGTCTCAACTCGCCCCGTAAGGTCCCCTGTACCGCCAAAATACTGGTCTACGAGGATGTACAGTATTTTCGAGTCGAGGATGATCAGACCCACCTGGTTGAATGGTGAAATACTGACCAGATTCAGATTGCTCGGATTCGGCAGATTCTGCTGATAGTCGGAAAATCGGCGCGTGTGCAGATAGGCCAGTTGTACATCGACCTCTTTCTTGTAGACCCTGGTGAGTTTGTTGCGGACACCTTTGATGTACTCGTCAAAGATGATCTCAATTTTCGGGAGCCTGGAAACGATAATGTTGTGTTGCTGGTTAAAATCAAACACAGATACTGTTGGGTCGATGGCCGCTACTCCTGGCTTCAGGTCACCGTTGGATACACCATCCAGCAGCGTATCAATTTCTTCTTCTGTCAATATGCTCTCACTCACTGACCTTACCTCTACTGCATAACGAAGCCGGTCAGATACACTGACTCGATTCCGTGCTCTTTGCCGATAATGCGATTGACTTCGTCCTGAACCTGCTGGCGAATCATCTCTTTTCCATCGCGGCTGGCCAGTACGTCATAGCTATGATCGCTCAGGATGAGAATCAGCGAATTCCTGATCTCCGGAACACTGGATTCCGTCAGTTCAATGACTTCAGCATTCCGGGACATCAACTCCATGGTGATCTGCAAATAACGCAGTGCACCGTTCTGGACAAAATTGACAATGAAGGGATCGAGGGCCAGGTAAACTGCGGGCTCTACGATTGTTTCAGGCTCTGCATGCTCGCCTTCTTCGGTAACTACTGCACCCGCCATTTTTTCGTCGACCACATAGTTGACCAAAAACAGCGAGGTGCCGACGCTTGCTACCAGGAGCGCGACTGCACTCGCGACAATAATTATGATGTTCTTCAACTTGGCTCCCTTTCCATCCTCGGAATCTGCTGATGAGAAAGAGAGAGCAATACTCGTGCCAGCCTTAACGCCCGCGTATTCAGTGACTTTGGCGAACCGAAACCCTAAAAACGACGGCTAATTGACACTCAGCCGCAGCCCACAGCGACAAGAAACAGTCGATGGGGTTTGAGGAGTTTGGGAGGGGAGTTTGGGAAGGGGAGTTTGGGAAGGGGAGTTTGGGACACACAACATAGGGGAGTTTGGGACACACAACATTGTGGTTTGGGACACTCAGGTGTTCAACGCGGGGAATTTCAGGACACCCAATAAATCGGGGAACTCAGCGGGAACTCAGGACGCCCAATAAGTTGAGGTGATGAATTCGGGACACCCACAAATCAGGGATGAATTCGAAAATGATAATGAGGACACTCAACAAATGCGAAAACCAGGACATCACTTTGTTCCGATTTCCGCTAATCCTCACTGGCCGAGCGGATGATTTCTGCCATTTCTCTATCTGACGTTCGGTGAGAGTTGCTTAACCCTTTGATGACGCCCGCCCGATTTGCCTCGGATTGATTCTGACTGACCTTCGATTTAGCATCCAATTCGGTAATTTCGATCTCAATTCCTACCAACATTTTTATAAGCCCATTTGTATAAGCTTCTGGGGCATCCGTCATTTTCCAGGGTTGCACAAAATTTTTTTCGTTATGATCTGTCAACGCTGTAATCTGCGAACAAACCCAATCGCGATCATCCACGATGCTTAGACGCCCATATACATGCACTACCTGGTAGTTCCACGTTGGAACGACCCGTCCGGACTCATTCTTGGTCGGATACCAATTTGGCGTGATATAGCTGCTCACACCATGGAAAATCGCTAGCGATTGCGTTGGGCCCACCGTAGCCGACAGCGGATTAGCACGAGGAACGTGGCCTAGCAGCCTGCCAAGAACACCAAATCCTCCATCGAAGTAAAACGGAATATGGTTCACCATCAGGTTATCCGCCGACGTTAGGACGAGGGTTGCCAGTGGATGTTGTTCAATCAACGCTGCGATCTTGTTCCTGTCCGTTTCTTCAAAATGTTTGGGTACATACATGGGAATTTCTCACAAAATCAAGGCTATCCTTTACGCAGCGATGTTCACACACCGTTATGTACGTATCATCGAGCCCCTGTCTAACAGATTCGCACAGGAATCAGTGCAAACGAGGGGTAACGGCCAGCCGGAAATCACCTGAGGAATTCCACTTCCACCGCAAGCGCGGAACTGCTCTTACGATCGGGATAACTTACCCAGTTCATACCGACATTCAGTTCGCTGATAATATCTTTTGCCTGCACTACAACACCGTCGCCGAGTTCCATATCCCCCGTGGAGTGGGCATCTTTAATCAGCGTCAGATCGTATCCGTGGTGCAAGGCACCGTAAGCTGTGGCCCGAATGCACCAGTTGGTTGCCGCACCTGCGAGGACGATATGTGTCGCGCCGTAGCTATCCAGTGCCTGCTCGAGTAAGGACTGCTCGAACGCAGAGTTAAAATTTTTAAGAATCAAACGTTCGTCGGGCAGCGGCACGAGTTCTGGTACAAGCTGCCAGTCAAGGCTTGCTTCCGGCAATTCGTCACCAGTGTGTTGCACCCAGATGACCGGTACCGCCTTGGCGCGAGCTTGTTCGACTGCGTAACGCACGTTCTCGATAATTCTCTGTGCCTCCCAGGCTTCACGCATGACGCCCACCTGGACATCGACAACCACCAATACGCTCTTA
Organism: Gammaproteobacteria bacterium; assembly: GCA_021773555.1. Taxonomy (GTDB): domain Bacteria; phylum Pseudomonadota; class Gammaproteobacteria; order Pseudomonadales; family Azotimanducaceae. Next base: position 27,408 of record JAJFKA010000017.1, read on the forward strand.
CTTCCGTTACGAACAGTCGCCACGATCGTTACCTCCCTATCCGACAAATTTGGGACACCCAACAATCTACAGAATTGTAAGCCACTCAACAACCTCCTCTAAATTCCTCCAGGACGAACTGTTGAATTTTGCACATCCATGACACCGCCAGTCACTTACACTGTTTCTGACTGAAATCGGACAGTCATTTGCGTTAGTGACCGTTTGGCCGGTTTCTACAATCAACTACCATGCACGGATGACCTACCCAAGAGCACATCTTATCGATCCTGACGGCGGTGCCTATCACCTCTACACACGCTGCGTGCGCCGCGCCTTCCTCTGCGGAACTGATGCCCAGACCGGTGCCAGCTTTGATCACCGCAAGCAATGGCTCGAAGACAGAGTCCTCGAGCTCGCTGACCTGTTTCCCGTCGATATCTATGGATTTGCGGTGATGAGCAATCACTATCATCTCGTGCTGCGTATTCACCCGGAGCGCGTGGATCACTGGTCCGATGCCGAAGTCGCCGAAAAGTGGATTGCCCTGACTCCAAGGAAAACCGACACCGACATCACCAAAAC
>JAJFKA010000161.1 GCA_021773555.1 Gammaproteobacteria bacterium
GCTGTCCGCACAAGCAGGGGGCCGTGATCAGAAGATCAGCAATCATCGCCGCTGGACGAGTGGCGGATATCTGTAGCGGGCCGCCATCGGACCCGTAGGGGCTTTCGACCAAGTGAGGGGAGCTCGGAGAGCCGCAAGACGCGTAGGAAAGAAACCACCGCACCTTCTGCGAAACAACCCGGTTTAATGCTAAGAAAGTGCCATTTGAGTATAGGTGTGATCAGCGCCTGCCCGGACTAGCGGCAGGCACTGCCAGTTGCAACCCATGCACTTCGGGTGGATTACTGGTCGTGAAGCTCCTTGATGGCTGGATGGGCAACCCGGTCTACGGCTGCGGTCAGCGTTTCCTGATAGCACGATTCAACCTCGGCGGAGGCTCTGAGCGAACCGGTAATCTTAAGGTTTGATGAACCACAGAGCTTTCTTGATGCATCCTTAAGCAATCCGTACAGGCCGGCCTGGCCAGTTCTGCTCTGCAGATTCTCCTGGGTGAAGGTGACTCGATACTCGCTCTTTTCGCTGAAGCCCGCTGATGCAAGCGTTGGTACGGCGATCATGGAACCTGCCGCCGCGGCGATTAGTGTGTTACGAAGGGATCTGGCTTTTAAAAGGGCTTTCATATTCAATTCCTGTTTGTTAATTGGTTAATTTTCCAAGGGTTGTTATAAACCCATGTACCAAAGACGATGACCTGTTGAAAAAGGTTGGGATGATGCGGTAAAACGAATGCCGGACGGGATAAGCTGCTGGTCGCTGTTGTAGATTGGGGTCGTGCAACCCACTTTTGCTTTGGTGTAGACTGGATGGATTGTTTGACCAGTCCTGGAACGAATGTTCAATTTGGCAAGGTCGCAAGTCCAAAACTCAAACCATCATCGGAATAAGGAAGACATATGACCAGGATGCCTGCGCTTAGTCTGGCGGCCGTACCGGGGCGCCGAAAAGCAACCATCGAGTTGGCGACTGAAATCGAAAAGCGTGGATTCTCCGGAATCTACGGCCCTAGCCTCGGAGACTCGATGGCCTTATGTGAGGCACTGGCGTTTGCCACTAACGAGATTCATTTTGGCACCAGTATTATGCCGATCTACTTTCGCCAGGTAGTTGACTACGCCAGTACGGTCTCTTTCATCCATGAGATATCCGGCGGCCGATTCAGGTTTGGGATCGGCGTCAGTCACGCACCGGCTCTAAAATCCAGAGGTCTGGATGGCGGCAAGCCGCTCAGCGATACCCGTGAGTTCGTTGAACAGCTGCGCGCAGTGCCACGGGCCGGAGAACTGCCTCCCATCGTTCTGGCAACACTGCGCAAGAAGATGATCGCGCTTTCCGAGGAGATTGCCCAGGGTATGGTATTCGCCAATGGTGCGCGCTCGCACATGGCAACATCGTTGGCAGTTGTTTCGGACTCAACGCGAGCCGACGACGAGTTTTTTATCGGGGACATGATTCCAACCTGTATCAACGATGACATTGAGGCCGCGAAGGCCGTAAACCGGAAGACACTGACCTCTTATGCGATGCTGCCCAACTACCGTAATTACTGGAAAGAAGCAGGATATGTCGAGGAAATGGAAGGAATTGAAAAAGCGCTTGCAGAAGGCGATACCGCCAAAATACCACATTTTCTGACAGACAAGTGGCTTGCTGATACCACGCTGTTTGGCACCGCCTCCCAGGTCAGGGATGGCGTCGAGGCATGGTTTGACGCCGGTATCAAAACCCCGATCCTGGTGCCTTCGTCGGCAAATGGCGGACAGATGGTTGCCTTTGAAGAGATGTTAGCTATTTTTTAGTACCTGTGGCGCGGGTCGTCAGGATGCCTGCTCGGCCTGCTGCTTCATAAAGATGCCGAGAATGTGTCCCGCGACGATCCAGAGACTGAAGTCGTAGATCGCCTGCCAGACTTTCCATTCAACCGGGATCTGCCACCAGATGAGATCCCCGCCATCGATAGCGACCACAGCGACGGCACCTGCGGCAAGGGACAGCCTGGCGAAGTCTCGAAATTCCTTGGCCCCGGCGACACGAAACATGCCTGCCATCAAAGCGACCACGATCAGGTTGAGCAGCAATCCTCCAATCATAACCGTGAGGTCGGTCTGTGATCGACCGGCAAGAGAGATGTGTACAAATCCCACCGGACCTTTCTCGTACAGGCCAACAAGTTCGTCAGCGTCGTGGTTCATCCCGGGTATAAAGTAGGTACCGGATTCGGGGAAGTTCTGGCGGAGCATTTCCTGCGTCTGTTCATCGTTGGCAACCTGCTTCCAGGCGGCATAAGGCAGGGTACTGACCCCCCAGAAAAGAAAACCCCAGAGATACAGGACCACTGTCGCGACGATAATACCGATTATTGTTTTGCTCACAGACTTGAACCCTCAGCGTGTATTGTCAAACGAGAATAACATGGAGAATGATTTGACCCACCCCAAAAAAATGTGGAATTCAGATAGTGCCGCCAGTCTCAAGGAAATTTTGAATTGTCTGTATCAGTGCCTGAGAACAAACACGTGATTGTTGCTGAAACTGCACGATTGCGGCTGCAGCAGATGCGGACCGAGGATGCAGGTTTCCTCCTGCAACTGATGAATCAACCGGCTTATCACGCCTTTATCGGTGACCGGGGACTGCGCTCGGTCGCGGATGCCGAGGGCTATCTTGAAAGCGGTCTGATGGCGATGTATCGCGAGTTCGGGTTTGGACTTTATCTGGTTGTCAGCAAACACAACGATGAGCCCATGGGGATTTGTGGCCTCGTGCAGCGAGAAACTTTGCCGGGGGTCGACATCGGTTTTGCTTTCTTATCCGAATTCTGGGGCCAGGGTTATGCCGGGGAAGCAGCGCAGTCTGTGATAGATCTTGCCCGGAATCGATTCGGGTTGAAACAGTTGCTGGCGATCACGGCGATCGACAATGCCGCTAGCGTTAAGCTGCTGCAAAAACTCGAATTTACGCTCGAACAAATCCTCACCATCGAAGGTGAGCAACTCAATCTGTTTGTGCGAAGCTTAATGCCGTGATCACACTATGGTGTTCACTACTTGTCCAGGTCTGGCAGCCAGCCTTTGCTAATCTCGCCTTGCCAGTAGCCGATCCAGTTGTCCGGCAAATTTGTGTCGCTCGGCCTGGCCCAGTTGTGCAGGACCTCCAGTATGTATCCCGCTACCCCGCAGGCTATCGGCGAAGTCGCGCATATTGAGTCTGGCTCTGATATTTTCCAAAGAATAAAGTTCTCCCCGGGGGTTGAGCACCAGGCAGCCCTTGTCGATGAGCTCCGCTGCCAGGGGAATATCAGCCGTAATCACCAGATCACCGGCTTCTGAATTGTGAACAATGTAGTTATCTGCCACATCGAATCCAGGTGGTACCTGAATCGCTGAGATATGTTTTGAATTGGGGATACGAATTAGCTGATTGGCGACAAGGATCAGGCGAATACCGAGCCGATTGGCCGCGCGGAACAGGGTTTCCTTGATGACATTAGGACAGGCATCCGCGTCAACCCAGATCGCGGTGATACTCAAGGTTGCGCTGGACTTTCCAGCCCAGCCGTGGCCTGTGAGCAGGGCGAAGGGAATATCGACATCAGCGACCTTAAGCGCTTCATCTGGCGTTAGTTGACAGAAAATCTGTGATTACTGCGATGAACTCATCGAACTGATCATGGTGTAGCCAGTGACCGGCATTCTCCACGTTTTGCAGTTCGGCGAAACGAAAATGTTTATCGGAGCCATTCTGACCCGTGCGATGTCCAAATCCCTGGCTCGCGTTCAACAGCAGCGTGGGACAATTGATTTTCTCCCAGAGGCGGGTCATATCGTCGAAGCTGATATTTGCCGGTGAGCGTGAATGGGTATAGTTGTCGAATTTCCAGGTGTAGGTCCCGTCCTCATTCCGATTGCTGCCATGAATGGTCAGGTGTCGTGCTCTGTCCTCACTCAGATGGGGGTTGGATTTTTGCATGCGATGAAAAGCGTCGCTCAGCGATGGGTATTTCCGCGGCGTGCGTCCGGCAAGATCCCGGGTGGTATCAATCCAGTCACGAATACGCTGTTGCGGGTGCACGTCACTGGATTGTTGGGACCAGAATCCGCCGACCCCTTCGACGGACACGAGAGAGACAACCTTTTCCGGAAACAAACCAGCTAACAGGCAGGCAATGGTGCCGCCCATGGAGTGAGCGATAATGTTGACGGGATTAAGGTTTTCCTGGTCAATCAGTTGCGCCAGATCGTAGACATAATCCAGGGTTCCGTATGACGACCCCTGGCACCACTGGGAGTCGCCATGGCCACGAAGGTCTGGGACCACGACGTGATAATTTTCGCACAGGACCTCGCTGGTCCAGTCCCAGTTGTGGCAGTGGTCTTGAACTCCATGAACCAGTAACACGTGTTTGGCGGCACTGTTCCCCCAATCCAGATAGTGAAGCTTCAACCGTTGGGAAAAGTAGGTGTGTGAGGTCGGGCTGGGTTTAATTCTTACAGCGTCAGGCATAATTTCTCAGTGATGATTTCGGTTGGGATTGCAGCACGCTAACCTTGCGCCTCAGAAGGCGATTTCACGACGAATAATTCTGTCATAGTAGTCGCTGTCCAGATCGCTGTACTCCGAGTCCCCCGGTTTGAGCACGAGCAGCCGATTGCGAACCTTCTCTAAATGATAAGCCTGCTCCCGCAATTCGTTTTTTTGTAGTTTGTGGGTTGTCGTGGTGGGCAGTTCATCGAGAATGCGGATAAACAGTGGTCGGGCATAACCTGGAAGGTTGTCCTGGATATGCACCGAAAGGCTCTTAACGTTGATCGAGGCTGGATCAAGATGTTCGTTGACCACGATCGCAGCCATACCAGCACGGCCGTCTGCGCCTGCGATCTCGACACCGTAGACATTGGTGAACACCACATCCTCGTGGCTGTTAATAATCTCGCCCACCTCGTTGGTGGAAACATTTTCACTTTTCCAGCGGAATGTATCGCCGACCCGGTCTACAAACTGGTAGTGCTTCTGACCGAAGCTGAAACCGACTTCAACAGTTTTCATCAGGTCACCGCTGTTAAAATAGAGATCACCATCGGAGAACGCGTTGCGGACCAGTTTCTTGTCCGATGCCTCGGCATTTGTGTACCCCTCAAACTGGGAGTTTGCAGTCACCTCGATTAGCAACAGGCCAGATTCTCCAGCCGCCACTTCAATGCAGTGACCATCAGCATCCATGACCAGTTCGTCACTGGCAACATCGTAGTTAGCGAGTTTAACCGGGGCGATCCCAAGACCGACTGTACAGTTTTTGTTAAACAGGTTGGCAAAGCCGCCGTTACCTTCACTGGCACCGTAAAATTCCCCAATGCGTTCGATGTCAAATCGTTCCTTGAAATCAAGCCAGATGTCCGGTCGCAGACCGTTGCCAACGATAGTGCGAATAGGATTCTGACGATCCATGCTCGATTTTGGGCGGCTCATCAGGTAACGGACAAATTCACCGATGTAAACAAAGCTGGTGCAATTGTATTTACGGATGTCGTCCCAGAAAGCGCTGACAGATAGTCGTCGCCGAATGACAGTTGACGCACCTGCGTGAAAAGCGGCAGCAAGGCCGATCATCAATCCGGTACCGTGATAAAGCGGCAGGCAGTTGTACATTCGATCACCCCGCTTGATCCGAAGGAGCAGATCAGCGGACATACCCGCAGTGGGAACCAGTCGTTTGTTGGAGACTACCGCGGCTTTTGGCAATCCGGTGGTTCCCGAGGTAAAAATGTAAAACGCGGTGGAACCCAGGGTGACGCTACGACTCTCCGGCAGATCGGCGGCATCAAGTGTCTCGTCGGTTGAGTCCAGTTGCACCGCCCAGTTCGGCGGCGGACCCGATGCGGCCCCCGGGTCAGCGACATAGAGATAATCTGCGCCATCGTCCAGCGATAGCGCCTCGCGAATCTCGTTTAATGATTCAGTCAGTTCTTCTCCAAAGATACATTTGCTGGATTCCGTGAGCGTGATGCAATGGGTTAGTTGAGCACGGGTTAGATTAGTGTTGATAAGGCCTGCGGATGCGCCGAGCTTTCCGATCGCCAGAATCTGCACAACGAACTCAATGCGATTTTGCATAAACAGACTGACGCACTGGCCTGGACCGATGCCCTGGTCACGCAGTGTTCGCGCGATTCGATTGGCTCGCTCATTCAGCGACTGCCAGCTGACGACTTCATCCTCACACAACAACGCAATATCCTCCGGGAAACGTCGGACGTTTTCTTCCACCATGATCGAAAGGGAACCAATATCGTCTGCTGAAGGTGGTTTACGCGTGGCCGCCGTGTACAGCACTTTCAGGTCACCCAGGAAACTGGAAATCTTCCCCATTTGTTCACCATTCGTTTTTTTGTGGGATTGGTCAGGAATAATAGCGCGAGAGTCAGACGGGGAACAGGTCTGCGTGCCCGGTGCGATACTGGAAATCTCGATCAGGCGCCATGGATTCTCACGGTCATCGTTAGCGGCTGCGTTGATCGAAGGTCTGCGGCACTGGAAGAGTCCGGGTCGACTCATGGTTGTCAGAGAATATCCCATCACTTGAAATCGGTTAGTGAAGGTCGACTGGTAAGTCAGGACAGCGTGTATAACTCAGCTTTTTGCCATCTGACAGGTAAGCTATCTCACTTGTTTTAGTGGTTAAAAGTACGCGATTCGCTGAATCGGTTGCGACATTGGCCTACAGGCGGAATAAAATCCTTTAAAAGTAGCTACGCGTCTTGTCTGCACGTGACGGAAACATTAGTCCTACGAAACCGTGAACTTGTTAGCATCGCAACGGTTTATCCAGGGGTGCCTGTTCGTCGATCGTTAAGGTGCGGTCAACATATTCATGAAGTATTGAAGTGATAACAGGTTCACGTGGGCGGATTGTCGTGCGCGGGAAGCTGGAATTATTACAGTTGCACGGAAACTTTGGGAATCTCCGTTAAACCTCTGGGAAATGTAGGGTTTTGGCTACAAAATTGGGGGTCAGTTATCGAGAATTCCCCTATGACAGTGCTGTTTCCACTGATTTTTGAGGGTTAAATTGAATTCCTGCGCCCAAGTTATTCACATTCAGGGGGGTCAGATCAAAACCGGTCCCTGAAGACCGATCAGGGGAAACCACGCGTGGCGAGCCTCTGTCAAGTGCCTAATATAGAAGGGCTACAGCGATTTTGTATAAAAAATGACCAATTTCCGCCGAGGTACTGTAATCGGGGGCTGCGCCTCTTCAGCCGCACTTATCACCAGAGTTATCCACAGATTTTGTGGAAAACTAGGGAATTCGAGCCCTGATGTTAGCCATCGCAAACGCGAATGTCCGACGAACGGTCGTGATCCCGGGATTTTTCAAGTGATCTGCTGCACTTTGAACCGGTAGCGGTGCTTAAGCTGGTGAACGGTAGTCCCAAATGGCTGATTTGTAGTAGCCAAAGACAAAGATCAGCGTCGAGGCGAGCATACCCGGCAGTAGTGCATTGAGAGGACCCCAGATACCGATGATGAAACCCAGGACGAGTGACCCGATAGGTGCAGCGCTCATCAGGCTCAAGGTGTAGATGGACATCACTCTGGACAGGAATCGGGTGTCGGAGAATTCCTGCACCATCAGCCTGGACATGGTTGAGGTAACGCCCATGTTAAATCCCCAGAACGCGACCGCGAACCAGATTACCCAGAGTTCCGGTTTTAGCCAGATAAGCACGAGGATGGGAATTCTGGAAAGCTGCATCAACAGGAATAACCGTCCCGGGCGGAGCAGCGGCATAAACCTTAGCAGACCAAAATTGGCCACCAACGATCCAAAATAGAAAACAACGGTGAGATTGGCCAGGAGTATGGCGTCGCCCGCGTAGACGCGGGCGATGACGAAAGGCATCGCAACCATCCAGGCACCGGCGTTAAAAAAGCTGGAAAGGCAATTAATGCCGATCACGTCTCTGGCGAGCTTGTGGTGCCATACATGGGCCAGGCCATCCCTGATAACTTGCAGTGCAGGTGTTGGTCGGGTCCGTGAAATTGCCGGACCCTTGGTCAGAAACGAGGTAAAAATGCCGCCGATCACGAACAAGAGCGCCTGGCCGATGAGCACGCTGGTGAGACCCAGGGTTTCCAACTCTCCGGCAAATTTGGTCCCGGCCATCGTCGCAATTGAACCAATACCGGTTGACAGACTGATTGCGTATTGAAGCCGGGAGGCTGCAACCCGGTTGAGGATTGTGTTTCGTGCCGGGTTTGAACCACTGTTCAGCAGGTTGGCTGCCAACGCCATCATAATCAGAATCCAGAAGCCGATGAGTCCGTAGAAGGACGCCACTGCCAGCAACAAAGGGGGGATCGCGCTCAGGTAGTGTGCCTGGATCAGTAACTTGCGACCATCCACGCGATCACCGATGGCACCTCCCCAGAGCATGAAAATCAGGCCAGGAATTCCGATGAGTAACTGCGCCATGCCCACTCGCTCGGGTGACTCGTGCAGGACGCCGACGAGTATCCAGGTAACGAGCAACTGCTGGATACTGAAACTCCCCATCCAGAAAGCGAATCCGGCATTGTAGAAGCTCAGCTGGAATCGGTTACCGGAAGGCGCGTTGGATTGATTGGTCGTGTTCATCGATCCATGATACCGCAATCACCCGTTGGACAAAGCAACACCGGGATCGTCGAGCGGACTCGAAATGCTGTGCTACAGTGGCATCTTTAATTTTCAGGAGTCAGGTTTCATGTCCGTGGAGATAGCAGGTTTTTGCGATGAGAAATTCGCCAATGTGCGAGATGTTTTTGCCGGGCACCTGGACTCGGGTGAAGATCTCGGCGCCTCTTTTGCGCTGACAATTGGTGGTGAAATGGTGGTTGATATCTGGGGCGGCCATCTGGATGAAGCCAGGACCCAACCCTGGTGTGAAGATTCGATCGTCAATGTTTACAGCACCACAAAAACCATGTCTTTTCTCTGCGCGCTTGTCCTCGCGGACAGAGGTCTACTCGATTTTGAAGCCAATGTTGCGGACTACTGGCCTGAATTTGCGGCGAACGGCAAAGCTTCGGTCAAGGTCTGGCATATTATGGACCACGCCGCGGGATTGTCTGGAATGGATACCGAGGTCGCGCCTGAAGACATGTATGACTGGGACAAAATGGTAACGCTGCTGGCAGCACAGAAACCCTGGTGGGAGCCGGGCTCTGCGAGCGGTTATCATGCCCTGACCCAGGGTTACCTGATCGGCGAACTCGTTCGCCGCATCACCGGACAAACCCTCGGCGCGTTTTTCCGACAGGAGATCGCCCGGCCATTGGATGCGGATTTTTTCATTGGCGTGCCAGATTCGGAAATGCACCGCATTGGAAATCTGGTGCCGGTTCCGGGTCCACCAGCAGAAAATGATCCTGAGTCTATTGCCGGACGTACCTTTACCAACCCTTTTTCTCCGGCGATTAACTCCTGGTCTGAAGGCTGGCGAAAAGCAGAGATTCCGGCAGCAAACGGCCACGGTAACGCACGGTCAGTGGCGCGATTGCAGGCACCTTTGGCTTGCAAGGGGCGAGCATTCGGAGTGCAGCTGTTTTCGGAAGCGACGGCCACGTCAGTGATGCGTGAACGGATTGGCGGAACTGACCTGGTGCTCCAGCAACCGATCAAATTCGGTCTCGGGTTCGGATTGAATTCGGAGCAAATGCCATTGTCGCCCAACAAAAATGTCTGTTATTGGGGAGGATGGGGAGGATCCAGTATTCTGGTGGACCAGGACGCACAATTGTCAGTTTCCTTTGTGATGAACAAAATGTTTGATGGCCTGATGGGTGATTTACGTTCATTCAGCCTGGTCCAGGCAATGTATAAGAGCCTGTGAGCATATCTGAAGTCCAGGGGTGTGAACCACGTTGAGAGAATTCATCCTGCGAGCACGTAAAGCGCCGGTCAAACCGGAGAAGTTCCTGGATGCTGTAGGCACGGGCGCACACGTTGAATACCTGGCACACAATATTATTAACGCTTTGTTTGTCTCCAAAGGTCACAGGCAAGACACCATCCTGACGATAGTGTTAGAGGATAGTGCCGATTTCAGCCGCGCACTGACGTTTGATGGACGCACCCTTGGCAGTCTCACCGGCCTGCATGAAAAAGCGTTACTGGGCGTTTGCGCGTCGGCGCTCAGGGCATCTATCGGTCTTGGCAAAGCGGGCTCCATCATCTCGGAGCATGGTATCGCGGTCAGGACAATCAGTTTCGAGCACCTGGTCAAAGAGAAGGCTGATGGCCGGCGTATTTTTATACTTGACCGGAAAGGGCAGGATGTTCAAAGCGTCGAGATGCCTGATGACCCTGTGTTCATCCTCACCGACCATATACCCATGCCAAAAAAAACGTTCAACTCACTGGCTCGGTTAGGCGTGGAGAAACTTTCGCTGGGAACGCTGATGCTGCATGCCTCGCAGTGCATCACCTTGCTGCATGGCAAGCTTGACCGGTAATTTGATTCTGAATGCCCGCTCATGCTTTTGATATACAGCGGGCATCAGAATGATTGATTGGATGATATAGGCACAGCGACCGTGCGGTTGTTTGACCCGGACGATTGGGGAATAATCACGCTCTTTCCCATACCAGCCAGGTGTGGATTTTTCAAATACAGGCGGTAACTTGATGGCGGACGACGTAAAAACGATAGCAATTCTAGGCGGTACCGGTGATCTCGGCGGCGGTCTGGCACGTCAGTGGTCACGTGCTGGATTTAAGATTCGCATCGGTTCACGGACCCTGGAAAAAGGTATGGCGGCGGCCGACGCGCTGTTAGCAGAATTTCCAGATCTTAATGTGACCGGACACGAGAACCTCGATGCGGCGGATCAGGCCGAAGTGGTAGTGCTGACGGTACCTTTTGCGCACCAGCTGAGCACGCTTGCGGTGGTGAAACCAGCGCTGACCGGCAAAATTCTGATTGATGTGACGGTTCCACTGGTGCCGCCCAGGGTAGGCACTGTACAACTGCCGGAGGCAGGTTCTGCCGCAGTTCAGGCCCAGAACTTTTTGGGCGAGGAGGTCCATGTGGTTTCTGCCTTTCAGAATGTCGGCGCCCAGCATTTACGGGAGGACCATGCGATTGCCTGCGATGTACTGGTGACCGGAGATAAGCGAGCAGCACGGGATACCGTGATCGGCCTTGTTGAGGCGGTGGGTTTGAAGGGATGGCATGCGGGGCCACTGGCAAATGCGGCGGCAGCGGAGGCATTAACCTCGGTTTTGATCACAATTAACCGCCATCACAAGATCGAGGGTGCGGGCATTGTGATTACCGGCGAATCGAACGCAGAATGAGACTTACCTTTATAGGGGTTGAAGGCATCCCGATGATCAATCCCGGGGATGACCTGGTTTCGATGATTGTTGCCGGGCTCGAAGGTATGGGGGAGACTCTGCAGGCCGATGACGTGATCGTCCTTGCCCAGAAAATTGTATCGAAAGTGGAGAACAGGTATCTGGATCTCGCCACGGTAACTCCGTCAGCAGAGGCGGTCGCGCTTGCCAGCGTCGTTGATAAAGACCCCCGTAAAGTGCAGGCGATTCTCAATGAATCTAACGAGGTCGTCAGACAGCGACAAGGTGTCCTGATCGTTGAGCAGAAGCTGGGCTTCGTTCAGGCAAACGCCGGGATTGATCAATCCAACATCCCACATCCAGCAGAAATTAGAGACGGTATTGAGGATGGACCCACGGGCGAAGCAGATGATCTCTGCCTGTTGCTTCCGGTAAATCCGGACAAGAGTGCAGAGGGGATCCGTGCCCAGGTACGCAGTCAATTGGGTATTGAAGTTGGGGTCATCATCAATGACTCAATAGGCCGAGCCTGGCGAATCGGCTCTCTTGGCCTTGCAATCGGGGTGGCTGGATTTACAGCGCTTGAAGATTACATAGGTCAAACCGACATTTACGGACGGGAACTGCTGGTGACACAGGTTGGTGCTGCGGATGAAATGGCGGCTGGCGCCTCGCTTGTGATGGGTCAGACTGACGAGAAGACTCCGGTGGTTATCGTTCGCGGCTATGAGCCACGTGAGCCCGACGACGCATCCCTGCGTGGCGTAGCACCGCTGTTACGTCCGAAAGAACTGGATATGTTTCGATAGCCCCGTGACAGCAACGAATAACACCAGGTGTTTGGCGATTTCCGGCGGCGTTGGCGGCGCCAAGCTGGCGCTTGGTCTCTCCCATGTATTACCCCCGGGGGACCTCACTATTGTTGCGAATACCGGGGATGACTTTTCTCACCTGGGATTCACTATCTGCCCCGATCTCGACACGGTGATGTATACCCTTGCGGACATGAACAACAAGGATCTTGGCTGGGGCCAGGCGGAAGAAAGCTGGAATTTCCTTGACGCATTAAAACGGCTGGGTGAAGACAGCTGGTTTCAAATCGGGGACAGAGACCTCGCGACACATGTGATTCGATCCCGGGAACTTGGTCTCGGGAAAACGCTAAGTCAGGTAACAACCCAATTAAGTCGCGACCTGAATGTTGAGCATCCACTTGTGCCGATGACCGATGATAGCGTATCGACCATTGTGTGTACTCGCAACGGAGAGGAACTGGCGTTCCAACACTATTTTGTCAGGGACAGGTGCGCGCCTGTGGTCAGTGCTTTTAAGTTCACGGGAATCGAGCGTGCGCGACCCTCGCCGGAATTTCTGGCCGCACTCGGTAGTGCGCGGCTCGAGCTTATTGTGATCTGCCCGTCAAACCCATTTGTCAGCGTCGACCCGGTGTTAAAGGTACCCGGTGTGATTGAGGCGATTCGGACCAGCAACGTTCCGGTGATTGCGGTTTCGCCCATTGTTGGCGGACAGGCCATTAAGGGACCGGCGGCGAAGATGATGCGTGAACTTGGAATGCCGCAAACCGCGGCTGCTGTGGCCAGGCATTATGTGGAGCAATACCCCGATATTATCAGGGGTTTTATTATTGATGATGCTGATCGGGAACTTCGCGGACAAATCGAAGCGCTTGGGCTATCCACTACCGTCACTAACACAGTCATGGTAACGTTGCAGGATAGAATCGACCTTGCCAGACACATTCTTGATCGCACATAGCCGATGCGGTGCAGAAAGCGCGCTGAAGGTCGTCACATACCTTCCTGAAAACTGAACCATGACTTTTATTATTCCATGACTTTTATTATTCCATGACAACCAGCGCAGTCATTCCGATCAAACAACTGCAGAACGCGAAGCAGCGTCTCGCTGCAGTGCTGAACGCGGAACAACGTAACACGCTGTTTCAGATGATGGTCGAAGATGTGTTAACAGCCGTTGAAGCTTGTGTGCTGGTAGATGAGATTTTCATCGTAACGGATGACCCCACTGTTTCCCGACTTGGCCTTGGCTACGGTGCACAGATTCGACGGGAACCACAGGATCCGGGACTGATTGCCGCGGTAACGCAAACGGCAACTTATCTTGCCGGAGAAGGTGTAGAGGTGATGCTCTTTTTACCAGGGGATGTACCCCTGGTGTCACCGGACGAACTCGAAATTGTCCTGGATGGATTCGGAAAACAGGGCAAAAAGGAATTATTGATTGTCCCGGCCAATGATCTTGGTGGATCGAACTGCATTGCCTGTGCACCACCCGATTGTATGGAGTTCGCTTTCGGTGAAGACAGTTTCAGGCGACATCTGGCCATAGCCCGGCGGTTGGCGATAGAGCCAACGGTTGCGAAGCTACCCGGCATCGGCCTGGATGTAGATACTCCGGATGATTTACATAATCTGGCGGCAACGCTGGTGGAGTCCGGGCTGGACTCGAATACTTATCGTTACTTAAAAAACAGTGGCATATTGGACAAGATGTCTGAAGGGCTGTTAAGGATTGGATGACATGCATGACGTTGAAAACCTGCTGACAGCAGCATTAACTCGCCCTCTTCAGGATGAGGAGGTGCTGCTGCTGTCCAATACGAGTGAAACGAAGCGACTGATGGAGGTCGCCGCCGTTCTTCGTGATCAGGGACATCAAAGCGCAGTTTCGTATTCCCGGAAGGTTTTCATTCCACTTACTCACTTGTGCAGGGATGTATGTCACTACTGCACGTTCGCCCAGGTTCCACGCAAACTCAAAGCACCCTATCTGACGCCAGAGGAGGTGCTGGCGATTGCGAGCGCTGGGGCTGCGGCAGGTTGCAAGGAAGCACTGTTTACACTCGGAGATAAGCCGGAGCTGCGTTACAAAGCTGCTCGCGAAGGGTTGAAAGCACTTAAACAGGATTCCACATTATCTTACCTCAGGGATATGGCGGAACTTGTATTGAATGAAACTGGACTGTTTCCTCACCTCAATCCGGGGTTGATGAATGCTAACGAATTTACAGAGCTGCGCTCGGTATCGATTTCCATGGGAATTATGCTGGAAAGCTCGTCCGCTCGGCTTAACCAAAAAGGGATGCCGCATTATGGATCTCCTGACAAAATACCTGAACGCAGATTTGAAACAATTCGTCTCGCCGGGGAGGCGAATGTTCCCTTTACCAGCGGCATCCTCATTGGTATTGGCGAGACCCGGCGAGAACGCATCGAATCGTTGCTGGAATTAAGGGATGCCAATCAATCCTTCGGTCATATTCAGGAAATCATCATACAAAATTTCCGGGCGAAGCCGGATACGCTCATGGCGAACTCACCCGAACCCGATCTCAACGAACTGCTTTGGACAATATCGTTAGCGAGAATCATTTTCGGACCAAAGATGAATATCCAGGCACCTCCGAATCTGAGCCCGGGTGTGTTTGAGCAGATTGTGGATTCGGGAATCAATGACTGGGGTGGCGTCTCCCCGGTAACACCAGATTTTGTAAATCCGGAAGCGCCCTGGCCACATCTGTCCAACCTTGCCAATGAAACGGCCAATGCGGGTAAACACCTGATTGAAAGGCTGGCGATCTATCCTGACTATGCAATGAATCTGGACAAATGGGTTGATCCAAATCTCAAACCTTTCGTCTTGCAGGCCATTGACGGCCAGGGGTTTGCGCGGGCGGAGACCTGGTCTGCCGGGGACGTCAAGCCGCCACCGAAAAACGATCTGGCCAGAGTAACAAGTATACCCAGGGGTGGTCCACTGCCTGATCTTGCATTGATACTTGATAAAGCTGTAGCCGGAAAGCGCCTCGATGAAGACGAAATCGTGCGCCTGTTTAAGGCACACGGAGATGAGTTTACCCATGTATGCCGAGCGGCGGATGAACTTCGTCAAAAACTTGCCGGAGATGAGGTGACTTACTGTGTGAACAGGAACATTAACTACACCAACATCTGTTACTTCAAATGTCAGTTCTGCGCATTCTCAAAAGGCAAGATGAGCGAAAACCTTCGCGGCAGGCCTTATGACCTGTCCCCTGAAGAACTCATGCGCCGAACCCGAGAGGCCTGGGATCGCGGTGCGTCGGAGGTTTGTCTGCAAGGTGGAATACATCCGGAGTACACCGGACAAACCTATATTGATATCTGTCACAGCATCAAGCAGGTTGTTCCGGAAATGCACATACATGCCTTTTCACCGCTGGAGGTCTGGCAGGGCGCGCATACCCTAAACATATCGATCGATGAATTTTTGGGTCAATTGAAGGAGGCAGGATTAGGCACCTTACCTGGGACTGCCGCTGAGATCCTCGATGACGAGGTTCGCCAGACCTTATGTCCTGATAAAATTAATACCGCCCAGTGGCTTGAAGTAATGGAGGCCGCTCATGGTCGGGGCTTTAATACGACCGCGACAATCATGTATGGCCACATGGAAGCTTATAAACACGTGGCCCGACATCTGCTCCGGGTTCGTGACCTGCAGGAGAAAACCGGTGGATTCACAGAGTTTGTGATCTTGCCGTTTATTCATATGGAATCGCCAATTTACCTGAAAGGAGGTGCGCGCAAGGGACCCACTTTCCGGGAAGCAATCCTGATCCACGCAATCTCGCGGCTTGTACTTAATCCCTATTTCAGGAATATTCAGGCATCCTGGACAAAACTCGGACACGATGGTGTACGCGCCTGTCTTGAAGCTGGCGTCAATGATCTGGGCGGGACACTGATGAATGAAACGATTACCCGGGCGGCCGGTGCCAGCCACGGGCAGGAAACTTCTCCTGAAGAAATGGAAGAGATCATTCGTAGTATTGGCAGAACACCACGTCAGCGTTCCACGACTTATGGACCGACCTCAGATCTGCAAAAGCAGAAGTCGTTTGGCGCAAGTGTGCTGCTGGAACCGGAGTATACGTCCGCGCGAAAGTATGAACGAAAGCAGCAGGGAGAAAAGAGGGTATTGTTTCGTCCTGGACTTGACCAGACACCGGATTCCTCCGCGGGAGAGGAACAACTGAGCAGCGCAGATATTATCTAAAGGATTCTATTGGAAGGAGACCAGGCAAACCGTGGATATCGAAAACTTTAGTGTGATTGAAGAAGAGTTCCACCAGCGTGTTCGAAAAATTGTCTGGTGTAATGTGACCACGGTTGATCGCCAGAATCGCCCCAGATCGCGAATCCTCCATCCTATCTGGGAAGGTTACACGGGCTGGATTGCAACCGGCAGGGAAACCTTGAAAACCCGGCATCTGGAGCACAATCCCTGGGTGTCCTTATGTTATTGGGATCCGGACCACAAACAGATCTATGCAGACTGCAAAGCGAGCTGGGTAGACGACACCGCGCAGAAAATACGTATCTGGGATTTATACAAGTCCACCGCTGCCCCGCTGGGGTACGATCCAGGGATGATCTGGAAAGGCCAGGATGATCCGTCATACGGGCTGTTGCGACTTGACCCCTGGCGAATCGAGTTGTCAAGTATCCACGAAATGTCAACGGGTCAGGCACCGCAGGTCTGGCGGCAAAATATTGACTAACAGGGTATTCATCAGCACTTTCAGGGCCTGTTAAAGGCTCAAACTCAAATTATTAACCAGCGAACAGGATTCACTATGGCTGTGCCACAAAGAACGGCGCTAACTTTGCCGGACCCCAGAGGGGTTGAACAAACGATCGAACTGGCCAAATGGGGCGAGGATCAGGGATACGATGATCTATGGTTTGCTGACAGTTCGGGCGTTGATGCGCTGACAACAGCGGCGGCAGTAGCCCTTAACACTACCCGATGCAGAATTGGTACTGCGATCATTCCTGTGTTTTCACGAACACCTGCCGTGCTCGCATCGACGACACACGTTCTCAACAAGTTATCGAAGGGGCGATTTATTTTGGGCCTTGGATCTTCCAGCCAGACGATGATGGAAAACTGGCATGGACTGAAGTTCGAAAAACCTCTTAGCCGCGTCAAGGAAACCACTCAACTGATCAAGAGTATGTTGTCAGGTGAAAAGTCAGACTTCGATGGCACCGCGGTCAAGAGCCATGGTTACCGGCAGCTGCCTTTGCCAGAGGGTTCGCAACCCGTTTACATGGCAGCGCTACGCAGCAAGATGCTTGAAGCAGCAGCGGAGTTCAGTGATGGCGTAATCCTGAATCTTTTTCCGAAAGATGCATTGCCAAAAATGATGGAACATATACGTATTGGTGCGGAACGCGCCGGCAAGAAGCTTGAAGACGTTGAAATTGTTTGTCGACATCAGGTGATTGTGAGCGATGACAAGGAGGCAGCGCGCAACTTTATTCGTGCCGGATTTGCGCCGTACTATGCGACGCCTGTCTATAACGCATTCCTGGCGTGGGCGGGTTATGAGGATGTCGCCCGGACAATAGCCGAAGGTTGGGCCGCCAAAGACCGCGCCAAGACAACGGGCGCGCTGGATGATGCCCTGGTGGACGATATTGCGATTCTAGGTTCAATGGAGGAATGCCACGAGAGAATCCGCGACTATGCTGCCGGGGGTATCACGACTCACATTATTTCCTGCGTTTCACCGAAAGAATCGCAGGCAACTTATGATGCATTTACCGCGAAAAATTTCTCGTTTTGATGGGCGAGGCGCGGCTCATTCATTAAGTGCAGCGAGGTTACTGAATTGAAAATGATTTTGGAGAGATTATGAAAATTGGCATATTAAGTGGATATTCCGGGAAGCAGATTAACCTCGGGATCGATCGAATCAAGCATGCTGAAAGTCTCGGTTATGATTCCGTCTGGACGGCAGAAGCTTACGGGTCTGATGCCATCACTCCTGCTGCGTGGATACTGGCCCATACCGAGAAGATAAAGGTAGGCACGGCGATTATGCAGATGCCAGCGCGCTCTCCGGCTTGCGCGGCAATGACTGCGATGACCCTCAACCAGTTGTCTAATGGACGGTTTATCGTGGGGCTTGGAGCCTCTGGCCCCCAGGTGGTGGAAGGCTGGCACGGAGTCGCTTACGGTCGCCCGGTTACCCGGATTAAGGAGTACGTCAGTATTATGAAAAAAATCATGGCCCGGGAAGAACCGGTAACCCATGAGGGATTTCACTATAGCCTGCCGTACAACGGCGTGGATGGTACTGGACTCGGTAAACCGCTGAAGAGTATTTTACAGGCAGATACCTCGATTCCTATTTACACCGCGTCAATTACCCCCAGAGGTCTGGAAGGTAGCGCTGAAGTGGCGGATGGTGTTTTTCCGATCTGGATGAATCCGGAACGATATGACGTCTTTGCAGAATCGATCGAAAAGGGTCTCGCTAAAGCTGGGAAAACTCTGATGGATTATGATATCGCGCCGTTTGTGACCTGCATAATGGGTGACGACGTTGACGCGTGTCGGGCGCCGATCAAGGGGAATATGGCGCTTTATATTGGCGGCATGGGCGCAAGAGACAAAAACTTTTACAACGACTATACAAAGGCGCTCGGATTTGAGGATGCTGCGGTGAAGATTCAGGATCTGTTCCTGTCAGGTAAAAAAGACGAGGCAGCGGCTGCGGTACCAGATGAACTCGTGGATGCAGTGCATCTGGTGGGACCGGCCGAACGAATAAAAGAACGATTGCAGGCCTGGAAGGCGGCAGGAGCCAAAGGCCAGGTCGGCAGTATGCTGATTGGTGCGGGCCAGGTTGAAGCACTGGAGCTGATTGCCAGCGAGGTCCTGTAACGTCTGAATCCCATGGATTTAACCATCAAGGCCTGTTCCGGGATCGGCGAGATTGGGCAAACAGCCTGGGATGCTTGTGCAAATCCTACGGATGGAAGATTCGCCTTCGACCCGTTTGTTTCCTTCAGCTTCCTGGCCGCCCTGGAGCAGAGTCAATCTGCAGTTGCCCGAACCGGTTGGGCACCTTATCACCTGGCGCTTGAACAGGGCGATCGGATTATCGGTGTTGCGCCTATGTATCTTAAGAACCACAGTCAGGGCGAGTATGTTTTTGACTATAGCTGGGCCGATGCATTCGAGCGGGCCGGGGGTCGATATTATCCAAAACTGCAATGTGCAGTACCGTTCACACCCGCGGGTGGCCGGCGTCTGTTAACCGATACGGTGGAAAATGAAGCCTATTTGCTTTCTGGCATGATGCAGGTCGCAGAGAAGATGGATGTGTCGTCCATTCACATCACCTTTGCGAATCAGGAACAGTGGCAGCGGATGGGTGAAGCGGGATTCCTGCAACGCGTCGATAAGCAATTCCATTGGCATAATCATGACTATGGTAATTTCGATGACTTCCTGGCAGCACTCTCGTCAAAAAAACGCAAGAATATTCGCCAGGAGCGCCGGCGTGCGCTTACCAACGATATACAGATCGAGTGTTTGACTGGTGCCGACCTGCAGGAGAGCCATTGGGATGCTTTCTATCAGTTTTACGTTGATACCGGTAGTCGCAAGTGGGGTTCGCCTTATCTTACGCGTGAATTTTTTTCACTGATTGGCGAGTCCATGCCAGAGGACATTCTGCTCATCCTGGCTAATCGGGATGGGAGATATATCGCCGGAGCCATTAATTTCATCGGTGATGAATGCCTCTACGGCCGTAATTGGGGATGTATTGAGGATCATGCTTTCCTGCACTTCGAGGTCTGTTACTACCAGGCAATCGAGTGGGCGATAGCGCATGGATTGAAAAGAGTGGAAGCCGGAGCGCAGGGACCACATAAACTGGCAAGGGGTTATCTGCCGACGCCAACGCACAGTGCTCACTGGATCGTCAACACCTCCCTCAAAGACGCAGTCGAACACTATCTAAAGCAGGAAAACCGTTATGTCGCCGAGGAGATTGAATACATTGGAGAGCATTCTCCGTTCAGGCAAGCGCCCTCGGGAGACTGAAGAGGGTCGCGCAGGCGCGACATCCCTTTTCTGTCTGCGGGCCTTCGACAATCAGCTCTTGTCAGAAGTGAAACTCGTCGTGTTGGCCCTGTGGAATCTTCGGGAACCTGGGATCTGCTTCCCACGGGATGACATCAGCACTCTCGAACAGCCAGTTAAGCAATTGATCCTTTAACGGGCCAACACAACGCTGATGGGAATCGGACTTGATCAGATTATTGCGTTCTTCAGGATCCGCGCGACGATCATAAAGTTCATCGTCCTCATATAAGCGGTACACATAGGCATATTCCGCTGTACGCATGCAGATGGCGCGACCGACGATGTGCGGGTTTTCGGCTTGCAGAACAGCCTTGTTGGCGTACTCACCGGTGGCCTGTTCAAGTAAATCTAACTCGCTCAAGGCAAAGCCGCCCTCAGAGAATGCCCTGTCTCTGATGCTTAACTCGGGATTCCCAAGCACCGGTAGGAGTGAGCGGCCAAAATGTGTGTGGCCGACTTCAACCTCCGCCAGGTCGAGCACCGTGGGCATGATATCGACCATTTCCGTGAAGGTGTTGGCGACGGAACCCTCCTTGACACCCGGCCCCTGAATTATCAAGGGATTTTGCAGCAGGCAGCGATCCATGCCGGAGGGCCACTTTTCGACCAGGCCGAAATCTCCCAGGTATTCACCATGGTCAGTGAAATACAGGGTGACTGTGTCGTCACGCATACCGGTTTTGTCCAGGGCTGACATGACGCGCCCCAACTGGTGATCCACCCGGGAGACCATGCCGTAGTAGACACGGGTTATTTCCTGCCATTGCTGTTCGGTGACGCGGTCAGTACCAAATTTCTTAACCATCTCGGCATGGAACCGCGGTTTGCCGTGACCCTCGCCAGCATACCTGGGCATAAGATCGGCAGGTGTATACATCTCATACCAGGGATCTTCAACCTCGAAAGGCAGGTGTGGGAAAATTAACGGGATCCACAGACACCAGGGACCCCCGGGTTTTGCTTCCAGCCATTGGATGGCTGTTTGCACTGTAGCTTCATCGAAATCGAGCCAGGTGTTTTCTCCCGGTCGCTTACCATGATAGAAAACATCATAAAGCGGGGACCCTGGATCAAACTGGGGCCCCATGCCACGCTTGTTGGGCGCTGTAGTCCAGCCGCAGAAGTGAGTTGAAGCCTCAGTGACACCCGGCGCAAAAACATCTCCGCGAGCACCTGCCCAGGCGACGTGGTAACCCGCATTTTTCAGGTATTTCAGCATGTTGGGTTCGTGGGGTTGAACCAGGTGCGTCAAGGTGCGATGGCCGCGCGTGTGCGGATACCAGCCGGTCATCAGGTTGACACGAGACGGCCCACAGACTGGATGGTTAGCCCAGGCATTATCAAAGCGCATGCCGCGCGTCGCAAGCGCATCGATATTAGGCGTCTGAATACTTAAATTTCCGAAACAACCGACACAATCAGCGCGCTGCTGGTCAGGCATAAACATCAGGATATTGGGTCTGCTCATTGCACCGCCTCCGGCTGGGAAAAATTCTAGTTGGGTTCACATGGATCAGACACTGGTACTACCACGATTCGCCGAAAGGACGAATCACTGTCTCAAAAGTCCATGCAGACCTGGGTTGGTGCGCGACCTGCCACACGTGTTCAGCGATATCTGCCGGGTGACAGAAGAATTCCGCTGGTTGATCACTAAAGCGTTCCAGTGCCCATGGCACGCTGATTACCGCGTCGATGGCCACGTAAGCGACATGAACACCGAGGGGACCCGCATGTCGAGCCATGGACTCGGCGAGAATTCGTTGGGCAGCCTTGGTGGGTGCAAAGCCTGCGAAATTAGCTTTGCCGCGGAATGCCGAGGTGTTCCCGGTACAGATGATCGAGCCCTGACCTTTTGCGATCATGGCCGGTGCCAGGGCCTGGCCTAGCTGTGCAAGCGCCAGGACGTTTACTTCAAAGTTTTTTTGCAGTACCTCGCGTGGAACTGACATGAAATCACCAAATGCACCACCTACCGCGTTATGAATCACGACCTCCGGGTCCCCCAGATCCTGCTGTACTCTGGCCAGGGTCTGCGCAAGGAGGTCTGCATTGGATACGTCGCAAGCGTAGGCAAAGGTATCAGGCGTTTCGGACGTTATCAGCCCAAGACGCTGCTCGTCTCTGGCAATCATTGCTACCCGGTACTGACCAGCAAATCGTTTTGTCAGTGCAAGCCCGGTGCCTGGTCCGACGCCAGTCACCAGACAAACGGGTTTGGAGTCACTATTCACCTTCGAAGAACCGTCGGGGGTTATCAACGAACAGGGTAGTGATAGTTTCTTCAGAGACACCCATTTCCTTTAGCTCCGGTATCACCTCTTTTTTGATGTACAGATACTCATGTTGATTGTTACGCGCGAATTCATGCTCCTCCGGCATGGATCCATCCGGATTTTCCTTTAACACCGCCAGGCAGATACAATCGTGAGAAGGGCACAAGCGCTCTGCATATCCGAGTTCGATCAATTTGTGCAGAGTGACAGTGCGCATATGCGGACTGACAAGCCTTCCGGGATACCTGTCGAGACCGAGGTAGCAACCCTGGTCAAGAATCCATTTCAGATAGTCAGTATCCGTCGTATCGTTTGAGTGATCGATTTTTACCCGCGTAAGATCAACCCCTTCCTCTTTGAAAATTTTTATCTGGGTGCGGGCAACATGGCCCGTTGGGAATGAGTGCACCATGATCGGCAGACCGGTCCGTAAATGCGCACGGGCCACAGCACGCGCCATGGTCTCAAGAGGAGGCGTGACATTCTCGAAATCCGCCGCGCATTTGAGAATGCCTGCCTTGATGTCGGTACCGCGAAAGCCTTCCTCTACATCGCGAATAAACTCAACCGCCATCTGATTGGCAGAAACACCGGTCAGGAAACGCGGCACATCCAGCCACCAGCCGGTGGCGTTGATAATATTCACACCGGATTCTCGCGATACATGCGCAAGCAACTGTGCCTTCCTGCCCAGATCGAAGGTAGTGGCATCGACGATGGTAGCGATGCCTTCCTGTCTGGCACGGGTCAGGCTGGCAATAGCCTTTTTCTCCCGGTCACTGCCAAGCAAATCCGGGTAGCTGTCATAAAGCCCGCTGGCACTAACCATGACGTGTTCATGCATGAGCGTAAAACCAAGTGCCCCGGTCGACACTGGACCCGTGACGGTGTTCACTGTGTTCATCTAATCTCCCTGAAGTCTATGTTGGCTGACAGCGAATTGGCGAAGCGCGCTAAACATTTTATTGGCTCAATCCTGTTTACCGGCAGTGAAGTCCTCTTTGTATCTGACTGAACAAGCTGGACATACAAAATCTTCCGGTAAATCACTAAATGCCATACCCGGTGGATAACCCTCGTGGTCATCTCCCAGCGCCTCGTCATACACATAGCCGCATCCTGGACAATGATACTCAGTCATGAATTCGGCCGTATTGGTTGAGGATGTCTGCTTTAGCATCCGGGTCAATATTGACCCGGTCAAGATCTCCACCAACGTGCGGCAGGGACAGCAACCGGGGGTTGAGCATCCGGAACCACAGCCAGGGGATGTAAGCGATGATGTACATTCCGTAGTAGCCGCTGGGCAACTGTGGCAGGTCTTCAAAGTGTCGGAGGCTCTGGTATCGCCGGGTCGGATTGGCATGGTGATCAGAGTGTCGCTGCAGGTGGAACAACAGGAGATTGGAGTATTTGTGATTCGCATTCCAACTGTGGTGCGGCTGGCAGCGTTCGTATTTTCCGTCGGCTTGCATGGTCCTCAACAATCCGTAGTGCTCGATATAGTTGGCGCTTGTGAGCACCCACCAGGAAAAGAAATTATGGATGATCAGGAACGGCACCATAATCCAGCCGAAGGTCGTCAGTAGTCCGAGTTGCAGAACCGCGCTGATCAGGTAGCTCTGCAGGATTTCATTGTGCAGGCTGACCACCGGTACGCCTTTTCGGCACAGCCGTTGATGTTCTATCATCCAAGCGCGATGAAACGCACCGGGAATCTCGCGCCGGGCAAATTTGTAAATACTCTCCCCCATCCTGGCGCTGGCCGGGTCCTCCGGAGTCGCAACGTCGCGATGATGGCCACGATTGTGCTCGATCCAGAAATGCCCGTAGGCGGGGACCGCGAGGACAATTTTGGCGAGCCAGGTTTCAAGGGCAGTGCGCTTGTGCCCCAGTTCATGTCCCGTATTAATAGCAAACCCATCAGCGAATCCCAGCGCGACCGTGAGAGCCAGCATCCCCGGCCAGGACATTTCAGCCGTTCCAACCCAGAAGGCACAACCGATAAATGTGATGAAGTGCAGCGGTACTGTGAGAAAAGTGAGTATCCGATAGTACCGGTCCGATTCCAGTAGTGGCACTATTTCTTCCGGCGGATTGTTTTCATCCTCGCCGAACAGCCAATCGAATAACGGCCCGATACCAAACATCATAAGGAGCGGCACATACAGCCAGAACGCATTGTGTGTGAGTGCGTGACCGGCAACGCCAACCAGCGGAATAAGGGGATTTACCAGGGACAACAGCCAGAACCAGCGTTTCTTGTCCGTATAGGAAACAACGCCTCCCTGGGAATTTGGCACTGAATAGGTCGGTAGCATGGTCGTACTCCGAAGAACGTTTGGTTTTCTTGAATTATCCGGGCTAGAGACGGGTTTGATAATACCAGTAATGCCGGGCGGGATGTGTACGTGGATTTAGCCATGGCCGTGGTTGATTTTGTGGTCTATTCTTTACCCATGGACTATCGGTTAATTTCAGTAGAACCCCTGACACCTCGGATCGGTGCGGTGATCGAGGGTGCGGATCTCACTAGGACGGTCAGCGACGCTTTGTTCGAAGAAATACACGCCGCATGGATGAAGCATCTGGTGCTGTTTTTCAGGGATCAACCCATGAGCTATGACCAGCATCTTGCGCTGGGCAAACGATTTGGCGAGTTGCATATTCATCCCGCAGCGCCCTTCGTCGACAACAATCCAGCGCTGATGCGCATCCATACGGATGAGCATTCTCATCGTAACAACGGTGAGGGTTGGCATTCGGACGTATCCGCGGATGCTGAACCGCCCATGGCGAGTATTTTGCACATTCACCAGACGCCTCCTCAGGGCGGTGACACTTTGTGGGCGAATATGTACGAGGCTTACAATTCTCTTTCGGCTACTTTTAAGGAACTGCTCTTACCCCTCGATGCGATTCACGCCGCGAATTATTCGGGATTTTACGGTGATCATGCACCGCAGCGAGAAAATCCCAGTGCGATTCACCCGGTTGTGCGCACCCATCCGGTTACCCGCAAGCAAGCACTGTATGTCAACAGCGGGTTTACGAGAAGAATCAAGGGCATCACGTCGTCAGAAAGTGAGGCGTTACTCACGCTGTTGTTTGATCATGTGAAGAATCCAAACTTCCACTGCCGCTTTCAGTGGCAGCCGCACTCTGTTGCTATCTGGGATAATCGTTGTACCCAGCATATGGCCGTCTGGGATTATTATCCGGCGACCCGATCAGGCGTCAGAGTCACCGTCCAGGGGGATCGCCCGTTTCGGTGACGGTCCTTAACCTGTTTTTCAATCGTAGCCGGAGGCTGCTCATCCATGAGTCATGATTTCTACATTACGGACGTATTCACAGAACAACCTTATGCCGGTAACCAATTGGGAACGCTGGTTGATGCGGCAGATATCAGCGCGGCTGAAATGCAGGCAATAGCGCGGGAATTCAATTTTGCGGAGACAACCTTTGTCGTTGGTGGTGACCTTGCCAATGGATTTGATGTGAGAATATTTACTCCGCTGATGGAACTGCCCTTTGCCGGACACCCGACCCTTGGTACTGCCTTTGTGATACGCAATTCGCTGTTAAAAACTGAAGCCCCGATCATCACGCTGAATCTGGGAGTCGGTAAAATACCGGTAGCATTTTCAGAGGACGGCATCGGCTGGATGACCCAGAAGTCACCCGTATTTGGAGAGACAATCAGCGTCGAGGCGATTGCCGAGGAGCTTGGCCTGGAAAAAATGGACATCGATTCGAAATTCCCCGTGCAGTTTGTTTCCACAGGTCTGCAGTTTTTGCTGGTACCCGTGACCAGCGAAGCGGCTTTGAAGAAGGCAAAGTGTCGCGGGGGGTTCCTGTCTGACGGTTATTTTGTCTTTTGCACCGGTGGATACAACGAACATCAGTCCATTCAGGCGAGGATGTTTGGCGCGGCACTCGGTGTGGTGGAGGACCCGGCAACCGGCAGTGCGAATGGCTGTCTGGCGAGTTATCTGGTGGAACACAGCTATCTGGGAAACCAGCAAATAGATATCGCGGTGGGTCAGGGTTACGAAATTGGTCGACCTTCGCAATTGTACCTGCGGGCTTCGAAAATTGATGATGTCTTCGATATCAAGGTAGGAGGACGAGTGCGCATCGTCGCCTCCGGGGACTGGCATGGGAACTGAGAATTCATGGCATTGTCCGGGTGTCAGATACGATAGAATGAAAAACAATCGATTGATTGGGAATAAAGCATGAGTGAACAGCAAGAGTCCGGGCCTGCGCCAAAAGAAGTGAGCCCCATCTTTTCAAAAAACCCGCCGCCGATTCCGGATGATCCCTGGGGAATGCCCATTGAGGACATCAATATGGTCGACGGTCGATTGTTCGAGCAAAATGTCCACTGGGAATTATTTAAACGGCTGCGGGAACAGGATCCGGTGCACCTGAACGATTTGCCTGAAACTGGACGGTACTGGTCCCTGACCAAATTCGAGGACATCATGTTTGTCGACAAAAATCATGAAATGTTCTCATCAGCCCATGGTATTGGAATTGGTCCGAGAGTTGGCGCGGAACCAGACCCGGAGGAACTGGGTCTTTCCATGTTTATAGCCATGGACCCGCCCAAACACGATTTGCAACGCGCCACGGTCAGCGGTGTTGTCGCGCCGCCAAATCTGGCGAGGATGGAATCGATAATTCGTGAGCGCGCGGGCAATATCCTGGACTCGTTACCTATTGGCGAAACCTTTAACTGGGTCGATCTGGTTTCCATTGAGCTGACCACGCAGATGCTGGCTACCTTGTTTGATTTCCCTTTCGAACAACGACGCAAGTTGACGCGCTGGTCAGATGTAGCCACCTCGGGACCCGAAACCGGGGTAGTGGAATCCGAGGAGCAGCGGCGTGCAGAACTGCTTGAGTGCCTTGCCGCGTTCACCGAAATCTGGAACGAACGCGCCGTGAAACCGCCGGGGCCAGATCTGATCTCGATGCTCGCCCACGGCAAAGATACCAGAGACATGGAGCCCTTCGAATTTCTCGGTAATCTGATCCTGTTGATCGTTGGCGGCAATGACACGACGCGTAACTCCATCAGTGGGGGCGTGCTGGCGCTCAACGAACATCCGGCGGAATATGAAAAATTACGACAGGACGTCTCGCTGATTCCTAATATGGTTTCAGAGATCATTCGCTGGCAAACCCCCTTGCCCTACATGCGACGAACCGCCAACGTGGATGTGGAAATACGTGGTAAGCAGATCAAGGCGGGTGAGCAGGTCCTGATGTGGTACGTTTCAGGCAATCGGGACGGCGACGTGATTGATCGGCCCGATGAATTTATCATTGACCGGACTGGCGCCCGCCACCATCTGTCCTTTGGCTTCGGCATACATCGTTGCATGGGTAATCGACTGGCAGAGATGCAATTGCGCATCATCTGGGAAGAAATCATGAACCGATTCAGTTTTGTGGAAGTTGTGGGTGAACCGAAAAGGTTGCGCTCCAGTTTTGTAAAAGGCATTACTGAGTTAATGGTCAGGGTTCACCCTCTCTAGCCTGCTGCGATATCGCTGGTGATGAAAGTGCTTGTGCTGGACGAGCTGGCCGAAGATTATCTGGCGTTGCTTGCGCCAACTGATGGCGATGCAAACTGGTACTCCTCACTACCCGCCGGGCTCAATCGCGTCGATGTTGTCCTGGGCCAGCCAGACCGTGTGCTGTCGTTTCTTCAGGCCGGGGGCAGGACTGACTGGATTCAGTCTACCTGGGCCGGAGTCGCGCCGCTCATTGAGCCATTACGCGCAAAAAGTGTTTTACTCACGGGCCTCAAGGGTATTTTTGGACCTGGCATAGCGGAGTACGTCTTCGCTTACCTGCTGCAGGATGTTCGAAAAACACGCACCTACGCCGAGGCCCAATCAACTGGTCGCTGGGATCCAGTAATGCCGGACACCTTGCAGGGCAAACAACTTGTAGTGCTTGGCACCGGAGATATTGGCAGCCACGTGGCGAGTCTCGGCAAGGCCTTTGGCATGCACACTCTGGGAGTTTCCCACTCCGGCCGAGCGCAATCGGCGTTTGATACAGTTTGTTCAGTCACCGATCTGCACCTCGCACTCGCAACTGCAGACTATGTGGTTTCTGTGTTACCTGATACTAAAGAAACCCAGGGCCTGGTGAACCAGTCAAGCCTGGCGAGCATGCCGGCCCATGCCATGTTTGTTAACGTGGGTCGCGGGCAGACAGTGGACGAGACGGCATTGGCGCAGACGCTGGCCAGCGGCGGGTTGCGCCGGGCGGTGCTCGATGTGTTTCAGGTTGAACCGCTTAACGCCACGAGCCCGCTCTGGGGAATGGCTAATGTCGATGTGACTCCCCATGTTGCGGCTGTTAGTTATCCGACGGATGTTTCCAGATTTTTTACGGAAAACCTGCGGCGCTATACTCATGGGGAACCGTTGTTGGGATTGATTGATCTTGACAGAGGTTACTAGCGGAACTCGTGGATTCGAACAGGCTTGACGGTTGCCATTGACGACATGTCTACATCAGGTAGTCGTTTTGCAGCAACCGCTTCAGTGCGTCGAAATGAAGCGCTGCGTAATTTGAGCCGGCGTCGAACTCCAACCGGGTCTGCTGGGCGATGTTATCGCCAATTTCCCGCAGATTTCTCCCGGTTGCCATAGCGAGGATTTGGATCTCACAGGCGCGCTCCAGATAATACAGGCGGTCAAATGCTTCGGCGATATTGCTGCCCGTTACAATGACGCCATGATTCGCCAGAAACAGGACGCGCTTATTGTCGAGCAGTTGCGCGATACGTGAGCCTTCTTCGGGAGATTCCACCAGACCGGAATAGTCATCGTCGTAGGCAACATCCTGGTAAAAACGCAGGCTGTTTTGATGGATGTACTGCAGGCGTCCGGATTCAATGCAGGTCAGAGCCGTCGCATTCGGCATGTGGGTGTGCATGACACAATTAGCGTCGACGTGTAAGGCGTGTATTGCGCTGTGGATAAAAAGCGCTGTCGTCTCTGCATCGGAACTCGATTCGTTTCCGACTTCGAGTATGTCGCTGGCGGTTATTGTTGACCAGTGAATGCCGTGAGGATTCAGCAGGAATCGTGAATCATCAATTTGGACACTGAAATGGTTGCAGATACCTTCGCTAAAGCCGAATTTCTCGGCGAGACGAAGTGCCGCTGCCAGATCCTGCCGATATTGTGTATGCATGGTGCAAGTGTATCACCGCGATGCAGCTTAGTTGTTACAATGTGTCACTTCATGCGCCGCGCAACGGCTGGTCGGCGGATGGATCAGGCTGATAATTCGCCAGGCCAAAACACAAGGATTAGAGATGGAGCAGGATAACTTTTCGCCACATGGCAATGCGCTGGGCTTGCAGTTCGTCAGTGAACAGGCGGGTCAATTGTTCATCAAAGTTCCCTACGCCGCTCACCTGGTTGGCGACCCCGATACCGGTGTCATTCATGGCGGCGTCATTACCGCGGCGTTAGATAACGCATCAGGCTGGTGTGTGCGTCTTCATGATCAGTGGATCGAAGGTAACAGCATGGCGACGCTGGATCTGCGCATCGATTATATGAAACCGGCTCAACCTTTTAAGGATCTGTTAATCATGTCAGAGTGCTACAAAATCACGCGGCATATTGCGTTTGTGCGAGCCGTGGCCTATCAGGACGAACTTGACAATCAGGTAGCGAGTTCGGTGGCAACATTCATGCTGGGAACCGCCACGGTCAGGCAGGCTTAAGATGAAAATACTGCAACAGTTACGTGATGAAGGTCGCGCCCAGGATATGCAGGGCTTGATTGAGCAAATACCGTTTGCCCAGTTTCTCGGCATTCAAGTCGAGCAGAAAGGAAACGAGATAACAACGATCCTGCCATTCAAGGACACGCTTGTCGGTAATGTTTCCCTGCCGGCTATTCATGGCGGCGCGATCGGTGCGTTTTTGGAATTTACCTCGATTATCCAGCTATTGTTTGATACCTCCTGCGAGAAACTGCCAAAGACCGTGGACATCTCTATAGATTATCTTCGTTCCGGCAAACCTGTCGCCACTTATGGACGTGCAATAGTCACCCGTCAGGGACGTCGCGTTGCGAATGTCCGTGCAGAGATATGGCAGGAAGAGAAGTCCCGGCCTATTTCCGCTTCCCACGGACATTTTCTCCTGGCACCGCTATAGGTTGTCTGCAACATGAATGAATTCAACATGACCATCATTCCCTGGCTGGATCTGGCAGGGGTGTTTGTGTTTGCCATGAGTGGCGCTCTGGTTGCCGCCCGCAAACAGCTTGATGTTTTTGGTTTTCTGGTCATTGCCCTGATCACCGCGGTGGGTGGTGGCACCATTCGTGATCTGTTAGTTGACCAGCCGGTATTCTGGATCGTCGCGCCGATCTATGTATGGGTTGCGTTTGTTGCGGCGATCGTAACCTTTCTGTTCGTTCAAATGGTGCACCGTGGCGAGGCACTTATGCGCTGGTTTGATGCGGTTGGCGTCGCGGTATTTTGTGTCCTGGGTGCTGCAAAGGGGTTTGCGGTGACCGGGGATCCGCTTATCTCGATTATGATGGGAGTAATATCATCGGTAGTCGGGGGTATGCTTCGGGATATCGTCTGTAATGAAGTGCCGCTGATTTTCCATAGCGAAATTTATGCCACGGCGGCCTTTCTCGGCGCGACTGTTTATATAATAGCTCTGTATTTGTCCTTGCCGGAAGTGGTTGCCCTCTGGACCGGAATGATCATGGCGTTTGGGCTCCGCGCGGCGGCCATGACCTGGGGCTGGTCACTACCCAAGTCCCGGCTACCTGCGAACTAATTGTACTGATAACGAGTCACCTCCCGATCTCACCGGGTCGGTCACGGGTGTGATATTCCTGCCTATTGCGCCACTTTAAGTGACGCGATATTTGAAATGCGCCAAATAAGTGCTAATATTCTGTCGCAATAGTCCAGTCGCGCCATAATGGAAATGCCGAAGAAGATCCCCTTTAGCGAACTTGATGAGATTGTTGCCGCTGTTGCCGGGTTCCCTGCAGGGGCCTCCATTGGCGATGTCGTCAAGGCACTCGACAATGCGTTGCCACGTCGAACGATGCAGCGCCGCCTAACGCTCCTGGTCAATGAGGATCGGCTGGTTCGACTGGGCCGAGGGCCTGCCGTACGTTACCTGCAACCACCTCCGATGGAGATCATGGGGGGCCCCGGCGAAGCCACCATTCGGGGATACCCACCAACAGCAGAAATCTACGTCCCGATTTCCAAAGCATCTGAGTCCATCCGCGAGGCCGTTCGACAACCTGTTCAGCAGCGCAAGCCAGTCGGTTACAACCGCTCATTCCTCGAAGAATATCGACCCAATGTGACATTTTATCTGCCATCAGAAGTCCGGACACGTTTGTTCGCGCTGGGGAAATCGATCAGCGGTGATGCCCCTGCCGGTACCCACGCTCGACAGATTCTAAATCGATTAATGATTGATCTGTCCTGGAACTCCAGTCGCCTGGAGGGCAATACCTATTCACTGCTTGAAACTGAGCGACTGCTGCAGCTTGGCGAAGCTGCTACTGGAAAGGATGCCCGGGAAGCTCAAATGATTCTGAATCACAAAGCAGCGATAGAAATGCTCGTAGAATATTCCGACGACATTGGATTCAATCGATACACAATTTTGAATTTGCATGCACTACTTTCGGAAAACCTGTTAGCTGATGCAGGTGCCTGCGGTAGGCTCCGTCGTATCAGTGTTGGTATCGGTGGAACCGTATTCTATCCATTGGATGTGCCACAACTAATCGAGGAGTGTTTTCAGCAAATCCTCGATACAGCCGCTGCGATCTCAGATCCCTTCGAACAATCGTTCTTTGTCATGGTTCATTTTCCTTATCTGCAACCTTTCGACGATGTCAATAAGCGAGTGTCGCGAATTGCCGCGAATCTCCCCCTCGTTCGACGTAATCTAAGCCCGCTCTCTTTTGTCGATGTACCAGAACGGGCGTATGTTGACGCCGTTCTTGGTGTGTATGAACTGAACCGGGTGGAATTGTTGCGTGATGTTTACGTGTGGGCATACGAGCGTTCCTGTGCAAGATATTCGGCAATGCGGCAATCGGTTGGTGAACCAGATCCATTTCGACTCAGATACCGCGAGATCATCACTAAGACGATCACAGACATTGTTCGTGCCCACATGAACAAGACGGCCGCCAACGCCTATATCGAACAGCAGGTGTCAGCAGAAATACCGGTCACCGATCAAGCCCGCTTCAAGGAAGTCGCAGCCACCGAACTTATGGCATTGCATGAAGGGAATATAGCCAGATATCGGTTAAGACCCACCGAGTACCAGGAGTGGAGTAGAACCTGGTTATGGTGAGCAGGCAGCGGTGATTGTGGCGATGACCCGCAACCTGCCACCACGGTGCTGGCGTTTCACACCTGGTCGGTTACGGCACCGAGCGATGCGGAACTGACCAGTTTTGCATACTTTGCGAGTACGCCTCGGTCGGTATAAGCCGGGGGTTTTTGCCAGGTAGTTTTGCGCCGCTCGAGTTCTGCGTCATCAATGTTAACCGTAATCTCACGAGCTTCGGCGTCGATGGTGATGGAGTCCCCGTCCTCAAGCAGTGCAATAGGCCCGCCATCATAGGCTTCTGGCGTAATGTGTCCGATCACGAATCCCCGGGAACCACCGGAAAAACGACCATCAGTAATGAGTGCAACATCACTTGCCAGGTCCCGGCCGCCGATGGCGCTGGTGGGCGACAACATTTCGCGCATACCGGGTCCGCCCCTCGGACCTTCATAGCGGACAACAACGACATCGCCCTTGACCACTGTGCCATCAAGAATGGCAGCCAGTGCGGCTTCCTCGCCGTGAAAGCAGCGGGCAGTGCCGCTGAAGTGCAACCCCTCGTGACCTGTAATCTTGGCTACGCTGCCTTCCGGGGCAAGATTACCCCGCAGGATAACCAGATGGCTGTCCTTTTTTATCGGATTTGAAAGTGGCCGAATAACCTGCTGGCCATCAGGATACGGTTGAACATGTTCAAGGTTTTCCGCGAGGGTTCTGCCGGTCACCGTCAGACAGTCACCATGCAATAAACCGGCCTCCAGCAGGGTTTTCATCAAGGGCTGGATGCCGCCAATCTCGATCAGTTCACTCATTGAATAGTTACCGGCGGGGCGCATGTCAGCGAGCACTGGCACACGTTGACCGATGCGCGTGAAGTCATCGATAGACAACGGAATTTTCGCCGCATGGGCGATAGCCAGTAAATGTAAAACTGCGTTGGTGGAGCCTTCCAGCGCAATGGTCAGGGTAATGGCGTTTTCGAATGACTTGATGCTCAGAATATCGGATGGTTTGAGATCGGCTTCGATCAAGCGCACCACCGCCTCACCGGCAGCGTGACTGTCCTGCCGCTTAGCGTCTGAAATCGCTTCCTGCGCAGAGGAGTTAGGCAGGGACAACCCCAGTGCCTCGATTGCGGAGGCCATGGTATTGGCAGTGTACATACCGCCACATGATCCGGGTCCTGGAATTGCAGTGGCTTCGATGTCCTTCAACTCAATGTCTGAAAGTTTACCTGCAGCGTGCCTGCCAACCGCTTCAAAGACCGAGACGACGTCGCGTCGCTCCTTTCCTGGCTGGATCGTTCCGCCGTAAACAAATACGCTGGGGCGATTGAGACGGACCATTGCCATTGCGCAGCCGGGCATATTCTTATCGCAGCCACCAATGGCAACAAAGCCGTCAAATCCCTGGGCACCGACCACCGTTTCAATCGAGTCTGCGATGACTTCTCTTGAAACCAGCGAGTATCGCATTCCCGGTGATCCCATTGAGATCCCGTCAGATACCGTTATGGTATTAAAGGTAATCGCCTTGGCGCCAGCATCTTCAACTCCGATGGCGGCCGAGTCAGCCAGGGTATTGATGTGCATATTGCAGGGCGTCAGGTTACTCCAGGTCGACGCAATACCGACCTGGGGTTTGTCAAAATCTGCATTCTCAAATCCCACCGCGTGCAACATGGCTCTGGCTGCAGCTTTGGAAAGGCCGTCGACAACGAGTGATGAATAGGGACGGTTCTTCTTGTCTGGCATTTTGTTGCCTCGAATGGACGTGAATTGAGGCCAAGATTACAGCTTTTGATCCGCTAGCGCATTGCCGATTCGGCATGATTGCGTTGCAGGATCAGCAACGGGATAATCCCGGCGGCAGTGCGATGTATGTGCTTTGATTTCATCCGTGTTGGATTAGCACGAAAAGGCCAGGTACTTGTTTGTAATGGTACGAATTAACAATAATGGTAAGGGGCGAGGTCAAGTGGAGTCATCGGATAGATTTTCCAGAACACTCGCGAGAAGAGAGGTCATCACGTTGTCATTTGGCGCGATGATCGGCTGGAGTTGGGTACTGCTGACGGGTGAGTGGCTCGCGCGCGCCGGATCACTGGGCACGGTCATTGCTTTTGTGATTGGCGGCACTGCGGTTGTTTTTATCAGTCTGACTTACGCGGAACTCGCAGCGGCGATGCCGAAGGCCGGAGGTGAGCATGTCTATACCTACCGGGCCCTTGGGCCGACAGTGTCATTCATCGCCAGCTGGGCCATTGTGATGGCTTACGTCAGTGTCTGCGTTTTTGAGTCGGCAGCCTTGCCCACAGCGCTTGAATATCTGTTCCCTGATATGCGGATCGGATTTCTCTGGAAAATACAGGGCGCCGATGTGTACGCCAGTCTTGTTGCTGTAGGTGTGGTGGCGGCTATTGTCATGACACTGATTAATTACGTCGGCATACGATTCGCCGCCTTTGTCCAGACTGTCATCACAACCCTGTTTTTTCTGGTTGGAATATCTTTTTTTGTGGGTGCTTTTAGCTTTGAGCTATCTGGAGATTCAATCCCGCTGTTTCAGCATGGGATCGCGGGCGTCCTGGGTGTACTGGTGATGGTACCTGCGCTGATGGTGGGTTTCGATGTGATCCCGCAATCGGCCGAAGAAATCAATTTGCCGCCAAGACAGATAGGAACGTTACTGGTGATTTCAGTATCGCTGGCTGCTGCATGGTACATCCTGATCAGTCTGGCGGTATCTTCGAGCCTTAGCGCCGGGCAACTGGCGAGCGCTGGAATCGCAACGGCCGACGCAACGGCGAGCGTATGGCGAAGCCAGTTGATGGGAAATCTGATGATTCTGGCCGGTGTGGGGGGAATATTGACCAGCTGGAACGCCTTTATCATCGGTGGCAGCCGGGTGCTCTTCGCGTTAGCGGAGTCGGGAATGATTCCCGGACTATTCGCAGCAATCCATCCCCGCTATCGGACACCCCACGTCGCCATCCTCACCATTGGTGCATTAAGCTGCCTGTCGCCGTTTTTCGGTCGCACAGTACTGGTCTGGCTGGTCGACGCAGGAAGTTTTTTTATCGTTATTGCCTATGGGCTGGTTGCCTGGGCATTCCTTAAATTACGCAAAACGGAACCTTCGATGGAACGTCCCTTTAAGGTGAAGTACGGCAGATTCGTTGGTTTTACTGCTCTCGGTTTATCCCTGGGGCTCGGCGTGCTGTATCTGCCTGGTAGTCCGGCGGCGCTGCTCTGGCCCTACGAATGGGCGATGGTGCTGTTCGGAGTGCTGACGGGACTCGCCTTTTATGTCAATTCCAGGCGACAGCAAAGAAATTGAGAATAATCCGGCGAAGCCTTATCCTAGGCGGGAAGTTTATTGACCGATCACCTGTTACCAACCGTTATCAACAAAAGAGGAAGTTCCCATGGGAGATGTATATATCGTCGAAGCGTGTCGCAGTGCGATAGGCAAGCGAGGCAAGGGCCTGGCTGGACTCAAGCCCGCTGACCTGCTGGGCGCCGTGCAAAAAGCCGCGCTTGATCGCAGCGGTATAGCACCGGAGAAGATCGACCAGGTAATTGGTGGCTGTGTTTCACAGGTAGGCGAACAATCCTTTAATATCGCCAGGGTTGCCTGGCTCTCCCAGGGCTTGCCGCTGGAGGTTGCCTCCACCACAGTGGATTCCCAGTGTGGCTCCAGTCAGCAGGCAACCTCAATGGGCGCATCGATGATCGCTGCTGGCATGGAAGAAATTGTCATGAGCTGCGGTATCGAAATGATGAGTCGCGTGCCGCTGGGCTCGAACATGAAAGATGGATCACCAATGGGTGAAAGTTATGCGACTCACTATCAACCCACGAGTCAGTTTATGGGCGCGGCGATGATTGCCGAGGAGTATCAGGTAACGCGAGAGGATACCGACAGATTTGGCCTCGCCAGCCAGGAGAAGGCAATTCGGGCGTGGGAAGAGGGTCGGTTCATTCGCGAGGTTGTCCCTATCGAGGCACCCGTTCTCAACGAGAAATTTGAGCCAACCGGGGAAACCCGGATTATCGACCGAGATGAGGGTCTGCGCGCCACCACGCTCGAGTCATTGCAGGGTTTAAATGCCGTACCCGGCCAGGAAATTCACACTGCGGGATCCAGCTCACAGATTTCTGATGGTGCGGCGGCCGTCATCATGGCGTCCGAAAAAGCCTGTAAAGCACTAAACCTTAAACCACGAGCGAAAATTATCGCCACGACGCTGGTTGGTGTTGATCCGGTGACAATGTTGAAGGGCCCGATTCCTGCCACACGCAAAGCGCTTGAGCGTGCCGGTCTCAGCGTCGATGATATTGATATCTTTGAGGTCAATGAGGCTTTTGCCTCCGTTGTGCTGGCCTGGGAGAAGGATCTGGGTATCGACCCGGAGAAGGTCAATGTCAACGGCGGGGCCATTGCGCTTGGTCACCCGACCGGCTCAACGGGCGCCAGATTGATTACAACCGCGCTCCACGAACTTGAGCGCCGCAAGGGTCGCTACGCTTTGATCGCCATGTGTTGTGGCGGCGGATTGGGTACAGGCACAATAATCGAACGCCTCGACTAGTGCACTATCGGGCAGAGCAATGACATCGGTCGTTGCTCTGCGCTTTGCGTCCATCTTGCCGGGATGATTTATCCAGGAATCAGCGCATATCAGGATCGGGTGGCAACCCAGAAATAATTCATACCGCGAAAACTGGGCACCGATGCGTATTCGAAGCCGCCAGTGCCGTGTTTGATGCCGGGAAACCGCTCCAGTAATGCCAGCACGGCTTCCTGGGCTTCGAGTCTTGCCAGATGAGCACCCAGACACAGGTGCCGACCGCCACCGAAGGACTGGTGGTGCGTATCCTCGCGTTCAATATCAAACTTGTCCGGGTCAGGGTAGACCGCGCCGTCTCGATTGGCAGCCGCCAGTGAGGCGAGTAGGGATTCACCTGTGTTCACCGGACAGCCGCTGAGCTCAATGGTCCGATTGGCAATCCGCCCGGAATTAGTCACAGGTGAATCGAACCGTAACATTTCTTCGACTGTATTTTTAATCAGCGTTG
This sequence comes from Gammaproteobacteria bacterium, assembly GCA_021773555.1. Lineage (GTDB taxonomy): Bacteria > Pseudomonadota > Gammaproteobacteria > Pseudomonadales > Azotimanducaceae. The sequence goes on from JAJFKA010000161.1 coordinate 38,045, forward strand.
GATCAGCCTGCAATTTCGCTAGTTGCTCCGGGTGATCAAGCAGTGCCCTGGTCCCGTTGCCGATTAAATCTGTGGTGGTGACATTTCCAGCAATTAACAGCAGGTTGCACTGCGAGATGATTTCTTCAGCGCTGAGCTTTTCGCCATCCTCTTCGGCACGGATCATATCGGACAGGAGGTCGCCGCGCAGGTCTTGTCGCCGTTTTTCGATTTCAGCGTAGAAAAATGCATTCAAATCATCCGCCGCGGTTTCCCCGTTCTTTACTTCGTCCTCTGAAGGAAGCGGATTGAAACTCACTTTAATCAGGAGATCGGACCAGCGTTTGAAGTCGCCATGCATGGCCGGGTCGACGCCGAGCATCTCGGCGATCACAACAGTCGGGATAGGTCCGGCATAGTCAGCGATTAAATCGAACTCGTCGTCGCTGATTTTCGCCAGCACCCTCTGAATGACTTCCCGGGTACGCGGTCGCCATTTTTCAACCGCGGCTGGAGTGAATGGCCTGCTAACGAGGGATCGCAGGCGACGATGGTTTGGCTCGTCCATCATTAACATTGACGGTTCCTCGTCTCCTGAGCCCAGAAACTCACGGGTGAAGCTGCCGGGATTTGCTTTTCGGGGATCGCTCCAGAGGTCCTTGTCACGCAGAATGTTTTTTACGTCGTCGTGGCGGGTGTAGATAAATCGCTTAAGCTCGGTATCTTCATGCACCGGCGACTGGTCGCGCAAATTTCGCAGTATACCGTAGGGATCCTCACGAAAATGTGGATCCAGTGCGGTAATCTCGATTCCCTGAGGCAGGTCTGTGTAGGACATCATTTAATCTCTAGTTCGGCGATCGCATCACCAAGTTTACCGGGATCAAATCCCCAGGGACCCGGTTCGCCCTGGTAGGCGATTTTGCCACCTTTGTTGATCAGGTAGAGTCGATCAGGTAAGGCGCCGTAGGCGCTTGCAATCCGATCATCGATATCATCAACGACCACTGGCATGCGGATTTTTAAACGCAGTGCGCAGGTGGTGGCGGCATCAAGTCGTGCTTCGTTACTTGTTGGATCAGCAAACGCGATTTGCTGTTCTCGATTCATCGAAATCACCCAGCCATCTTCCGGGTGGGCTTCGCGGATGTAAACGACGACAAATTCCACCTGATCCTTGTGTTGATCCCACAGTTTGTGCAATGGCTCCAACTGAAGCCGAAAGGGGGGTCAGGTGTAAGATCCAAAGATCAGCGCCACAGGTTTTGTACTCGCGACCTCGCTGAGATGGAAATGTTTTGTGGTCGCCGCCTCGATGCCGGTGGAATAATCGTAGACCGGGCTTTCGAAGTCGTAACAATCATCACCGGCTTTGAGGTCTGCGGTGCTGAGCCTCTGATGAACCGGGTCCGCATGAACATCCATGGGGGTTCTTGGTGAATCCTCGGGTGTGATCGCTTTCCAGTCGAATCCTTCGGGTAGTTTTTTCACCGTCATCGTGGTTTGCTCCTGATAGTGCGCAAAACACAACATAACATGCGCAACGCCTGGCACCCAACACCTGTAGGGTTGCCGGTATTTTGTTTCCGGCTGCTGGAATGCTACGGGCGAAGGCGCTATAAAGTGCACCTGTGCAATAGCTGGAATCTAAGGTCGAACGGAGCAGTTTATGGCGAAGAAAAAGCTGGCGAATGAAGCGGAGCTACTCAAAGAAGCGATCCGCCTCGGCATGATTTATGGTGAGAAAAGAGGGGTTGTCGAGTTCGAGGCAACGGATTCCGCCCATGAGAAAATAGAATACATCTATCGACTGCTGGTTCATGACCAGCTCATTCAACCGCTGGCCAAGCTGGATGTCAGCCAGAAGGCGATGGCCCACAAGTTATCCTTGTGGGCTCACAAACAGCTCCCGGACGATCATCCGTTAAAAGGCTAGGCTCGCGGCTTAGCCTTCCCAGGTATCGAAGCGCATGACTTCACCAATCGGTTTGCGTGTGACCGGGCCAAACCGACCCAGAGGATAACCCACAGGAATCAGGCAATAGGCCGCCATTGTCTCCGGTAATTTCAGCGTCTCTGCAACGGCCGCAGGATCGGTGAGTCCGAGTGTCGTTGGGGCCGCACCCAGACCGAGACCGCGTGCCGCCAACAGCAGATTCTGGATGCCTGGCCAGATCGAGCCTGATCCACTACCGGCCATCGCTGGTGTTACTTTTTGACCAAACTCCATACAGGCGATAATCAGTGCCGGAATCTCGTGCATATGCTCCATTTGCCAGAGCACCGAATCGAGCATGCGTTTGCGTTTCGCTTCGGGCTGATGGGGCAGGCTCCCGGGATTCTCGATCTGAGGACCGAGATAAGCCTCCACACCTTTTCTATTCAGGTCTGCCAGCTTTTGTTTGACACCGGGATCACGGACCACGATCCAGCGAGAATTTTGCATGTTTGACCCTGATGGCGCCTGATTCGCGGCATCGACCAGCTTCACCAGAAGCTCTTCGGGGACCTCCCGCGTATCCAGGCGGCGCATTGCCCGGCAGTGATATAGCGCGTCAAACAATCCAATCTCGTCAGTCATTGTGGCTTTTTCCAGAGTTTAAGTTCCGTGAGCATGCTTGAGTGCCCCGTGATTATCAATCCTGTCAGGAAGATGACTGATTAGTCGGGTAGAACTGGTGTACTGTTACCTGGCGGTGCGCGGATTAATCCACGCGCAGGTAACTTCAATCCGTTTCCAGGGGTTGCACCAGGGTTCGCACGATGTCGACGATCCAGGTCTCCGCTTCCGCCGGATCATCAATACCCATTTGTTCATGGAAGGCGCGGGTTAACAGCGTTGCAAGCAGAATGCTGGTGAGCACTGGATAGTCACGGTCGGGTAGCATCTTCGCGTTCACCTTCTGTAAAAAGAAGCCATTGAGCATACTGTTCAGGCCGAAAGCCTCAAACAACAGATCATGGCTGCCATCACCGTGACGCCGGAATAGATCGCGGCGACCCGGATGCGTGAGCACGAGTAATACCTGCGGCATAATACTACGCAGATAGTCCAGACCGGCCAGAGCCAGGATGACTGTGCCTTCCAGTACGGTTTTGGCGCGCTGACTACGATCCACAGCCGCCTTAAAATCTGCAGGTGGCAGGCGCATGGCTTCAAAGAACAGCGTCTGTTTGGAGCCAAAGCGCTGGAATAAGACTCCTTCGGACACGCCTGCGTGTTCTGCGATCTTACGAGTCGACGCTGCGATTCCGTCTTCCAGAAATACATCCCGCGCGGCGCGCAGCAGGTCGCTGTCAGGTTTGTTTTTCTTTCTCGGCATCGTTTTTTCGTTCCAGGATCCAGAACTTGATCATAGTGGTAAAACGCATTATGCTCGCATTTCTATATATAAGTAACTGCTCACATATAAATGATTGAGATCAAGCTTCCACCCTCTGCTGCCAGGCAATCCGCATTCAAACTTATCCGCTGGGGTTTGTATCCGGTGGTTGTGGTGTGGGTGGCCGCTTGTCTGATTTACGGCATCAACAATCCAGAGTTGTTGCAACCCACGCAAATGATAAAAGGCGGAGTCATGATGAGCGTGCTGTTTTTCTGCGAATGGTATGTTCCTTACGAGACCCGCTGGGGCATGACTGGTGAGTACCTGCTGAAACGGGACCTGGTCTTCGTTCTGGTTAATGGTGTAACTTTTGGTGTGATCTCCACGGGTATTACCATGGTTGGGATTTATGTGTCAGGGTTCAGCGATGGTCCAATGGCAGGTCAATCACTTCTCCTGCAGGTGGTGACAGGGTTGCTCGTTTTTGAAGCGCTGCAATACACAACGCATCGCATGATGCACGAAAGCCGTGGGCCACTAACGAATTTCCTCTGGCGTACCCATGCGATCCACCATTTACCGAAGCAGCTGTACCTGGTGATGCACGTCGTGTTTCATCCCTTTAATGCTGTGATTGTGAGGCTGTTAGTACAGCTGACACCGATCTGGTTGCTCGGCTACGATCCTGTTGCGGTGTTTGTCATGGGCTCACTTATCGCGCTGCAGGGGACTATCAGTCACTTTAATGTGGACATTCGCCTTGGCTGGCTCAACTACCTGGTAGTTGGTCCTGAACTGCATCGTTACCATCACAGTGCGAATTCCAATGAGGCCGTGAACTATGGGGTGGCGCTGCCTGTCTATGATCTGATCTTCGGGACATTCGAGTACAAACCAGGCGTCGCGCCCGCCC
>JAJFKA010000162.1 GCA_021773555.1 Gammaproteobacteria bacterium
TAACCACCGATTGGATCGATGAGTACAACCAGGAACGACCTCATGACTCGCTGGAAAAGCTGACACCGATTGAGTACCTGGACAAATATAAATCAGTGGAAAACTCTAATTGGATCTGTAACTAAAACGGGGAGGTTTACACAAGGTCGAGATTGACACCAAGTTCGGCGGCAAGTCTGCGATGTCAGGTCCCGCAAAGGGACATCATATGAAACAGGCTTGCTACGCAGCGTTGCGCTGCGCGAAACTCAGCTCGAGTTCATGCAGAGCGCCTCAGTTCAGGGGCAGAATCAGCGAGGTGTTGCATTCGACAGCTCCGGTGCTCAGACCTCGAATGATAAGAACCCTCGTGGTCGCCATCCCTACTACTGGGCACCGTTTGTGCTGATCGGCGGGTAACAAGTGCGCCGGTTCCAGTCACTGACCGGTAGCGGAGCCTGAGATCAGTCGGCCTGTCCAGGAGCTTGGCCTTTGGCGCCTTGCGCCCTAACTTTCAGCGACAAAAAAGCAGTTAGGATGCCGTTAGGAATAATGACACTGTGAAAGGGGACAGTAATGGAATCACTTCTACAGATAGCGCCTGCATCCAATCTGGGAATGGACGACGCCACACACACGGGATGGCTGGGAACGGAAGCGACACCGACAAAACGTGCCCCCTTGGTTGTGATGCTACACGTCTCAGTCAACAACTGGGCACCAGACCACGATACCTGTATGGCTGAATGCGGCACTAGGTCATTGGGGAATTCCCGCATACAACTCACGGGCGGCGGCAGAAAGAGTCGCGCCGCTGGCGACAAGCGTCCGCATTTGTTCTGCGAGGGAGAATCGGTCTGGACCGCAGGACGTGGTTACCTGTCGAGTCGCACCGGATTCGTTGGGCTGACCCAAAGGATTGCTTCTTAGCCGGTGTTGAGTAAGTAAGGTAGGGTTATTACGCATTGTCGCTTCATCGAATCGATCGGTCTCGCCAAAATAATGGGTTTGCCAGCGCACCAGCACATCCTCTTTTTGCCAGGTTGAGATAGATGTCCTAGTGCGGCAAGAACTGCTGGCGTTTCTATGTCATGGAACAACCTGCACGCAATATATCCCGTCTCCAGTTAGATAGTCAGTTGCCTCTTCTAAAGATGGACTCCTGAAGGTACATAACATATAGAGCTCTTCGGACCGTGGAAGTGTCGGATCTTTTCAGAAGTAAAAGAGGACGACAATGTTATAGGTCCGCTGCAACAAGTTCTTAGGCGTCGCATGTATTCACTGCATTCGGTCCCGTTCCAAAAATCTAGAGGTGGGAGCGACTGAGCTTCCACTTTACACGGGTAATCGACATTTCGATCATATCGACCTTGTGCCCGTCAAACAAAGTAGCGTTGTGGATACGCTGCTGCTCGGTGAATCCGCAGGCCGAGAAGCATGCAAGTGCGCGTTCGTTTTTCTCGTGAGTGGTCAGTTCGATTTCTCGTCCATCGAGGTCAGAGAACCCGTGTTGCAGCAAGAGCACTACGATCTCCTTACCATGCCCTTGCCTCCAATAACGCCGATCGCCAATGACGATGCCGAGTTCGTATACTTTGTCTATGTTGTTCAGGTTCATCAAGCACGCGTAGCCGATGTATTCGCCACGCACATCGATCGCGAATAACGCGGTTTCTTCCCCAGAAGTGGAGGGCGTCAGGAAGAACTCCTCTAAGTTGATCTTCGCGTATGCCTCGAGTGAACTGGAGTCCAACTCGGCCAGCTCTGCGTCCTGGAAGAACTTAAACTGGCGTGGCATGTCCGATGTTCGCATCGGGCGAAGCAGTACGTTTGCGCCGCGTAGGGTCGTCATGAAGGACAGGTTCTCACTATTCGGATCACAGATTCCTGGCACAGTGGTGCAATTGGCAACCGGGTGAAAGATCAAACGATAGCAAACATTGATGCAACCGGGTATCAGGGAATTTGGCGAGGACGAATGCGGCACATCGATCTGGATTGCAGTGTTGTTACCACGAAACTTTTATATCTTGAAAGCTTGATTCACCACACGGAAATTGGAGGAATGAGTTCAACACCCGTCAATTGCTGGAAGCGACGGCAGTGAACTCAAATCATTAGCCCAATTATCCAGACAGGGATGTTTTTCAGACCCCTTCACCCGGATTTTAGCTGCTTATCCTTATCAGCCAAGGGCTGTGCGACCGAAGAAACATATAGAGAATACTTTGGGCTTCGTGAGCCTGTAAATATTTCTGTGTAACTGACTGTCGATCTACCCAGTACAGAGACGATTCCGAACTAGAGTTGTCCAGTTTCCGGCCGAAGTCCCCTGAATGTCCAATTCACGCTCAGCCAATCCATTCTGATGGAGTTTGACTGGTTGCCAGCAAGTCCATCTTGTGTCATCCCCCTTGTCGATGAACTCGCTCGCGATCGGTTTCTGGTCTGTGCATACATCTGCCATGCATAAACTCGAGCATCGTAAGTCGTACTGCCCCAATGCCTTATTTTCGCGACTCAAGTCGCATCTTTTTCATCCGAGCTGAGTCGTTTGGCGTCAGAAGCTTTTATCTCGTAGCGCTTGCTCTATATTATCTCTGGTTCAGAATAGCCTGCATTTGGCCTCAGGAATTTTCAATTCATGGTGCGCTCCAGTCGTAGATACCGAGTAAGTTGCCATCTAAATCTCGAAACCTGCCGCTAAACATGCCGTCACCAAAATCTTTTGGACTAAAAACATTTTCTGCGCCAATCGCTTTTTTATGAAGCCGGTCTGCTTCAACCCGCGTGGCTGCCTCAAATGCGACCATAGGTCCATTCCCGGTCAAGGCTTTGTTTCCGTCAGGTGGCGTGATGATGCAAAACCCTGGTTTACTCGGGGCAACTGTCCATGAAACCCAGCCTTCAATACTGATGAATCGAGTCGTTCCTAATTCACCAAAAAATTCATCATAAAAATTCCCTGCCTTAAAATGTCATTTGATCCCAGCGTAATAAATCCGATCATTTCCTATCCTCCGGTTGTGCGATGCTTCCCGGCCGATGCGTGGCCGGTATTAATATTTTTAACTAACGCCTACACATAAATTGTTCTGCGTTTTCTTATGAGTAAATTTTTCTCGAAAAAAAGTGTACCGTTATCGTCCTATCAGGTAATCCTTCCCTCCTCTTTTTATAAACACAAAACCTCCGGTTGTGTAGAAGCATAGCGCCTTTGTGAATCGATTTTTCACTGCTTCCAGTAAATTTAAAATATGTTCTTAGAGTTGATGTTTTCTTTCACTCGGAAATTAATCGCAGATTTGAATAGTATTTTCTAGCAGGAGATCGTCGGGTATAGGTTGAATTAGATACGCTTTTCTAAAGACAACCAGGCACAACCCAGCCCAGAAAATAAGTTTGAATGTTATTTCGCCAGGAATTCGCCGTTACAGGCCATTTTCAAGGCTGGCAGATGTCAGAGTAGTTGTGTCGAATGCGAGATTGCCTGGATCCTGGCAATTACAACTCGAACTTTGCGTTCCAAGATTCTAAGATAGTAGCGGCATCAGGGTATCCTCAATGGACCCGCCGGAGTTACCCCGGCAACGCCTACCTCTTCAAAAAGGGTATTCGGAAAGGAATTGTAAAATCGATTCGGCCCCGGACCTGTGTGAGTTACCCACACAAAAAAAATAAAACATAAGAGAGGAAATGATGACTACACAACTCTTAAGTCATGTTGCCATGACAATCCCTCGCGCTGATTTCACCGACAGTTATCTTGAAGAACTGGGTCAGTTTTATGAAACAGTGCTTGGCTGGACCGTGAACCAGAAGTTGTCTATTCAGGGTGAACGTACTCTGTTGGATATTCCTGGCCACGGTCAGTATCTGAATGTTCGTGCCTCCGATGAACCCATGGGAACCACTGGCTATGAACATATGGGTGTTTATGTCGACACTGTCGAAGACGTACGTGCCATGTTTGAGAAGGTTGGGCAACATGCGGATCCTGCGAAGCTCGAACTGGATGATGAAGTTCGGGTTTTGTACAGTGGCCATCTGACGACCTTCAGATTTCGCTATCTGATGCCGCTGGCGATTGAGATCCAGCACATCTCCTGACTATTAGATTGAATTGCGTCAAATTCATTGATGAATTGGTTGAGAGTATGGGCTTAGTTCTTCCTGTTCCCTGTGTGACCATTCATTGAGGAGTGCGAAGACTTTCTCCTCTGCGGTGGCCAACTGCATCTCCAGGGTGCCATCGAGCAGTAAATCAGCAGCGCGAGAACGCCAAGGTTAGATTCAATCTCATACCAGACTGTATCTGGCGATGTTAGCCCTAGGGCCAGTATCGCCATGAGTCCCAACATACCGCCACTTTGCAGCGGATAATATTTAAGCGCCATTGCCAGTGTGAGAATGACATCGCAATAAACATCCAGCCAAGCACCGTCGTGCCAACAATTAGTTTTAGTGGCAACGAGAACGTAAGAAACACGAGAATCGAAATTTTGAACCAGCCTGGGCTATTGCCCAGAAATTCTTTATATGCCAAGGAAATCACTTATTGTTTTTCTTCTTATTTAGCGGTTTTTTGTTACCGCAGATTATAGAGTAGTTATTGTCCGCGCAGAACGCGACGAAATAGTTTCAATAATAAATTTCGCTCATCCAGGATCGTCCAAGTATATATTGCCCTAATGCAGAGTAACCAGCGCAAAGCCCGCCCAAAATAAAGGGTCATTCCAGGTAGGATCAAGAAGCATTTCGAGCTGAGTTTGCCTGAGTGCTTCCTGCGCAGCAGTACCGTTCAAAAAATGTTGATAAAACTTCTCCATGAACACGACCGTTGCTCGATCGCTGATTTTCCACAAAGTGAACAATACTGCACGACTGCCTGCTTGTAGAAAAGCGCGTTGTAAACCATAGATGCCTTCACCAGTGTGAATCTCACCAACGCCTGTTTCACACGCAGACAAGACAACCAATTCGGTGCCTCGCAGTTGTAGAGACATTGCCTCATAAGCTGTGAGCAGACCGTCCGCCTGCCCTCCGGTCACTACCGCGACGTTGGCATTCGTCAGCGCAAGTCCAGACCTGAACATCGGGTTAATTCCAGGGTAACTGCCGAGAAAGAAACCGTGGGTTGCCAGGTGCAGAATACGCGGCGAGACCATGCCTCTCAATCTCGCTTCACTAGCCTTGGCGTCACTGAACTCAACATGCGGATTGTTCGATGCCTCTAATAATCTCGCAACCTTTTTGCCCTCAATCAATGTTCCTGGTAAAGGGGGAAAACGTAGTTCGCTTAAATTCTCCGACACAGTTACCGCTCTATCTTTCGAACGTTTGTTGATGCTGCTTGGTTTGGGCTCATAAAGTGGATCCATGAACACTGCAGACTCACCGGCAGTTGTGTCCAGCACTTCATTGACGATCAAATCCCGCGGCGATGCCAGGTATGAAATCTTCTTCCTTTCGACCAAATAACGTCCATCTCCATCAATCAAGGCGGCTATGGGAAGCAAGTGGAGCTTGTCGTCAGGTATTGTAAAAATTTCCGATTTCGATACTGCGAACTTCCTCACAGGTAGCCATATCCGTTTATAAAGCAGCGCGGCCAGCTCAGCCGCGGACTCTTCATCCTGCTTATCAAGCGCAGACCGATATTCACGGATGTGCACCGCAATGTCGGCAAAATCACCGAGATCAATTATCTGAATTGGTTCTTCCAGATTTGGATCCACCCATATCGCTATCAGTTGTTGCAGTCGATCCTCTATTCTTTTGAAAACGTGAAAATCGAGCAGCGCCTGGTGATCGGCAAGTGCGTTTACGACATCGGCTGGATGAACGATGTGCAACCCTCGTTTGATTCCAGAGATGTGCGATGCTATTTGCGCCTGCAATCTCTCTATTTCCGTTTCAATCGTCATTCGAAGCTTCTTGTCTTCGCCCCAACCTTCCTGCATAACCGTGTTGAGTTGTGTATTTTTCAGTTCGAGCTTTGCCAGCCATTGTTCAATAGCAGGATCTGTTGTAGCTGAGCTACGCGCTTTTATCTCAGCTCCGATCTGCAGCAAATAGCCTTTCCGGGCCACCGAAAACCTCAAAAGTTCTGTTGCAGGGTTTGAACGGGTACTAAAAATGGAAGATTTGGAAGCGACAGCTGCAGAGAAAAAGTCGTCCCGGAACCTGTCTTGCTCTTCGAGGTACGCCTTGCGAGTTTCGTCACTGGCGCCCCAGATATTTTTAGTGAGGAACTCATTTCTGGCGTCAAGGAACGTCGACCACGTTGAGAACGCCTTTGCGAGGTTGCCGTTCTCATAATGCAAACCTGCCAGAGAATTAAGCACGGCGAGCTCGAACGGGTGGGCTTGCCCCATGGAACGACGGGTTTGCGTTAACACGTCTACATATCCGCGTTCGGCGAGTCTGCGTTTACCTAAACGGTGATTTGCTAAAGCAAGATTATACTGAGTCTTCAAGGTACTCGGATGATTGATACCAAGCGTCGCTTTTTGTGCTGGGAAATTTACGCGATACAGTGCGACACTTGCGTTAATGTCACCCAGTTCGAACAGCATTGCCGCAAGATTGTTCCGAGTTGTCATTGTCTGTGGATGGGTCTCCCCCAGTAATGCGGTTCGTTGCTCCAATACGTAACGGAAACTCTTCTCGGCAGCATGATAGTTTAGCCGTCGCTGGAACGCTGCCGCCTGATTGTGAAGATAAAGTAATGTGACGGGATGTTGTCGCCCAAGAACTTCTTGTGCAAGGTCGACACATTTTTCGAATAGCGGCTCAGCAAGATCAGGTCGGTTCTGGGACCCGTAGAGTTCGGCGAGGTTGTTTATTTGTGCAATTGTAATTGGATGCCTGTCGCCCAGGTTTTCCGTTAAGGCCGCCAGACTCTGCTCCAGAAGCTGCTGTGCTAACTCGTAGCTTCCCTGGGAGAGATGTGCGTTTGCCAGGTTCGCGGTATATGTCGCAGATTTTGGGTGCCCGATCCCGTACCGTGCCCTTACGTTCTTAAGATTGCTTTTGTATAGCGCAATTGCGCGCCCATACTCACCTTGACTCACAAGCACACCAGCGAGATTGTTGGTCACACTCATTACCGCAGAACTGGTTTCACCAAGTACCGTACGAGCACCCGCCAAACTCTGTTCGTACAACTGACGGGCTTCTACAAACCTACCCTGGGCTTCATAAATAATTCCAAGATCATTTTTGCTCTTCAGCGTATCAGCGTTATTCTCACCCAATATGTTCGTCGTCACCTGCAGGTTTTCGAGCTGGAGAAGCTCAGCCTCTTTCAACTTCCCCTGATCTTTATAGGTACCTGCCAGTGCGTTTTGCAGGCGCATTGTCTCTGTGTGTTCAGGACCCAGGATTTGTGTCGCAAGCAGCACAGCTTCCTTAAAATTGGTTTCAGCAAGTTCAAATAGTCCAAGTTGTCGGTAGATAGAGGCCAGGTCATGCATCGCCGCCACAACACGGGAGTCATTCGGACCAAAAGCTTCCAGAAGCTGTTTGTAAAAACTCTCCTGAAACATATGCGCTTGCTGCAGCTGACCCAGGTCGATTAGTAAATTCTGCCGATGGTCTGCAGCTTCTACAATGAGCCGATGACCAAAATCCAGAGATTGGATCGCCGTTTCGTAGACTTCTGTTACGACCTCATACCCTGCTTCAAAGCGGTACTGCTCCGCTAACAGACGCCCAAGACTCAAGCGTAGAGACAGAGTAAATGAGTGCGATTTGCCAAATTTTGATTCATGAATGGGTAGCTCACGTCTGAAGACTATCTCCGCTTCAACTAAGTCACCTTGCTTGTGATGCAGATTACCGACCGCGGCACGGACAAATGTCATGAGTTCGTGATGTTGAATTTGTTCCGCTCTCTCCAGTGCGTCACTCAACAGGCTATCTGCAAAATCAAATTGATCGTTGTTGGCCGTTATTTCTGCAAGCGCAACCAGGCTCGCAATTACATTGGGGTGATTGTCACCGAGTTTGGCTGTGCGAACCTCAATACTCTCCTGCATCAGCTTGGTTGCTGAATCAAATTTCTGTTGTGCAGAATACGATTTCGTCAGTTCATCTCGAAATTCAACAGTTGCTTCGTGGGACAAACCCAACTGCTCAACCATTCGAAGGTAAGCTTTCAACAGCAGTGATTCAGATTCGCCCGGACGGCCAATCGCGTTCAGTGCACCACCAAGATTTCCCATCGCAACAAAATTGCTGAAATCATCCTCACCGTTAATCTGTGTATTGAGTGCGATCAGTTTTTTGAATATTGGGATAGCAACGTCGTGTCGCCCCTGAACTTTGTTAATGAGCGCTACCGAGTGCATGCCTCGCAGCGTCAATTCATGTTGTTCGCCATAGGTATCAGTCGCAGCGTTCAGTGCCTTCGTCGACAAACTTAACGCGCCGTCCATGTCACCACTTTCAAACGCCTGGTCAGCGGCGGTCAACCATTCAAGAAGTTGCAGCGGCCTTTCCTCTGACGCTGTCCCGGTCTCTGCCCAGGCCGGTAGCGCTGCACCGGCCACTACCAGCACCATTACCAGGAATCGTACCCAGGAGCTTGCATGCCGTTTCGATATTTGACGTCGAACTCTAAAAGTCATGCCTGCAACATCGCTGAACTCCTTTACCAGGTTATCCGTGACGTGAGCTGTCTGGCTTAAGCAGCCTGTAGAAGTCAGGTGTCCAATTGCTCCATCATTGCAACAATCCTCTTCCCTAACGACTGCGACTTGCTGCTCCAACTCAACCATCTCACTTTCACTGAAGTCAAGCCCCGCGAGAATCTCTCCATTTTGCTCACCGAGTCCTGGTGGCGGACCTTTAACACTGCCCGGTGTTGCGCTCATTTTGACCAGGTTGCCGCCAACTTTCGAAGCGCCAATCGCCGGTATATCAATTTCAACAATGTACTCGTTGGCGAGGGTATAGGTTGAATTAGATACGCTTTTCTAAAGACAACCAAGCACAACTCGGCCAAGAAAATAAGTTTGAATGTCATTTCGCCTGGAATTCGCTGTTACAGGCCAATTTCAAGACTGGATTTTGTTAAGTACAATGCTTTCCTGACTGCCCCAGGATCACACGGCCGACACCGTCCCCATCAAGGCTGGCAGATGTCAGGGTAGTTGTGTCGAATGCGAGAATAAACCCTCTGGCGGTGAGCGGCTCCTTGCCTGAGAGGCCCCATCCAGACCAAGATGCTTCAATATTTTCTCAATAACGTCTGGATCTTCAATGCAGGCGATGATCTCATGGGGCGGCCTCCCGTCTTGCCACCGCACTTCTCACACTTCTCGATTTCGATGCGGAAGGCCGCCCCCTTAAAACACGCTTCAATCGTTGTGTCCACGTCATCGAATAGGCTTTGCTCTTGCCAGCCTGCGCATGCTGTAGCGGCCCATCTACCGGCGTGGAACACCCCTGGAAGGTTTAGAGAGTCGGTAGAGTTCACGTCGTGATTAAGAATTCTCTAGCAAGCCTTTGGGCCACTTGCGCCACGGGCGCGTGATCCTGGCTTGAAAGTATCACCAGGTTGTTTGTTTCAGCCTTTGTGAAAGGGCTGAATGAATCTTTCTGGTTCAGGTAATGCGTGAAAGTAGCCTCAGATGCATCCTGATCTCTCTTGCCCAGTCTTCTTCTGGCGGTCTCATCGTCTGTTACACACTGTACGATTTTCCACTTCAAGGGAATGCTGTCGGCGAATAAAGTGAAGGCATCCCGCCATTCCGAGTGAATCATGGTTGAATCAACCACGACACCATGGCCAGACTCGAGAATCTGCCTGGCTAGATCTATCAGAATGTCTAGTGTTTTCTTATTGGCTTCCGGCGAATAGATGTTGATGTCATTCCCATCACTTGATTCAAGTAAACCGACACCGAACAATCGTTTGCGTTCTATATCGGAGCGAATCCGAATAAAGGATGTGCTGTTTGCTATTTCATTGGCAACGGTGGTCTTGCCACTGCCGGAAAGTCCGCACATCAAAATCAGGCCGCGATTCTTGTTCTGACTATACGCAGCAGCACGATCGAGATAGTGATCACACTCGGTAAAATCAAGGTCACTCTGGGCTGCCCTGATTGCCGCAATTTTTGCCCTGACCATTGCCCGGTAGACCAGATAGTAGGGCAACACAGTCAATAGTGCATAGTCACCCGTCATTTCCAGATATTCATTCAAAAATTGATGAGCGAAATTGTGCAAACCATGAGTTTCGAGATCCATAATGGTGAAAGCAATATCGCTGGCGGTATCGATCCAGAGCAAATCCTGACTGAATTCGACACAATCGAAAGCCTGGCATTTTCCGTGCCTGTAAAGCAGGTTGCCAAGATGCAGGTCACCGTGACACTCACGGACAAAACCTGCTCTGTGTCGCCGGTCCAGTTCAGAATGAATCCGGCGATACTCTGATTCGGTCCAGTCGGATAACTGCTTGAGTATTTTTTTGTGGTTATCACTCAGTCGATGAGACAAAGAATCGAAGTTCTCTAAAACAGGTGCGTGGACCTGCTCCGGGGTGCCAAAATTTTCGTGTGGTGTTGTCGACAGACTATTATGAAATTCACTGACTGTTGTGCCAAGCGCAGTGACAATCAGCCTGGTAAGCAGACCTTTCTCCGCGATGTTGCGCAATATGGAGGACTGGGGAAATCGGCTCATTTTGACAGCATATTCAAATGGCTCAGTTGTTTCGCTACCAGCGGTCACTACCAGCGGTTCAGTTTCTGAGCCGCATATAGCAGTGACTTCCAGATAGATGTCTGCTGCCGTCCTGGAATTAAGCCTTAGTTCCTCTTCACAAAAATGTTTACGGCTGGAAAGTGAAGTTGCGTCGACAAATCCCAGATTCAGAGGCTTTTTTATCTTGTAAACATAGTCGCCAAGCAGGACTAGCCATGAGATATGCGTTTCTATTAATTCTGGGTCTTCACAAGTATGAGGAATACCAGTGCCTGTGAGGAGTGCTTCTGCTAGTCGTAGGCTCAAATCACCCGCCTGAATCATTTAGTTGAAGGGTGCTCGTTTTGTCATTGATCATGGTCAGTTGTCTGGTATTTGATGTGGTTTGTATTCTTCATTGCTGGAAGCCCTTTGACAGGTAGTTCTTTGACTCCAAAAAGGAGTCTCATCAAATTGTAGGGTCGTATGGCGAAGTGATAGAAAGCCATAATGGAAACTATAGTGGCCGTTGTAATGAAGAAATACTTTGTCCATAGACCTATCTCGAATTCCACCACCCAATACCCCAACAATGTAATAATAGTGAGGTGTAAAATAAACAATGGATAGACTGCCTCATTGATGTAGCTCAGTAATGAATTAGAGAACCGCAGGTACCTGGCAGCGAAGCCAAGGCAAGCCAGGATGCTGCACCAGACCATGGTGATTTTGATCACGCAGTAGGAAAGATACTTAATTATGATGTAGCTATCGTCGATATTTGCCTCAAGGTTCATTCCACCGAAGATTAAATAAAGACCGCAGGTGGTAGCGACAGCTCCAAATAACGAGAAAAACCGCAGCTCGCAGGCGTTATCCAGTAGTTGTTCATCATTGGCAAACACAAACCCCGCCAGAAAGATAAGAAACCAGTGAAAGAAATTGGCCCAGTCGTGAATCAGATCAGGGAAACCGGGGAAAATCGCACGCAGGCTTATCTCAACGATGGTGAGAGGAATGATAAATTCGTAGATTCCGTATCCTCTGCCACGCAGCGCCAGTTGAGTCAGCTTTTGATTATTGTTTGCCGTTAGCCAGCTAAACGCTTTCATGCCCAGCAGGCAGAAAAGGTATAGATAGACGATGAACCAGAAGTGATGCCAGGTGAGATTTCCGGCAGGATAGACACCGTCTGTAAAAAAGTGTGGGTAGAATTCGATAAAGCTACCTGTGAACTCGGCCAGAAACAACTTTTCCGCATATATCATTGGTGGGACGACCAGCAGTATACCGACCACCAGTGGTATTAATAGTTTTCTGCTTCGCTCTTTCAGAAATTCACGATTGGATCTTCTTTTTTTAGCGAAAGCGACACCGACACCAGAGATAAAAAATAGCAGTGCCAGCCTGAACTGGTGGGAAATGGATACGAAATTCTGTAGCACCTCCGACGTTTCCCGGTTCTGGATCATAGGGATACCACCAGGAATAAAGAAGATAGCTGTATGGAAGTAGATCAGGATCCCAAATGCAATGATTCTGAGCCAGTCAAGATCGAACCTTCTTGAATTAATCATGGCACTCTCCCCTGGAACCGGCATTGAGCATCGTTAGCATGCTGTCCCGAAAGTGATCGAATCGTACCCAGGTCTGGCTACGCCCCAGTAATGGAAGGCCGACGTAGCCGCGTAGCTGCAGGTGATCCTCATCAAGCAAACGTATAGTTGCCCTGTAGACTTTCCCTGAACCCGGGTCATAGAGTTCGCCACCAGTCCAGTCGCTTCCTTGACGATTAAATCCGGAACCTAGCGTCAGCCCGCTGATCAGCTGGCCTCTATCAGCTTTTACGGGGTTGTTCTTATCGGCTAATGTGGGATCGAAGGTCCGATGGATGATTAACTTTGCCCTATTGTCATACGTTTCGATATGAACAACGGCATCAAAGCCTGGTACTACCCAATATCCAGATATAGTTGGGTTGGCGTCTACTGACGTAGAACTCAACGCCAGTAGTAGCGCTGTTACAAATGGTTTCATCACCTGCTCCATAGAAATCAATTGCAGGTGATTTGAAACCAGACGTTAACAATGTTCTGCCGAAACCTGAAGAGAATATGACGGATGTTGAAATCCGTATGCTTTAAACGAATCCGTCAGTCAGGCTCCTGAGCAAAACGGTAGTCAGAGGGGGTTTTTCCGTGAATATCCTTGAAAGCTTTGTTAAAAGAAGAGATTGATTTAAAGCCAACGTCAAGAGCCAGGGTGAGGATCGGCAGGCTAGTCTCTTTCATAAGGCGTAAAGAGACTTCTTCTATACGATAGTGATTCAGAAATTGATTGAAGTTCCTGAATTTAAGTTGCTGATTAATGATTGTTCTCAAGCGATAGGCGGGTATTGACAGTTGTTCTGATAAGTCGCTGATCGTTGCCCCATGGCTTGCATAGAACCTACCCTCGGTCATGGCGTTTGTTATCCTCTGGATATCGGCCTGGGAATCCGCCTGATTTTCGCGTTGATTGGTAATTGTCGCTGAAGATGATGATTTGTGTACTGAACCCCATTGCAGATCGCTTCGCAGTCGGAACAGGTATGTATTTGCAGCCAGTGTAATCAAAAACAGTAACATGGACCCCGCAATTTCGATTGGAAGCGGCATTGTTCCGGTAACCCATATCTCGACCAGTATGATGACTGAAGCCAGCAAGCCAGCGCCCGCTGCGATGGGTACCCGCAGGTTTAAGCGTCGAGTGACGAGGTCACTGGTTCGACCATCCAGCGCCTTATAAACTACATGCAGGACAAATCCGAGTTTAATGGCCTGTGGCAGAAGATCAAAAAGGAATGCATTGATGGCCTGGTTGGCAATAACCCCCAACTCTATCCACCACGGGATCCATAGGAACATGTAGGTGAACCAGAAGATCCAGAATCCAGGCGGTATGGTTTCGTCATCATCAAAAAAGCGTTTAGCTAGCAACCATAAAATAGCAGGGATACTGTTGGAGATGATCGCTCCCGCCTGGTACAACAGGCCGTTTCCAAATAGTTCTGTCACAAACGGCATAATCATGTAACAGGCAAAACTGAAGCTGGTAGCAGCAACAAGCAATCCAAGTGGGTTGCGTTGATAGAGGATGTGGTACGCGCACAGAAATATAATTTGCGACAGTGCCAGCATTCGAAAAGTGTAGTGGATATCTTCCATATTATGGGTGATAAATTTAATTCAGGCTTTTCATTAAAAAGGCACGCCAATAGTCATACTGTTAATGCCTGCCAACAATAATACTATGGTCTGACCTCATAATAGAGATTCCCCGGGTCCTTGAAGTCGTGCATCAGGAATCGAGTAAACCCGGCTGCGCGGCTCATTTCCTCAGCGACCGCTGGATTAAACCCCAGTGTCCCTAAACCGGCGCCACCTTCCTCGGACATTGCGGATGACATGCAGGACATCAGGGAAAACCCGTACATCATAGCCAGCATCGGGTTACGCAAATTGTCTTCAAAGCGGGGTTTACTCCGGATATCTTTGATAAACCAGGTGCCATCTTCCTTAATGCTTTCCCTTATTTTAGAGATGACCAGATCCGGGTGGGTCATGTCATGTATGCAATCGAAGGTGATGATAAGGTCATACTGACCCGATGCAGGGATATTCTCACCACTGGATCTGTGGACCTCAACATTATCAAGACCCATATCCCGTGCCACTTCCTTGACTCTGGCCACCGCGTGCTTATTCGGGTCAAAGGCATGAAAAGTGGATGCTGGAAATGATTCGGCGAGTGAGAGAATGATGGCCCCATCTCCACAACCAACATCAGCCACCATGCAGCCGTTTTTTAGTTTTTCTTCAACGCCATCCAGCACGGGAATCATCCTGGGAACGACCTGGTTCTTTGCTGCCTTCCAGTGTCTTGTTTCACCCCGTCTTGCACCTTCAGGGCCGGAGGACTCATAAGTGTTCCCGAGTCCAGTTCGAAATGATTTCAGTAGTGCGTCAACGGCTTCTCGGGGCGTACCCCCGTCGAAATTTTCGAGCATGAATGACGGACTCCTGTCATCACCCAATAGTTCAATACCGACTTCCGGAAGCTCGAATCGACCATCATCTGGCATATAGTTAAGGATCTTTCCGGCCGCCTGGAGTCGCAGCCATTCGAGAACCCATCGTTCATGCAGGCCACTTTTTTCGCTAAGTTCTTTTGCAGATATTGGCCCAACGCCCGCCATGTGCTCGAATAAGCCGAGCTGCCGCCCGACGTGAATCATCAATGAGATTGTTTCAGCTTGCTTGTACTGCCAGAGACGCGCTGCATATTCATTGTTTTGTTGTTTGACGGCTTGTTCGCCTGTGTCGTGAATACCCATTAACTTTCCTTATTAAATAATTTCGAAATACCGTTCAAGTTCCCACTGGGTTGGCTGGCGGCGATCAGGGTCTCCACCGTCGGTGTGGTATGAGAACCATTCCAGCTTCGGGTATAGGTTGAATTAGATACGCTTTTCTAAAGACAACCAAGCACAACTCAGCCCAGAAAATAAGTTTAAATGTCATTTCGCCAGGAATTCGCCGCTACAGGCCAATTTCAAGGCTGGATTTGTTAAGTATAATGCTTTCCTGACTGCCCCAGGATCACACGGCCGACACCGTCTCCATCAAGGCTGGCAGATGTCAGAGTAGTTGTGTCGAATGCGAGAATAAACCCTCTGGCGGTGAGCGGCTCCTTGCCTGAGAGGCCCCATCCAGACCTGGACATTCCTGTTCAGCTACCCTGACCTCGCTTGACTGTGCCAAACAAACTATGTCTAGATCAGGTACAACGCCGCTAACACTGAGGAACCGAATCATGAAGTCGATCTGGATATTGCTATGAAACGAGTAAAACTGGGAGGACCAGACGGTCTGGAGGTTTCTAAATGCGGCATGGGCGTGATGAGTATCACAGCCTTTTATGGCGACCCGATTCCAGACAAAGACGCCATTGAATTGATCGCGCAGGCGGTAGCGTCAGGCTGCACCTTCTTCGACACCGCCGAGGCTTATGTCGCTGAAGATCCCGTGTCAGGAAAGTTGCTCTGGAATGAGGAAATTCTGGGCAGGGCGGTGGCGACAATCGGCCGGGACAAGGTCGAGATCGGCACCAAGTTTGGCGGTAAGTCTGCGATGTCAGGTCCCGCGATGGGCGATCATATGAAACAGGCTTGTTATGCCGCGTTAAAACGTTTGCAGACGGATACCATCGACCTTTATTACCTGCACCGGGTTGATCCAAATGTACCGATCGAGGAAACCGTCGGGACGATGGCAGAATTAGTTCAGGCAGGCGCTGTTCGACACATTGGACTCAGTGAAGCCTCTCCGGAAGTTATTCGGCGCGCACATGCGGTACATCCCATTACCTGCGTTCAGCAGGAATGGTCTCTGTACACACGAGATCTGGAGGAGGACATTGTCCCTGCCTGTAAAGAACTGGGAATTGGCATTGTTCCCTACTCACCGCTGGGACGTGGATTTCTCAGTGATGACATGGCTTCTCCGACAGATGATGTGCGCCAGTTCTTCCCACGGCTTATCGGGGATGCCTTTGATGCCAACAAGGCGCTCAGGGCGCAGGTTGAGGCCATGGCCAAAGCGAAAGGATGTCACACAGCACAACTGGCGCTTGCCTGGCTGTGGGCGCAAGGCGACAAACTCGGTATAGATGTCGTGCCGATTCCCGGTACGACCAAAATCCGGAATATGCAGAGCAATTGCCTGGCTGCTGACCTCCATATCTCCGACTCGGAACTCGCTGAACTCTCTGCTGTTTTTGATGGGGTCGTTGGCGAACGTGGTTTTGAGCAGTACATGTCAAGCACATACCGGGTCAACAAGAACGTAGTGAAGGGGTCAGACTCGTAACCTGGTCATTTTTCTGTGCCGCTGATTCGAGCCGTACACTCGGACCCTTAAGCTCGGCTGCAGCTTGAATAACCAGCGCTCGTTCCAGCCACTAGCGCCGCACCGGTCAATTAACGTGAGGTACTCTATGGCAGCATCCTCAGCAAGTTTTCCCGCACTCCGTAGGTGCTACACACATTTCCAGGTTCAACGGAGACGCCCCGGGTTCTGTACTGGCTAGTCTTGAGTGACAGAGCCTTGCACTACAGATTCTACGACTCACTTTCCAGACGTTATCTGGTTTCGCTGCTACGTGATTACCCAAAGCATGATGTGGCGCAGGAGTGCTTCAAGAAACATGAAATGTTGATGATTGTTTCATTCTCTGGTTCCGGGGGTGCCTACCTGCCTTTGGAAGCACAGCAGGAAATCAGCGAACTCCGCAGATTGGTTTACGCCCCGGAGTGAGATGGTGGGCTAAACTGGACCCGCCTCCTGAACCAGACCTGGAACGCGGCCAGATCAACATCAGAGGCGTATCTAATCGGAAGATTGATGCCACGATTAGCCGTATCAACCGCTGTCGGGCGCTTGTCACTGATTGGTCGCTTCAGCAGCACTCTGAAAATTGCCGGGCTTCCCTGTTACGATTTCCTCAAAACGCTTCAACGTTAATTTATACAACTCCGGAGCTTCGTGCGCTACTTCAACTCCTTCATCGCTTTTACTATTTCCTTCTGGGATGGAAACTCAGGGTACTGAACACCACCGTCGCCGATACGGAACCAGTGTGCCTTGGACGCCACGTTCATATGGGCGATCAATTCTCCAGAAGGTTCAATGTCTAAGGTTGACACCATCAGGTTCATATACGGAGCATCCGGCGGGCTGCGATTATATAGTCGGCTGGCACAAACCGAACAAAAATAACGTGCCCCATAGCTTGCGATCTTATCGAGACCGGATTCCACTTCAAAATCGTCACCCCGAATAAGTGTCGAAGACGCAAAAGCTGAACCGTGTGCGCGTCTGCAATACTTACAGTGGCAAAAGGCAATTTGTTTCACCTCCCGCTTCAGAATGAATTTGACAGCACCGCACAAACATTGTCCCGTTAACATGCTTTTTCACCTATTTACCGATCCTTCCCGTCCATCATTGCAGACTCCGCCGCTGATGTAATCGTCGGATCTAGATCGTTCCCGCTATTTTCGTCGCTCCGGGCTTATTGTTCGCCTTTCCGCGATTTTTTTAACAGTCGTATTTGTGAGTAACAAGATGGGGTGTAGTATTCTTTTAGCTCAACAAGGTATGGCTACCGGGGAGGTTTACCAATGGCGAGATTGACAATAGACCAGGCTCGACAGACCTGGGAATCAGCTGCCCCAGGTTGGGCTAAATGGGAGGATATGCTGCATATCGGCTATCGTGATGCCACCGAGACCATGCTCGACATGGCGAATGTTCGTGCCGGAACGAGACTGCTTGACCTGGCATGTGGTGCCGGAAGTCAGACCATTCAGGCAGCTGAACGTGTAGGTCCACAGGGAAGCGTTGTCGCAAGCGACATTTCGGCAACGATGCTGAGCCACGTTCGCGAAAGGGCTGAACGGCTTGGAGTAGCTAACATTGAAACGCTGGAATGTGCAGCGGAACAACTGGGCACGTCGGCGCGGAAGTTTGACGCCGCAATCTGCAGGCTCGGACTCATGCTATTCCCAGATCCGAGAAGCGCGGCGACAGCTGTCAGGGCTGCCCTCGTTCCAGGCGGAAGATTTTCGGTGCTGGTGTTCACCACTCCGACTAACAATCCCTTTATGGCAGACCCATTGCGAATCCTGCTTGATTGCGCTGGCAAAGAACCCCCGCCCCGGGGGAGCCCTGGTATCTTCGCGTTGGGCGAATCCGGTGTGCTGGAAGCGAAAATGGCTGAATGCGGCTACACCGACATTGTAACAACGATAGCTCGACCAAAATTGAGTCTCGCTTCCGCTCGCGAAGCACTTGAGATGATGCAAGGTGCATTCGGCGTGTATCGAGCGATAGTGGCGGATCTATCAGAAGAAAGACGCAACAAGGCCTGGTTAGAGGTAAGTGAGTTTCTTTCGCAGTTCGAAAGCGATTCCGGGTGGGAGACTGAACTTGAAGTCGTAATTGCTTCAGGCTCTAACCAGGTGAAGGACAAGTAAAAAAGGTAAGTAAAAATGGGGGCAGGTTCAATTTATGACGAAATGCTACCCAGAGATTGAACCCGACCCCTTTTCCCCCTTGGATAACTCATCAGAGAAATAATGTTTAGAGTTGTTGCGTGGAACATTCGTGCAGGTGGTGGCAGACGTGTAGAAGGAATTCTTCGGCAACTCGCGGACTGGAACGCTGATGCTGTTATGTTGAGCGAGTTCAGGGGATCGCCGCCAAGTACCTGGTTAGTACAGCAACTGGACCTGCTTGGGTTGCCTTATCAACAGCGAGCGCAGAATACCAGGCCAACGCAGAACCAGGTTTTTGTTGCATCTTACTATCGCCTAGGAAGGAGCCTCGGAAGCAGCAACCTACTACCTAACCCCTGGCGAACGTGGTTTTGAGCAGTACATGTCAAGCACATACCGGGTCAACAAGAACCTGGTGAAAGCGTCAGACTCGTAGCCTGATCATTTTTCTGTGCCAGGCTGATTCGAGCCGTACACTCGGAACCTTGAGCTCGGCTGCAGCTGAATAACCAGCGCTTGTTCCGGCCACTAGCGCCGCACCGGTCAATTAACGTCAGGTACTCTGTGGCAGTATCCTCAGCAAGTTTTCCCGTACTCCGTAGGCGCATAGGGTCGAACTGATGTCAAAATACACCTGCTCACCCAGCTAACAAAAATTGACATTCCAGCGCGAGTGCCTGAATGTAATCACCAACGAGACATAAGGTGAACACCATGACCGAAATACATGGCATCTGCGCACCGGAATTCAGCGCCGTCAAAGACGCGATGGCTGAAAACCTCGCGTCCGGTATGGAAATCGGTTGCTCGGTCGCAATCACGCAAGGCGAGGAGTACGCAGTTGACCTGTGGGCCGGCTACAAGGACGAGGCGCGCACGCAATCCTGGGAGGAGGATACCGTTGTGATGGTCGCCTCCAGCACCAAGATTCCAACCTCGCTCTGCGCACTGATGCTGATCGACCAGGGGCTCATCCAGCCTGACGATCTGGTGACAAAATACTGGCCTGAGTTTGGCCAGAACGGCAAGGAAGGCGTAACAATCCGCCACCTCATGACCCATTCATCCGGAGTTCCGGCACCCTGGCCGCCTGTTCCGTTCTCGATGTTCTTCGATTGGAAAGCAATCACAGATCACCTGGCTGCGCAGGCACCCTGGTGGGAGCCGGGAGCAGGGTTCGGCTATCACTCTGAGACATTTGGCTTTCTCATCGGCGAGGTTGTGCGTCGGGTGACGGGAAAGACACCCGGGGTCTACCTTAAGGACGAGGTATTCAGCAGAATCGGGGCAGACTTCCAGATCGGGTTTCCCAGGAGCCAGTTCGACCGGATGGCGACAATGGTACGGCTGGATCTCGCGCCGGGCATGGATGAGTTACCAGCAGTTCCGGTGAATCCCGAGAAAGTCGTTGGCAATTGGTACGCTCACGCCGTAATGATGAACCAACCCTGTATATTCTGCATTGAGGTGGCAACCGAAGGTAACGGCCTGAATACCACAGTCACACGAACTTCATCCGGCGCAACCTTCAAACCCATCATCGAAGACTCACGATTTGACGGCGAAAGGCTCAGGGTTAAAGCATCAACACCTGGTGGTCTGGTCTGCTGGGATTGTCACCTTACAGGACCGGAGTCGCTCGACGCGACGATCTACACCGGTGGTGAGGAAGTCGAGGCAAAATTCGGTCGGCAAGAACTCGTCCTCGAATCCGAAGCTCCCGTTAACGAACTGACCATAAAGATGATGAGTGCGATCCTGCCACCACAATGGAAAGGATCACAGTCCCTGACATCGGAGATTCCCAGTTCGAACGGCATGGGCAATGCACGTTCCCTGGCGAGAATCGGCGCGGTGCTCGCCAACGGCGGCACATTGGCGGGACACAGATTCCTTTCACCAGAAACGCTTGAACTGGCACTGACTGAACAATCGTACGGTGCAGATGTCCTGATGGGCTGGTTCATTCGCTACGGTTTAGGATTTGGACTGAACAGCACCGAGTTCCCCTGCCCTGGCGATCGCTCGCTTCACTGGGGCGGCGCCGGTGGTTCGGTTTGTGTAATGGATCTCGAATCGAAGACGAGCTTCGCTTACGTCATGAACGCCATGCTGGCGAGTTCGAAGACGGACCCGAGAAACAGGCGGTTGCGGGCCGCCTATCACAAGGTACTGGGTAAATCTGCAGACATCACTTGATGTATCGGTCAAAGCAAAGCTGGGAATCGCCGCAGCCTGAAACCAGCTGTTGGCTGGTAGAAGTTTCGATCAAACAGTTTCGATACGAGCTACTCAAGCTTGTCGCACCACAGGTAACGTGGTTTATTGAACTGAGAATTCATAAAGGATAGCTCCGAATGAACACTTCAGAAATTCATGGCCATTGCGATCAGAGATTTCAGGCGGTAGAAGACAGGTTCCGCCGCAACTTCGATGAAGGACTGGAGCTCGGATCCTCCTTCGCACTCTCCATCGACGGCGAGATGTTAATTGACCTCTGGGCGGGCGATGCCAGTGCCGATCACACACGACCATGGGTAGAGGACACCATCGTTCCTGTTTCTTCCAGTTCGAAGATCATCGTCTCGCTTTGCGGGTTGATGCTGATCGACCGTGGTCTGATCGAACTCGATGAACCAGTCGCTACCTATTGGCCAGAATTCGCGGCAAATGGCAAGGAAGCGCTGCCGGTCAGGTATCTGTTCTGTCACGCTGCCGGTCTTCCCGGTCTGGATGAAATGCCCGATTGGAAGGTTTGGTCAGACTACGATGAGGTGATCAGACGTCTGGCTGATCAGAAGCCCTGGTGGACTCCAGGTGAGCAAAGTGGGTATCACGCCCTTACATTCGGGCACCTGATCGGCGAACTGGTCAGGCGGACGACCGGCAAGAAAATCGATAAGTTCTTCCGCACAGAGGTAGCGGATATTTTGGATATCGACTTTCACCTCGGCCTGGCGGAGTCTGAAACACATCGTCTTGCCGAGGTAGTGCACGCGGACGAGGAAGTTCCTGATATTGACCCGAACACTTACTATTATCGCGCCATGGGTTACATGAACCTCGACGACGCACCCGACGTCTGGACCCTGGACATGCCAGCAGGCAATGGCGTCGGAAACGCACGTTCGCTCGTCCGGGTAGGGAGCCTGCTGGCAATGGGCGGGCTGGCAGACGGAAAGCGGTTTCTCACAGACGAAACGGCATCCCTCATCTGGCAGGAGCAGATCTACAAGAAGGATCTGATTTTCTGGGCACCGGTTCGCTATGGTCTCGGCTTCGGGCTGGCTAGCAACGAGTTCCCGCTACCCTGGCCGAACGCGTTTCACTGGGGAGGACGGGGTGGCTCCAGCATGATCATGGTTCCAGAGCTCAAGGCAGCCTTCGCCTACACGCCCAGCAGGTTCTATCAGGGGAGAGGAACGATGGATCTTCGCGGAACGCCCCTTCGAGATGCCGTTATTGGTTGCCTCGCCTAGGAAAACCTGCCGTTTATGGGTACTCGAAGAGTGTCGTATCTGAAAACCGCCGTAGCACATTGGTTGTTATCTGGCAGATATCGTTGCGGTATCCATTGTGGGCAAGAGCTCCTGAATAGGTAATGGACCCGGTTGAAAACACGGCGCCTCCAGCCGGCGTTTCAAAAAAAGTCATGTCTGCGCGAACCTTGTTGCCTTGAAGAAATGTTACGCTCATGTTGAGCTCTTCGACCGCGCGAAGCATTCCGGGTTTGTGATCCTCTGAGTGGGCAACGACTAATGCGTGCTCTGGAGAACCCAGTTCCGGGTCCCACCGATCGATTTCCTGTCCCGCCGCGCCACCTTCAATAGAACCGTAGTCTCCAATGATGTCATTACCGCTGGTTCCCTCAAATATGAACCCAACGCGTGGATGTTTAGCAGCTTCCGTCAGGCGATAATGGGTTGCGCCATCGAAACCCTGGGCGGCGAAACCAACACCGACGATCTGGTTGGGAGGTCTGCCATTTCGTCTCCACAGACCACCCAGTTCACCGTCGAATGAATGATGATAGTCACCGGGTTCCGCAACCCAGGCACGAGTGCCGTCCTCAGCGCGCCTGACCTCAATCACGGCAGGATTGTCAGGGTGATAGGCGATCTTCCAATAGAATCCATTACCGCCCATATACATCATGCGGCCTCCCTGATCGAGATAACCTTCGACGCCATCGAGCATGGCAACGCTGTAGTACTCAGGATGAGTTCCAGTCACAACAACATTATAGGAGGATAGGAGGCCAGCACCCTCACGGTGCAGATCTTCGTCGGTAATCACGTCGAATGGTGTAGCTATGTGATTGAGCCAGGCTGTTATGTTGGTGTCTGCATTAAATGCCCACATGGTGCCTCGTGGTTTTAGATTCAATACAGGGCGAAGGTAGGACGAGTAGTGGACGCCACTACCGTCTGTGTGATGCTCGTAAAGAGACAATCCCACTTCGATATGATCGTTAAGGTAAGCGTCATTTTCATTCTTTATTCTGCTGGCGAAAGAACCGCCGGGCAGGAGCATGCGTTCGTTAGCGTATGCAAGGTAAGTCGCTGTCGGTACCAGGTAGGCCACAGTCGCTTTGACGTGGTGCGGTGCAGGCCGAACGAAGAAGGGAATGTAGTCGATATCCTGATCTTGAGTGAGTTTGAGGGCGTACTGACCACTGCCCAGGTCATCAGGCACTATCCACGTTGTCGTGGGTAGCCAGCGAGCATCCGTGAGATCGTCTTCGTGGAAATGCACAGCGCCGTAATGCTCGGCACTGTGTTGGTAATTGTGCACGGTTGCGTCCCACCGATATCCCTTCGTCGCACGCACCGGGCAATTGTAAAAGCGACCGCTCGACTGATGTGGGCCGGAATCAAGAAACTCATTATTGTGGATACTATTCTCGAACCGCCACTCTGCAATGGATTCATTGTCGCTACCAGTCAAGTGCACATGTTCAAGCTTGCCGTTGTAGCAATCCTCCTGGACCCCTTCATTGAGTCGTGCAGCGAGAACCAGTTTCGAGGGGCCTGCCTTTACTGCATCGTCAGTATTGAATTCCTGCGACACCCTCAGGTCTTTTTCGGCTATGCCCAGGGCGTTAATCGCGAGGCTGAGCGTCATTTTGTCCGATGAATAGTCCAGCGCTATTCGGTGCCAGCGCTTCAGGCGTAGTGGTGTGTCTACGCAGTAGTCTTTACCACTCACATCGAGCCATAGACGGCCGTTGCGAAGAAACAGACCAAGGTTGCCTAGTGAAAGCAGTACCTGACTATTAGTGTTTGCCAACAGCGTAGGATAGAAATACAGACTGAGCTTGCCAGAGTCTGGTAACCGGACGTTATCCGCAACACCGTACGAACCGTTGTTTAACCGTTGATGTATCGCAGGATACCCGCCATTAAGGCTGGATTCGATGTGCTCTTCCTGAAACCCGGCGCCTTTCGCTCTGGGATCGCCGCAGATTAGTCGAACAAGTTGTGCCTTGAGCATGCCCGATTTCGAAGAGCTCACCATAAATTGCTGGTTGTCTCCTGCCACCACAGCCAGACGATCGGTGTATCCGACCAGGTACTTCTCAAAATCCGCCATGTTTGAAATCCCAGTGGTATTCTTACCATCATTTATAAGCGAGTGGCGATTGCAGAATCAGATTCATTTTCTACTTACCTGATGATGAACACATCTCTAAGGCCGCCTTCATCCCAGCTTCCTGACTCCCTTGATTCTAAACTCTTTGCACCACAGCTTACAGATCGTCTGCTTAACTGTTGTACATGATCCGCTGGGGACGCCGGAAACGAGTGCCCCGGGGTACCCGCACGTTCGCCTTGTTCATGAGTTCCGCCAGTAGGTATACTGCTTCGTTCCAGTCCGAGCGCAAACAACATTAATATGGCGGGAAAACCGTTTTCAGCCTATGAAGGGGACGACCCCTACTTCTTCGTCAGCTATGCGCATGAAGATGCGGAACTGGTGTACGCGGAGATGGCATGGCTGCAGCCAGCGGGTTTCAATCTCTGGTATGACGATGGAATTCACGTTGGCTCGGTCTGGCGTCAGGCTCTTGCGGACGCTCTCTCCAGGTCCTCCGGACTTATTTTCTTCGCGACTGAACGCTCGACCGAATCTAGCAACTGTCTCAAGGAACTGAATTTCATTCTCGATGAGGAAAAGCCGGTATTTGTGGTTCAGCTGGATGACAATCCCCTGCCGAGTCTGCTCCGCCTGTCTCTCAGCGATCGGCAGGCATTGATGAAATCCGAATTCGACCCGACTACCTACCAGGCGAGGCTGATCAGCGCACTGAGCACTGTGGTGCCACCAACCGTGCGTATTGCCTCGGGCGAAGCACCACAGATTTCTAGCGACCAGATCAGAACCGATCCACCTTCTATCGCCGTCGTGCCCTTTACCTGTCTTGGCACAGACCAGGAACTCATTTATCTCGCTCAGGGCGTCACGGGCGATCTGATTGCCAAGCTCTCGCAGCGCATCTGGCACATTGTGGCAGGTCAGCCCGAGGACATTTCACTCGAACCCAGAGAAGTGGGCGAGCGACGGGGGGTGCGCTACCTGCTCGGAGGCACAGCCCAAAGAGGCGGCGGACGAGTCCGACTCAATGCACGCCTGACAGATGCCAATACTGGCCAGGAAATCTGGGCGCAGCGTTACGAGCGGACTGGCGACGACCTTCTGGATATTCAGGACCAGATCGTCAATTCCATTGATTTTGAATTTTTCGATGTGGTCATGAGCGCGGAGGACCAGCATCTGCGTGAGGTTCCTGATGCGGAACTGGACGCCTGGGGCCTGTGTGCGCGAACCCGCTCCATGCAGATCGTGGATCGGGCTTCGCGTGACCGTGTGCGCTCCCTGCTCGAACAGGCGGTCGCGCGGGATCCCAATTTTGCCTTTGCCCACAGCCTGTTTGGCCTGGTCCTGTCCAACATGATCTTTAACCAGTTTACACGCCAGCCAGAAGAAGATGGTCGGCTCGCCATAGCGGAAGCAAATAGGGCATTGGCGCTCGCGCCTAACAATATGGTCGTATTGAACAACGCATCTGTCGTCCATCGCATCGTCGGCGACCCTGAGCACGCCTTGCATCTTGCCGAGCGTGCTGCCCAGATTGGCGGACGACCCTGGGCATCGCTTACGGGCGCACTAATCACTGTCGGGCGCTTTGAGGAGGCGCTCGAACTGGGCAGGGAGGATGCCGACATACAGGTCGGCGGACAGTTAGTCACCGCGTGCCTCGCACTCGGCCGGCTTGAAGAGGCTCTTGAGTGGGCCCGGCGCGGCACATCAGAAATACCTCGTTCCTTCCTGAACTGGATGTCGCTGGCGTGCGTGCAGGCAGCGATGGGCAGAGATGATCAGGCACGAGCCTCATTTCAACGCGCTAAGGAAATCATCCCGACATTAACCATCGAGCGATACGAGAAAGGCGTGCGCATCGCCTGGCGTAACAACGATGTCGTCGAACCAAACGTTGCTGCACTCCGCGCACTTGATCTGGACTAGACCTGTTGTACTATAATTCCACGGGACGCCTTTGCAACTTCACATTAGCACGCAGCGGTTTTTTTAGTCCCGGCATCGCCCTGGATGATCGCCCATAGACGGCTGATCAGAAACGGCGAAACCATGCTCCGGACTGCAGCGAATCTTCCCTGTTAGCGAACGAACTGGACAACTCACCGACGCGAGTTCGGGAAACAGCTTGCCTGACCGGCGTTCGGCAGTTGTCAATGTACTGACGTCGCAACACTCACAGGAGTCTTCTTTGAATATTTTAAACGGGGTCCGCATTCTCGATCTCAGCCGGGTTATCTCTGGCCCTTTTTGCTCACGTATTCTCGGTGATCTGGGCGCAGAGGTAATCAAAGTGGAATCACCAGGTGGCGATGCGTTTCGTGCAGCTAGCCCACAGTGGGGTGGTTTTTCTGCGCCCTTCGCCCAGTTCAATGCAGGAAAGAAGAGCGTTTGCATTGACCTGCGGACTAAACAGGGAGTCGATCTCGTGCATCGCCTCGCGGAACACTGCGACGTGTTCCTTGAAAATTTTCGTGCCGGGCTTGCCGCTGACATTGGCATCGGGCACGCGCAGATATGCGAGATCAATCCATCGATCGTGTATTGCTCGATCTCGGGGTTTGGTCAACATGGACCGGACGCTGGCAGGCCCGCGTACACCGATGTGATTCAGGCAATGAGCGGCCTCGATGACGCCGCGTCGAAGATGTTTGGCAATAATGCCGGTGTACCACCTGGGTTCCCCGCATCACTTGCCGACACCTACACCTCACAACAGGCTGCTATCGCCATTCTCGCAGCCCTGTTTCATCGCGAGAAATCGGGCGAAGGTGAAGTGATCGACATTTCCATGCTTGATACGATGGTGTCGGTGAACGATTCAACGTTGCAGCGCTATCTATTCAGCAACGGTGAAATCGACGCACCCAGTCCGGTTCTGCGCCCACCGCTTCAGCTTAAGGACGGGTTTCTTGCTGCCTCCATCGGTCTTAACTTTGAAAAGACCTTGCAGGCAATCGGCAGCCCAGACCTTATCAACGATGAACGCTTCAGAACGGCTGAACTACGGCGCGAAAACATGGCCACTTATGTGGGTGTGGTAAGCGACTGGGTCCGGGACAAGACCATTGCCGAGGTGACACAACTTTTCGACGCCTTTGACATTCCTTATGGCAAGGTAAACTCGCCCGCCGAGGTTCTTGAATCAGACTTCATGTCCTACAGACAGCTTTTGGTTGATCTCGAGGGACAAGATGGCAATATCCCGGTGATCAACACGGCTTTCAGCTTCCTCTCCGGCAAATCCGGTCCCGGGGGGCCACCACCACGTCTGGGCGAGCACTCATTAGAAGTGGTCGAAAGCTTACTGGGCATGGCGGAAGACGAAATTTCAGCCTTGATTACCGGTGGTATCCTGATTTGCAACGAGGCTGATTCATGATTATTGATATTGAATGCGACATCCCAACCCGTGAAGTTCGAGAAGCAGAATTCGAAACCTACCAGACGGACGACCCGGGGATGGCGAATTACATCAACATCTTTGGTCTGCAATGGGCAGCGGAAGCGGGCATGAGTCGGGAGGAGTTTGATGACCGGCTGGCCAACACCAGTCCCATGGCGCTTCGTCGTGAAATCGCCAGACGCGCAATCGATACAGCACTGACCGATGTCGAATTCATCGAGGTACTCGACCAGGCCGGTATCACTAAAGCGTGTATCGGTACCGGAAAACACGCCTCGGCTGAGCACACGCTTATCCTCGCAGCACGTTATCCCGACCGGTTTATCCCATGGGCTCGCATCAACGCATCCGAGGGCACTGCAGGGGTCAAACGACTCGAGGCGTTAGTCAAGGAGCGCGGCCTTCGTGGGCTCGAAATCTCCTGCTTTCGGGAGCAGCTTTACGCCAATGACTCACGCTATTACCCCCTGTACGCCAAGTGTGTAGAACTGGATATTCCGGCGCGAGTCTACTGCACCATGAGTTATGCGGCTGATCGTCCTATGGACCTTGGCCGCCCATTATATCTCGATCGCGTCTGCGTGGATTTTCCGGAACTTAAGGTCATTGCCGGACTCGGTGGTTGGCCCTGGGTGCCGGAACTCGTGGGCGCGGCACGACGCCACCAGAATCTTTATATCGACCTGGCCGCGCACCGGCCACGGAACATTCCAAAGCCGGGCAGTGGTTGGGAGATGATGTTGCAGTTCGGTAACACCCTGTTGCAGGACAGGATGCTGTTCGCGAGTTCCTGGATGACTTTAGGTCTCAGCGCGTCTCAGGTCGTGGCCGAATATGATGAGTTGCCACTGCGCGACAACGTCCGGCCAAAGTGGATGGGACTCAATGCGGCGCGGTTGCTGAACGTGGATCCCAGCGTCTGAAAAACAACAAGGAGAACAGTTTATGCCAGCGGACGTGACAATATCCACAGCACCGGACCTGATTCGAGCAAAAGAAGTACACTCGAGGGCCATGGTCATTGATGCGCATGCCGACATCGAAATATCAGGCAGGGAATCGCCCTATGTGGGAGACGATGGTCGATCCAAAGTGGCGCCGGACAAGATGGAGGCGGGTGATGTGGACGTAGTCGTTATGGCGATTGCCTCCGGGCCTTTACCTCGTGACGAATCCGGCTATCAGGCCGCGAGACGACGCGCAGATCTAAAGCGCAATGCTGTGGATGAACTGATTGCAGACGCATCTAACAATCTAGTTCTGTCGCACTCTGCTGAAGAAGTCAGGGTGGCCAAAGCGGCGGGAAAGCGCTCTATTATCCTGGGATTTCAAAACACCCAGATCGTTGGAACGAACATCCGTGGTCTTGATAGCTTTTATGAGACGGGTTGCCGGGTCTTTGCGCTAACTCATATCGGGCACAATGACTGTGCAGACTCCTCAAGGCCGAACTTCATTGCCGCTACGGGAAAACATGAAGCGACGGAAGAACATGGCGGATTGTCTGACCTGGGTCGAGACGCGGTTCGACGCATCAATCGACTGGGTGGCCTGCTGGACGTTTGTCAGCTATCTAAGAATGCAACGCTGCAAGCCCTTGCTATCAGCAGTGCTCCTGTCATCGCCAGCCACTCGAATGTGCGCGCGCTTTGTGATGTCAGTCGCAACCTGTCAGACGAAGAGATTGATCGAATTGGTGACAATGGTGGCGTGATTCATGTGACACCATTTCGAGGTTACCTTTATGACACGACGGATCACGAGTTGGTTGACGCTATTCGAATGGCCAGGCTGGCAGCGAACCTTCCTGAAACCTATCTCTACCCTTTCGAGCTGTACTGGGAGATCAAGGATCCAGCTGAACAGTTGGCCTTCACTGATGCCATCAGTGACCTGCTGGGACCTGGTGAAATGACCAGCCTTGTCGACCACATCGACTATCTTGTCAACCGAATCGGCGTAGATCATGTCGGTATCGGGACAGACTTCAATCACGGTGGTGGAATGAAGGCTTTCGATGAGGCGAGCGATGCCCTCAATGTCACCCTTGCGCTGTTGCAACGGGGTTATTGCGAAGCGGACACTGACAAGATCTGGGGGCAGAACTTTTTGCGTGCCTTAACCGCGGCCCAGAGCGACGCAAGTTGATGGGGACAGTTGAAGGGGACAGTTTGATGCAATCATCGCGTGATTCACGCGGCAATATCTGAATCCTGCGATGAAACGCCGCCTAACGGCAGTCGGATAGTGAAGCAGGTACCTCTGCCCGGTTCACTGGTCACCTCGATCGTACCGCTGTGTTTGTTGACGATCATGTTGTGCGCAATCGCTAATCCCTGCCCGGTACCTTCACCCACTTCCTTGGTTGTATAGAAAGGATCAAATATACGCCTGCGGACTTCTTCTGGCATGCCAGTACCATTGTCTGAAATGGTAATCTCTACCCAGTCATCGATACGCCGCGTTGCCACCGTGATGGTCCCCATGTCGCGCTCAGTTTCGTGCAGTGCGTCCTTTATAGCGTGGGCGGCATTGACAATGATATTGAGGATCACCTGGTTAAACTCGCCCGGCAGACAGGTCACCTGCGGCAGATCATCGTCAAAATCGGTCTGTAAGTTCGCCAGATACTTCCATTCACTGCTGGCCACAGTCAAAGTGCTCTTGATTGCTGCATTCAGGTCTATGGCTGTCTGTTGCTGCGCCGGGTGGGAGAATTCCTTTATAGCCTGAACGATCTTGGTCACTCGCTGCACACCTTCGAGGGACTGCTCAACTGCCTTTGGGATTTCCTTTCTATAATAATCGACTTTTGCACGCGCCAGTGCTTCTGTAATCGCCTCAGTTGAAACCGCATTAGTTTCCTTGTCCGGTAGCTCAGCCAAGGTATCAAACAGCACACAGATTCCCTCAAAAGCCTTCCCGATAAAACTGAGGTTATCCCCCACGAACTGTGTCGGCGTGTTGATTTCGTGAGCAATACCGGCAGCGAGCTGACCGATAGACTCGAGCTTCTGCGCCTGCAGAAGCTGTTCTTGTAACGCCTGATGCCGCACTTCCTCAGCTTTGCTTTCGGTCACGTCCTGCGTGACGGCCAGTAGTCTTGTGATCACACCATTAGAATCACGAAAAGGTACCGCGCGGGTTTCGAGCCAAAGCTGCCGGCCCTCAAGTCCACGAAGTTCAAACAGCAAGGACGCTGATTCTCCCGAAAAGACGCGCTCATTGAGATCCATGAACGCCTCCCGATATTCTTCTACGATGAGATTGACAACTTCAGACTCTTTGATTTGCGTAAAACTATCTGCTTGCACCATGGCGAGCCCGGCAGCATTTATACTGAGCAGGCGCCCTTGCCGGTCCAGGGTTTTGACGCAGGCGGGTTCCGCATCAATTAGTTCACGCCAGTGCTGTTCGCTCTCTGATAGCTGCGAGGTTCGTTTCCGTACCAGTCGGCGCAGTTGAAGGAGAATTAGAATCAGTACGCAAATGAAGAATACCGTAGTGCCCGCAGCAAGCGGTATCCAGTGTTCAGCCAACCACGCGAGTGGTGACATAGCCTCTTTCGAGGGCTCATATATCAGTCCACTGACAGTTACGTTTTGCTCGAGCAAACCCAGTTCTCTGAATATCGTGGTTATGTGTTCCCAACGAGCCGGATTCATGTGGCCGATGGAGACCAGCAGTGGCTGAATCAGTTCCCGGGAAGTACGCGCCTCGTATTCGAGATGTTCACGACTAAAATTTTGTGTGTTGTATTTGCTCAGGATCAGATCAATGATTTCATCCGGGTGGTTGAGGGCATAGTTCCAGCCATTGAGGGACGCCTCTAAAAATGCTGCCACGCGTTGCGGATGCTCCCCGGCTTCCTGCTCTGTGGTCACCAGAACGTCGCCATAGAAATCCACACCAAATTGCTTCGGCAGGAAGTAACGAGTTTCGATCCCGGCTTTTTGCAACGAAAAGCCCTGATCGGTCACATAGGCATTAAACACATCGGCCTCACCACGAACGAGTGAGAACGGGTCAAACGTTAAGGGCGAGCCAATATAATCATCGTCATCAAGCCCGGCGCGTCGCAGCATCGCATGCAGCGAGGCATGTTCCTTCACACTACCCAGCATCACCCGACGTCCGCGGAAGTCTTCGACGCTGTTTATTCCCGAATCTGCCGTCACCAGGAATGCGTATGCGCTATGTTGAAAGATCGCCGCAAGGGCAACCACCGGGTCTCCTTTGGCACGTTTCAGGACTATGTCTGCACCGGACACAGCGTATTGCACACTACCACTAAGCAAAGCTTCAATTGGCGCGGCCTGGCCCGAGTGTTCGACAATACCCACATCAATGCCAGCATCTAAATAGTATCCTTTCTCTTTGGCGGCATAGTAGCCGGCGAACTGAAAGGCATGTTTCCATTTGAGCTGAAGTTTGACTTTTTGCGTTGCTATTTCGATCGGTGGTTCGACATCCAAGGCATAGAGGAATTGGCC
>JAJFKA010000163.1 GCA_021773555.1 Gammaproteobacteria bacterium
TGTTCAACACGGTATCGCCGCCACCAGCGTTGATGTAACTGGAGAGCGTGTCGTAGTTGGTTTGTAGGTAACCCGCCGTGGTGGATCGAACGTAGTGCAAAGCGGAGGCAGCCGCAACACCGGTGGTGGTGTGACAGGCAATGCACTTACTCTGGATAATAGGCGAAATGCTCTCTTCAAAAAAAACCAGTGACGCGCTCACTGGCAGTGGCTCGGTTGTCTCACCTTCGGTTGCCCGACTGAGATTGGTGATGAAACCCGCGGGTGTGTCGAGCGTGCCTTGTACCTGAATGCTTTGGCTGGAGCTTACGGTGAGTCGCCATTTTCCGGTACCCGCGCCCAATGCACCCGTCAAACCAAGCGCTGCATTGCCGTTTTCAAGGTCCAGAGCTGTAATTGAAATTGAGCGTCCCGCAGTCAGGTTAAGCGTAACGTCGTTGTCACCGGCCTGCCCCGCATCATCAATCGCTGAAATCGTAATGCCCGCCTGGATAGCACTGTCGTTAGCTATCCGCAGGCTACTCCGTCGCTCTGTGTTACTACCGGGATTAAAAACAAGAATCTCATGATTGGTACCAGACGCAGGTGCCGCCCGTGACAGATTCGTCAGGAAGCCATCCGGGGTTTCAATCAGACTCATGACTTCTAATGTGCCACTTGAACTGACTGTCATCCGCCAGCGACCACTACCGTCACCGAGCATGCCAGCAATACCCGAACTGACGTCTCCATTTTCAAGCACGTCCACCGGAATTTCCCTTGCGGCAAGAGGTCCTAAAGCAAACATCACATCCCCGCCGGGCGCAGGTGCACCTTCGTCATCGGTGGCTGCAACAGTCACAGTCGCGACACTGGCAGATGTATTAATGACACGCAATGAACTGGTGCGCAGGGTTTCGTCCGCGGGTTCAACATAGTTCAGCTCGCGTGTGTTACCGGTCCCGGGCGCAATTGCGCTCAGGTTCAGAAGGAAACCACCCGGTAGCCTGATCAGGCTCATGACATCAAGGTCAAGCGTCGAAGTAATGGTTAATCGCCAGTTGCCTTCGCCATCGCCGAGGGCGCCGGTTAATCCCTTGCCGGTATTACCACCTTCCAGATCCTGGGAAGTCATTTGCTGCGAATCGTTCGCCGCCAGTGACAAGGTGATATCAGAAGCACCGGGATTGCCGCCATCATCAATGGCACCAATGGTGACCGTTCCGGCCGTGGCATCCTTGTTCAGTATACGCAGGAATGTCTGCTGTTCGGGTTCGCTGGCGCTGTTAACAAAATACACCAATCGATCATTCCCTGATTGGGGAACGACTTCGTTAAGACTGGTCAGAAATCCACCAGGCGCGCGGATCAGACTCATCACCTCAACGGAATTGTCAGAGCGGACGATAAGCTGCCACTTTCCAGTGCCATCACAAAAACTGCCGGTCAGCCCTTTTGAGGTGTTACCGTTTTCCATATCCTGGGCGGTAAATTGAAGTGACCCCTGAGGAACCAGAGTAAAGCTGATGGGTCCGCTGCGATTGGGGATACCGTCATCGTCAATGCCATACACTTCAACCTGGGTTGATGTATTGTTTGGATTGATAAACCGCATAAAGGTCTGTTGGGTAGCATTACTGCCCGGATTCGCAAAGGGTATGCGTCGTTGCTGCTGCAGATTACTGCTGTCAGCCGTTGCGCCAACAACGGAAGCTTCACACTCGGCCCCTGAGGCACTGATCTGAAATCCTGGCGCCGGGTCAGTGGCAGCAATAGGACTCCAGGAGCTACCGCCGTCGCTTGATCGCTGGATGTTGATCTCTGCCTGGGCAGCGGATACCTGTAGGAGTCCAGTTAAGACCAGTAAAACGATCATGAGAACAGGGTAGTTCACGCGAGAATCCTTATTTTCTCCATGCAACTTCAGTGATACAGACAGGCAGTCATCATACAAGAAAACCCCTCAGGCCAACACGTATCCGGTGTCAGACAGGCTGGATTTGCCGATGAACAGTGTCACTGGCGGGATTGTCGGTAGTATCGTTTCGCAAACAGATCTTTATATGATCCAAATTCGAACTGTCAGTCGCCAGAGAGCTTGGCGAGTAAGGCGCACCTATCGGGGTTCCCTTCGGCCGCATCGAGCCTCATCGAAACCAGCCTTTGATGGCAAACAGGTAAAGGCTGAATGACATCCCGGCAGCGAGGCAAAAAGCAACCTGTAATAGCGTACCTGGCCAGGGTGCATCCGTGAGGTTCATACCCAACAACCCTCCCGCAGTGGCAGGAACGAGGGCCAGCGTCGTCAACAGCGCAAGCAAGCGCATGACCCGGTTCATTTGGAAGGACGAGACGTTGAGCCTGAGGTCGACCAGCGACTGGAGGGAATCTCGTATGTCTTCGATGCCCTCGAACAGATCGCTCGCGTCATCAGCAAGGTATCGAAACAAATCCCGGTCGTTTGGCGATATTCCCACAACAGTTTGTCCTTCGGATAT
The DNA here is from genome assembly GCA_021773555.1 of Gammaproteobacteria bacterium. Classification (GTDB taxonomy): domain Bacteria; phylum Pseudomonadota; class Gammaproteobacteria; order Pseudomonadales; family Azotimanducaceae. Next base: position 2,478 of record JAJFKA010000163.1, read on the forward strand.
CTCTCGAATCGTGTTCTTCAGATATTTCAAAGAGCTCCGGACTTTGAGTAGATCTGCACGGAATTCAAATGTTCTGGTCAGAAATGTCTTGTCATTCAGGTTTGGCTGATCCAGTTCTAATTTGGCGAGTGCTACTTCAAAACTTTCGAGAACATCCGTGTTGGCCCTGATGATTTCACTGATTAGAGCCGTCAATGCTCTGGCCATTCGTGGCGTGCTACTGTCGAGATCTTGCAGGCGTGCTTCGACGCGACCTTCGAGATCAGTGTGCTCTCGACAAAGCACCACGACATTGTTTGCCGTGCCAACCAGCAACACCGGTGTTCGGCGAAGTGTTTTTTCCTCGGTCATTCCGAGCGGGTAGCGAACGAATAGCGTGGTAAACCTGTCCAGTCGGTCGAAGCGGGGAACGGTTGAGTGAAAAATCACCTGCAGCGCTTTTACCGGGATTCCCATGGCGTCGGCTATCGGTGGCAGAAGCGTTTCATCAGCACCACTCAGGAACAACCAGTCCTCGGAGTCGTTGCGTATTCTGTCGAGTCCTTCCTGCAGGGAAATCTCATCAAACTGCACACCAGAGGTACCGAGGCAGCGCACAACGACCTGGGCACTCACACTCTGGATGGGCGCATCGATTCGGGTCGGCTTGCTCTTGAGTGCAAAGCCCGAACGAGTTCCCAGCAGAGCGAAGCGACCGAGCCGAAACAATCGCAGTACCGGTGAATTACGTAACGCATCGGGAACGACCGGCAGCACAGCAATCAGCGCAAAGATAACAATCATTGCGTCGAGGATGCGCCAGGGATCGCGCACAAATTTGGTTCGATCTTCTGCGAGCCATAAGGCGCAGGAGTACTCCAGAAAAAATAACAGGACAATCAGATTCTCGACAATCGATAACGCATACAGTTCTGAACCAGTCAGCGCAAACACAGCTGGCGTTAGGATTAGAAACAGCGACAGCAACGCAAAGAATCCCAGCACCGCATCGTTCAGCATGCGTGTCATCAGGCGCGTTGCGTTGAAGGTGGTTTTCTCATTCATCCGTGTATGGTTTCCATCAGGGCAAGGTCCCAGGGGAATTCAGGTAGGTCCGCCGATAACCCCGGGTCGAATGGCGACACTATCAAACTGATCGCGACTTTCACCTAGTTAGTTTTGAATCCTAATTTGTTCAACAGTTCGACAAATTCAGGTTTGTCACGGATAGGATCGAATATTCGATCGTTATTCAACCACGCCAGCCATTGGCTGTCCTGATCATAGGCAGCATTAAGTTCTGACAATGCCAACTCCTGATCGCCCAGACCGAGATGAGCAAGCGCCAGGTAAAAGGGTGACACATAGCCACTCAGCGAATTCGCATTCAGGACAGCGAGCGCTTCAAGTGCACCAACCCGGTCTCCTGATGCGCCTTTCGCGTAACCGAGCCAGGCAAGAACGAACACTGGCGACTCCAGACTTCGCGCTCGTTCCAGGTGTTGGATAGCCTCAACAACATTGCCCGCCTGAAGTTCAATCCAGCCATAAGACCAGGGAACGAAAAAGAACTCCGGATCAAGATACGCGGCTCGCTCCACCAGTTGCTTTGCCTGTGCATATTCGCCCTGCCAGGTATACGCGAAGATCGCATCGATGGGAATTTGCGGTGACAACGGATCGAGTTCAGCCGCGAGCTTGCTTTCAGCGATTGATTCTGTGAAACGACTCTGGAACGCGAGCATCAGGGCGAACTGGTCATGCGCGTAGGAGTAGTTTGGATTACGTCGAAAAACCTCCCTGAACTCCGCCTCGGATTCCTCCCAGTTGTACTCATAGAAAAATTTGAAGATCGCAAGCGATGTGCGTGCTTCTGCGGAGTCGGGATCCAATTCAACACCACGCTCAGCAGCCGCTTTCGCCCTGGGTCTTGCTTCGCTTGCCGAGTAAACGCTTTCATTAAAGCCTGCCCAAAGATAGGCATCTGACAATCCTGAGTACGCAGGAGCGAAATCCGGATCCAGTAAAACCGCGCGCTCAAACTGCGTAATGGCTTTGCTCAGGTTTTCATCTGAAGGACGATTCATAAAATATCGTCCCTGCAGATAAGCGTCGTATGCCGCGGGTATGACCCGCGGCGCACTCGTTAGTCGCGAAGTCTCAGACGGTGTTAGTTGTATGTCTATCTCACGAGCGATCGCGGATGCGAGTTCATCCTGGAGCGCGAGTACATCGGCTGACACACCATCGAAGCTTTTCGCCCACAAATGTTTATCCACGCGCGCATCGATCAACTGAGCAGTAATTCGAACCTTATCTCCAAAACGCAGGACCGAGCCTTCGATCAATGCATCAACCTTGAGAATTCTTGCAATTTCTGGCGTTGACACTCGTTGAGACCCTTTGAACTGATTCGCTGAACCACGGGAGATAACACGTAGCGTGCTGATTGCAGCCAGTTCTGCAGTCAGCTGATCGGTCATGCCTTCAGCGAAATATTCCTGTCCCGGGTCCCCCGAGTAGTTATCCAGGGGTAATACCGCAATGGAACGTATCGGCGCGGACGGATGTTCATCAGGTTGAGGCTCAATCTCGATCGTGCCAGCGTTCGAAGTCACGCTTTCGTTGGGCGCCAGCAATGCCACTGTGCCACCGCCGATTCCGAATAACAGCGCAAGGATCAGCAGTTCCACCCCCCCGACTCGCTGCGCACCCTGCTCACCGTGGTACCAGGCGAGCGTCAGTACTACAAAAACGCCGAGACCTAATATAAGCGTGATCGCTCGCTGTGTATCTGTCGACCACGCAAATTGCTGTGCCACAATATCAAGGACCTGAAGTGCTGCAAATGCGCCTGCCGCGTAGGCAAGCGTCCATTGGAAGACCTTGCGCTGCTTTAGCTCAACTATAAATCTCATGTACCGACCTTGAGTTACCTGCCCTGGACACCGTGTAATCCCGCCACCGATCCAACCTGATCAATGATGATACAACATGATGCTTGAATTATTGCTCCGCTAAGGTTTTCGGGGTTCACGCAGAGTTCAGCGGTGCAGCTAATACTTACTGGAAAATCGCAAACGCAACCTTGCATTGTTGGTCGCAAAAAGCGTATAAAAAAATCCTGAACGAGGATTTACTTTTGCCTGATCTGGATTTCAGTGGTTTACCCGCCCTTACTGATGACATCAATCGTGCGCACTTCTTTGGTGAGCAGATAAAAAAGCGCGATTCCCGGCAAGCCATCACCTATATAGAACGTCGCTATCGCCAGGATCTCCCCGCAAGGATTCTGGCGATGGCCAATCCAGACCCGAAGTGGGCTGCCCTGCCACTTTCGTTTTCGCTGGACAATGACGAAAAACTTCAGAAACTGCCGACGTTCACCGGGGAGCGACAGCAGGGTGCGTCAATGCGCGCAGTGCAGAGCCGTGAGGCAGCACGCGCATTGCTGATAGTGGGCGAGATCACTGGTAAATCCAGCGAAGTCGCGGCCGCACACATCAGAGATGTTCGCACCGTTGCGACTCACCTTCGCCATGATCGCTCACCCCTTTACTGATGTGGCCCCTGTACCGCCTCCGTGTTGAGGCTGGCCGGGTTCGATTCCGGAAACGACTGGGACGATGCGCTGACTCACCTGCTGACCTCGCTTGGAAAGCACCGCGCTAAAGGCGGTGAATGGCGCCGTTTCCCTTTCTATTTCACCCTGCTTGCACTACTGGAGATTGATCATCCACTCGCGCACGGTGAAATAAAATTTGCGCTGCCACAGTGCGCCCGAAAGCTTTCCCATCTGAAGGGGGACGGCGAGTTCGGGAACCGCCGCAGTATGTTATTGACTCGGGTGATGGAAAAATTCGGGTAACAGTCCCGGGCTACGGGGTGCCCTTGCGCCTGAGAACCTGACCAGATCTTGAACCAGTCTCCGCATCGTTTTCCCATACCAGTACGCCATTGACCCAGACAGCCTTAACGCCCGAGGAGTATTGAATGGGATCATCAAACGTTGCGTGATCAATGATGCTGCTTGCATCAAAAACTACCAGGTCTGCTGCATGACCGACTTTAATTAAACCTCTATTCAACAGGCCAAGGTTTTTCGCCGGTAAGCTGGTCATTTTCCTGATGGCACTGGTCAGGGACAGTGCAGAGCGCTCCCTCACGTAGCGACCGAGGACACGCGGGAAGGTTCCCTGCCCGCGCGGATGCCGATCATCAATTCCACCGTCGGTTGTAAAGGCGGTATAGGGCCATCGCATAAAGTTCAGAATATCTTGCTCACCGATATTGCGCCCGATGATGCTGATATGTTTGCCTTCTTTTTTTGACGTCTGCAACAGCTTCATGAGCAGATCTACCGGGTCAATCTTCTCCTGCTCGGCGACTTCTGCCAGGGTTTTGCCAATGTACGACGGATCTCGTTCGTGCCGGGTGAAGATAATCGTTGTGGGCGCGGCGATCGAGGTCAGCGCAAATTCAGCGGCGGCGCGATCGGTAAAATCGCGCGATGGAATGAGAATCGCCAGCGTACTCTGCCAACCGTCATAGGGATAAATGTCGGCGGTGATATCTAAACCTTCAGCTCTTGCCGCATTAAGCCTGGTAAGCACCGCGGGTGAGTCACCAAACAAGGCGCTCATGGCCAGTTTAATATGACTGATATTTGCGGGTATTCCCGCTTCCCGGGCGATCGTAATCACTTCTTCAAACGCCTCAGTGACCGCTACATCTTCGCTTCTGATATGGCTGGAGTATTTCCCGCCATAGCTCGCCGCCACTTTGGCAAGCGCGATGACTTCTTCGGTGTTTGAATAGATCGCCGGTTCATACTCCAACCCTGTCGACAGCCCGAGGGCACCAGCTTCCATATCTTGTGCCAGCAGCTTACTCATCTGCCGGATCTCGCTGCCGGAAGCGAGGCGCTTGTAATCCTCCCCCATGACAGCAACGCGGTAGTTATTATGAGGCGCGAAAAACGCCACATTGATGGCGACAGGGCTTTGCTCAAGCACGGCCATGTTGTCGGCCACTGAAACAAAGGATTCGCCGAATTTTGAAAGACTGCCGTCCAGTCCACTAACAATGGTGGTGATGCCCTGCGCCAGCACACTGGCGGGAGCGGCATTCTGCATTAGCTTTGAATCGTGATGGCTGTGCGGATCAATAAAGCCCGGTGATATCACATAACCCTCAGCCTTCCAGATGCGTTCACCAGCCCTCGGCTCGATTACCGGCGCAATGGCTGAAATCAGACCGTTTTCGATGCGGATGTCAGCGCTGTAGTTGTCGCCACCAGATCCGTCATAAATCTCTACATTATCAATCAGCCAAGTTGAGGGGTTGTTGCTCGTTGGGCTGACCGTATGAAGCGCGCAGGCCGTAAGCGTCAGTAGCAAAATAGAGATGTATCCGTGCAATACTTGCCGCATTAATTCCTAATCCGTTTGTGTCATCAGGGATGGCAGGGTTGATGATGAGTACCGTGGGAAAATTACCTCAAGCTATCGGCTCATTGGTAATAGCGTAAGAAGTATGTTCGCTTTAGCCTGGTTCGGGAAGAGAGATTCAGGGGAGAGATTCAGAGGAGAGATTCAGGACAGGAGAGATTCAGGACACGCAGGAATTTCATGTTTTGACCGACAAGTACAGGTGTTGGATTGCCTGAGGTTTAAAGAAAAGAGTCAGTGCCGCACGGAGGCTTGCACTGACTCTGTCCGGATCATTCCGCTCGTCGTCCTCGGAACAGGCCAAGAAGGAGCATCGCAAAACCGAATATCGGCAGCGTCAGAGGTGCTGGAACGGGTGTCGAGTTGATTGTGACGTCGTCCAGGTAGGTTCGATCTTCGTTTGGTCCGCCCCCAGAGTATCCATAAAGCTGAAATCCTGTGAGGAACTTACCGGATACGAGCCAGCTGGTGATGTCAAAAAATTCCCAATCTGCACCGACAAGACTAACGACGTTCGCCGAAAATGTAGCATCAGAATAGATAAGAGAAACATAGGAAATGGCCGCTTCAGGTTGCTTCAACCAGAATGACACTTCGGTGATGCTGTCTGTCAGCACGCCGTCGAAGTCCTGTTGAATTGCATAGTTGCCGACATCGGTGGCGCTAAAAGTGCCCGAATGGGCATCAGCGTTGGTAACCGACCAGTGGCTACCGGCGCTGACGTTGTACCACGGACTCAACGTCCCTGCTTCGAAGTCCCCATTGGAAAAGGGTCCTGCGACGGCAAGGTTGCTGCAGATAACCGCGACAAAAAATGCTGCTAGTCTAAATTTCATTAATCGGAACTCCAGTTTAAGTATAGTTATTTTCATGTAAATCCAGTTTCCTCTGAGCAAGATTCATGCCGTATTCTCAACCGACTGATCCTTAACGAGTTGTTCACAAGGGATTTTTCGGACCGTAAAGCCCATCGACGTTTTCACGACACTACGCCACATTCACCAACCACTGGTCTGGAAAACCGGAGATTCAGGATAATAGTTTCGGGTGATTACAGGAGGTGATTACAGGACACCCAGGATTCGGAGCTAATTTCAGGACACCCAGGAAACTGCGCCAAATTTGATAATCCAGACTGGCATCACTCAACAAGGCCAAAATCACCGAATGGCTCTACTCTTCCGCACTTTGCCGTTCAGTTCCCGCATTATCGCGGTCATCCATCGCGATCACGATCGCCCCGACTCGCTGCTCCGCCTCGACCCGGCGATGAGCATCAGCCACACGCTCCATCGGATAAACAGTATCGACAATGGAGCCGATCTTTCCTGCCTCAATCATTTCCCTGAGCGCGGCCAGTTCCGCTTTAGTCTCGCGGGCAAACGCAAACAGGGCAGTTTTGTCAGTAAATCGTGTCGTGAAAGACGAGCGAAGCATGACCGACAACCGCGGATTGCCTGCCAGATAACGACCATTGGGATTCAGAAGTTTGATGGAGCCAGAGTAGGAACTCCGGGGAACCATGTCGAAAATCACGTCATAAGTCTGACCACCGGTAGTGAAATCGGTTGTTGCGTAGTCAATAAAGTGGTCCGCGCCAAACTGCTTCAAAACTTCCTGCTTGGTACTGCTGTCAACCGCGGTAACTTCCGCGCCCATGGAATGAGCAATTTGCACCGCGTAAGCCCCGATGCTACCCCCGGCACCGTTGATCAACACCTTTTCTCCCGGCTGGATTCGGGCACGGCGCATAAAGTGCAGCGCGTTTAAACCACCCAGCGGTACCGCAGCTGCTTCTGCAAAGCTCATGTTGGCAGGTTTGGAGGCAATGCTATAGCTTGCCGGTAATGCCACGTATTCGCCATAAGCCCCAGACCTGAGCCCGGCAGAACCGAAAACCTGATCGCCGACACTGAATTCAATAACGTTTTTCCCCACTTCCTCAATCTCGCCCGAGAAATAACCCCCGAGCACCTGTCGCCTGGGTCTTCTTACGCCGACCGCGATCCGTAACGGCAACCAAAACCACATCACCGAAAATGTAAAACTCCGCATCTCACAATCGGCTTTTGTCGTTTCCGCCGCTCGCACCCGGATAAGCACTTCGTCGTCCTGCACAACGGGCTTCGCCACGTGGCTGAGGTGCAGCACTTCGGGTGGTCCATATTTCTGATAGGTAATGGCTCTCATTGAGTCTGCCCTGTGAGGTTGAAACGCGCAGTGTTTAAAAAACGTCAGGTGAACCGACGTGGCTAGATTGCAGGATGTTACATTAAAAGCGTTAGTGCTAACGACTTTGTGTTTGCAGATCAACCACACGCTTTTAACGTAAGAATGCTGCACACGGATCGTATCTGGGGGCTAAGGCTGTTCCCGCACCTCAATCACTGGCCATCACTGTTCAGCACCCAGGTGCCTGGTTCTGGCATCAACCTCAAACCAATCACTAACGCCTGTAAATTCCCGCGATGACACCGTTCTGAATCACATGAGAGTCTGTGAGCAAGAAATTTTCGGGTTTGATTCGATCACCAAATAGCCGTTTTCCCGATCCCAAAATGAGCGGGAAGGTGAGAAGGCGTAGTTCATCCACCAGATCATGGGCGATCAACGTCTGAACCATAGAGGTACTACCGTGGACCTGTATCCTTGAACCGTCTCCCGCCTTGATGCGTTTGATTTCTTCTATCAAATCACCGTTTAGAATTTCTGTGTTTTGCCACTCGGCTTTTCTCAGCGTTGAAGTAGCGACATACTTTTGAGAATGGTTAAGCAAATCTCCATGCGCGCTATCGGTCACCTCAGGCCAGTGCGCTGCAAACAATTCATAGGTCTTACGACCAAACAGAAATGACACGGGTGCCGACATCAGATTGCTATTCACATAGTCCATCACGTCGGCAAGATACTTCCGGGCCCAGCCGCAGTGCGTAAATCCGCCCGAGGTGTCTTCTTCGTCAGCGACTGGGCCCTGCGCAACACCATCGAGGCTGATGAAGCTTAGTACTGCAATTTCTCTCATCTATTTATCCCGGTCTCACTTTGGAGGTTTAGCTTCAAAACCCGCCAGGTTCATTTACACACTGGCCAGTACACGTTTGTTTTCCAGTCGGCCGGATCAGGAAGATCTGTGGGAGAGGTAATGTACTGCTCCCAGGCGGGGCCTGCGCTCTGCAAACCCTGTTCTTCGATCCAGAGCTCCATCGCTGCATTGGTTTCCGGGAGCGTTTCATATACCCCCGCATGCACGGTAAATACAACCGGTCCACCTTGCAGGACACCCGCCTGCATCTCTCCTTCAGAAAGTGGCTTCTCAAGCAATGGAATGGCACAGTCGACCGTCCACAGTCCGGATCCTGACTTGACATACCGCGCAATCGGCTGTCCCGCCATCGCGAGCCCATTGCCCATTGCATGACTAAATAGCTTCGGGAAACACTCGGCAAAAAGCGGCTGCAACAGGGTACTGGCCACTCGTCTTTGAATGTAGAGTATTGGTTGCTCTTCGATTTGCATTTTGACAATTTCTAACTGAGACAAGGGCGCCCTCCTGCGTTCGTTGGCGTTAAATTTAAAGTTGAAGATGCACGGTCCCACCGACTGGACCAGATTTTGATGCCGGGTTCGATCAAGCCTGGATACAATCGTTTGGGCTTTGGCTCGATACTCCGTCGGAGAACATCTGAACCTTCGGCGAAACGCCCGATTGAACACCTCGTGGCTACCAAAACCTTGTGCAATTGCCACCGTCAGTACCGAGTCGTTCCCAGCCACCAGGGACGCTGCCGCACGCTCGAGACGCAGGCGGTGAACATGTTGCCGGGGCGTCTCGCCCATGATTTTCTTGAATCTTCGATGTAACCGAAATTTCGACCAACCAAGGTGGTTCGACCAGGAGCCCAGGGATTGTTCACTACCCAAATCTGCGTAAACGCCACTGAGCAGTTCGAAAATGTCCGGCATTGAAGCGTTCATACCCGCGATTGTACCCTCCGCGGAATCGATACACTTGACCTTTCTTGCAGGAGTAGAATCTGTCCGGACCGGTGAGACTATTACCGCGTGCCAACGTCAGATCTTTAGTATTCCAATCGCAATCGATCAGCGCGAACTGTCCATTGGCAGGCTGAAACACTGTTCAGGCTCGAACCAGAGGTTGAATTTGCAGAGGCTCTGGCCGATGACAAGAAATTCCTGTTGATCATTGGGATCGCCAGGAATCAACGGGTTGTCAATCTGAACTGGCAGGATCGCGTTGAGCGGTTGCTGGCGCAGAAAGAGAGTCGTGAGAACTAATTTGTTGCCTGACTAACAAACTGTATTGTGATAATCCCGCTTCTAATGCTCATCCCGCCGCAAAAAGCATCGCCTTGGGATCGTCCGGCTCTGCCCAGTTCAGATGATGGTCTTCAAGCATAACCAGGTTATTGGTGTTGATCAGTCTTGCGGATGCTTTGTATCCCAGCAGATCTTCCACGGGTACGTCCGGGCGTGCGGCAATTAACGCGGTCTCGTCGGATGAAAAATTGCACATGCCACGGGCCAGCTCAACACCTTTTTCATCATAGATATGCAGTACATCTGCACGATGAAAGTCCCCATAAGTTGATACGACGTCGTGACAGGAAACACCCTCGGTGCCCGCCCGCAAGCCATCGGCTGCAGACTGACGCAATTCCAGTCCGCCGGCCATCTGCAAGCGATCCGTCAGCCAAATCGACCAGAAAGACGAAGGCGAGGTTTGTGCGATACAGCGGGTATGGCGCCGCTCTCCTCGTATCAATGCAGATATCGGCGATTCCATTTCACCCCGGGCAATCAAGGTCGTGCAACCGGCATTCTGGGCCATATTGGCTGCCTGCAACTTCGTAAACATACCGCCGCTGCCCATTGCGCTGGTACCACGGGTTGCCTTCATATAGTCGCTGACATCGTTGATGGTTTCCACCAACACGGCGCCCGGCTCGGCGGGATCGCGGTCATAGACACCGTCAACGCAGGTCAGGATAAACAGATAGTCGGCCTGAATCATTTGCGCGACCTTCGCAGCCAGCCGATCGTTGTCGCCAACTCGCAACTCTTCAACGGTGACTGTGTCATTCTCATTGACGATGGGCATCACGCCACGTTCGACCAGACGGTGAATCGTGTTTTTGGTATTCAGGAATCGTTTGCGATCTTCAAGGTCATCCAGTGTGACCAGAACCTGCGCAATATCGAATCCGCACTCCAGCGCAACTTGTCTATAGGCGTGCATCAAAATCGGCTGACCACAAGCAGCCGCCGCCTGCTTATCCTGGACGGAAGCTTCTCCAAGAGACGCGTTGATCGAATTTAATCCCAGGACCACTGACCCCGATGAGGTCAGGACCACTTCGTAGCCCCCTTTCTGCAGTTCAGCAACATCTTTTAGCAGACCGTGCATAAAAGCATATCGGGGCGTCAGATGATCACTGCTGGCCAACAAGCTGGAGCCAACCTTAATCACGATGCGTTGTTTACTACCGGTCGACGTTTCCGAGTTCCGGTCGTCAAAATTAAACATTCAAAACCTCTGGATAAATGAAAATGGATCGATCACGCAACTACACGCAACTAAATGTTTTGCCTTGATCGAGTGGCAGGAGAGAGTGAGTGGCTGAAAATCCAACCAGAAAGCGCGCCCTACACATGTCGTCAGAACCTGCTCGCCGGCAGGTGTTGTATCCTGGACATGGACATTTTGAGCGCGAAATTATATACTCATTGGCTCGATATCGCAATTATCACGCTTAAAACAGCTAATTTAGTGTATCTAACGTTTTTACAATGTTTTTAATCCTGATTTTAAGTTATTTCACACCTGACCGGGCGCTTGAAAGGTTCCCACCAAAACAAGAGGTATGACTTGTCATTACTGATGATCGGCTGCGGAAAAATGGGCGGCGCCCTACTTGGCCGATGGACGACGAAAACGCCGCACACAATAACGATTGTTGATCCTGCATTGCAGGCAGCACCCCCGAACGCGACTCTCAGGCAATCCATTGAGGGTCTTGAAGGCAACAAATTCGACATCATTGTGATTGCCATCAAACCACAGCTGATTGACGTCGTATTGCCCGCATACCGGGACTATATCGCCAAAGATGGCTGCTTTGTTTCGATCGCCGCTGGTTATTCCGTGGCGTCAATTGAGAAGCTTATCGGCCCGCAGCCGATAATCCGCATCATGCCCAACCTTCCGGCGCAAATCGGCCGTGGTGTCAGTGCCCTTTATGTCAACGAACACTGCAGGAAAGCCCATATCGAAAAAGCGAGAGTACTGACGGACGCCGCTGGGTACACGCTGTTGGTCGATAGTGAGGATGCCATCGACAAGGTTACCGCAGTCGCCGGAAGCGGTCCTGGCTATGCCTTTGAGATCGCACGCTGTTGGATGAAAGCAGCCCAGGAGCTGGGATTCAGCGCACAGGAGTCCCGGGAGCTGGTCCTCAACACGCTCGTCGGCTCAATTGAAATGGCGCTTCAATCTGAACAGAGCATGGACGAACTGCGCGACTCGGTGACCAGCAAGGCCGGGACAACGGAAGCTGGCCTCAAGGCGCTCAATAACGACGGCCAGTTAGCAGAACTGTTGAATTCGACAGTGGTCGCCGCCTACAATCGGGCTGTTGAATTGCGCTGACGCATGGGGCCATGACCCCATACCATCAACATCAGGGCCGGTCTTTCCCGAGAGTTCTTTTCCGAATCGAGAGCACACCCGGGCCCTGACCACATCGAATCCAGCAGGAATCATTCCATGATCGCGACCCACAAGAAAAGCACCATGAACAACACCATTAATACCGAAGACTATATTAACTGTCTCGGGCAGAACGCTCGACTGGCAGCAAAGGCGTTGGCCAGCGCGACGACCGCGCAAAAAAATCAGGCACTGATCGCTGCTGCCCTGGCACTCAGAGCAAACAAGGCAGCATTGCTGGCTGAAAATTCCGAGGATGTTAACGGCGTTCAGAAAAGTGGCAAGCCCGCTGCCTTTATCGATCGTTTACTGTTAACCGATGAGCGAGTCGAGGCCATGGCGAGCGCTCTGGAAACGATCGCCGCCCTGCCGGACCCTGTTGGTCGACGGCTGGCGCAGTTTGACCGGCCCAACGGCCTCGTCATCCAGCGCGTTGCCTGTCCCCTTGGCGTCATTGCGATGATTTATGAATCACGCCCGAACGTCGGTGCCGATGCTGGCGCCCTGTGTCTTAAATCTGGAAATGCGGTGATCTTGCGTGGTGGGTCAGAGAGTTTACGCTCCACCCGACTCATCGTCGCATGCCTGGTCAAGGGGTTGAAAACCGCCGGTCTGCCTGAACACTGCGTCCAACTCGTGGATACTGTCGATCGGGCTGCCGTCGCCGCCCTGTTGCGCTGCACCGCTTACGTGGATCTCGCGATTCCCCGTGGTGGCCGGGGACTGGTTGAACTGGTCAGAGACGAGGCGCGGGTGCCGACGCTGCTTCACCTGGATGGTAATTGTCACACCTACGTGCACTGTGACGCTGACCTCAACAAGGCTGTCGATATCGTCAGGAACGCGAAAATGCGCCGCACCGGTGTCTGCGGTGCAACAGAAAGCCTGGTGGTTGATGCAGCTATCGCTCCACGGTTTTTACCCCAGCTGGTTGCCGCACTTAACGACTGTGAAATCCGCGGCGATGAAATAGCCCAGCGTTGCGACTCAGGTATCAAAGCGGCAACGGAACTCGACTGGGATACGGAATATCTCGACGCGATCCTGTCGGTAAAGACGGTTGAAAACCTGTCGGAAGCGCTTGCCTTCGTTGACTGCCATTCTTCACGGCACACAGACGCTATCATCACGGAAAATATCGATGCGGCAGAAGAGTTTATGCAGAAGATTGATTCGGCGGTTGTGATGCACAACACATCGACCCAGTTTTCAGATGGCGGGGAGTTCGGTATGGGCGCAGAGATCGGTATCGCCACCGGAAAAATGCATGCCCGGGGTCCGGTTGGTCTTGAGCAGTTGACGAGTTTCAAATACCGGGTCGCAGGGACGGGCCAGGTCCGCGCGTAGCTAAATTTCTGCAACTTCCCATGTGCCCACAGGGTCAGGACTCATTATGCACGATGCAACACTAGTATCACTCACAGCGTATTTCCTGTTGATGATGGCCATCGGTTATTACGGCTATCGCAATGCCACGAGTGATGTATCTGAGTTTATGCTCGGTGGCCGCAAACTGCACCCGGCTGTCGGGGCGCTTTCCGCCGGTGCATCCGACATGAGCGGCTGGATGCTGATGGGATTGCCTGGTGCCATTTACCTGGCAGGTGTCAGTTCGGCATGGATTGCCGTTGGCCTGATGGTAGGGGCATACCTTAACTATTTACTGGTAGCACCAAGATTGCGGGTCTATACGGAAATGGCCGATGATGCGATTACCATCCCGGACTTTTTCGAAAAGCGATTTCTCGATACCTCTCGCTCACTGCGCGTGCTGTCGTCAATTGTAATCGTTGTGTTTTTCACGCTCTATACGTCTTCCGGTGTGGTCGCCGGTGGCAAACTGTTCGAGGCTTCGTTCGGACTGGACTATGAAATCGGCCTGTTTATCACCGCCGGTGTCGTTGTCGCCTACACCCTGTTTGGTGGCTTCCTGGCCGTCAGCATCACCGACTTTGTCCAGGGTTGCATCATGTTCGTCGCCCTGGTGCTGGTACCCAGCGTCGCGTTTATCGATCTGGGCGGTTACAGCACGGTGACCAGCACCCTGACGTCGCTGAATCCAGACTTGCTCAGCTGGTTCGAGGGCGTCACCGCGCTGGCTTTGATATCGAGCCTGTCATGGGGACTCGGCTACTTCGGCCAACCACATATCATCGTTCGATTCATGGCAATCAGAAACCTCGCCGATATTAAAAAGGCACGCTACATCGGCATGAGCTGGATGCTGATCACAGTACTGGGCGCGGTGGCAACCGGGCTTGTCGGGCTTGCCTATGTCACCGCAAAAGGTGGCACCCTGGACGATTCAGAGACCATATTTATCTATCTGTCGCAGGTGCTGTTCCACCCGTTCATTACCGGCTTTTTGCTGGCCGCCATTCTGGCCGCAATTATGAGCACGATTTCGTCACAACTGCTGGTGTCATCGAGTTCCCTGACCGAAGACTTTTACAAAACCTTCATTCACCGCTCCGCGAGCCAGCGCGAACTGGTACTGGTTGGGCGCCTGTCCGTGCTCGGCGTATCCCTGGTCGCGATCGCGCTTGCTTTTGATCGCTCCAGCTCGATTCTCTCTCTGGTCAGCAATGCCTGGGCTGGCTTTGGCGCGGCCTTCGGGCCCATCATTCTGATGAGTCTGTATTGGCGCAGAATGACTCGTGACGGTGCTCTGGCCGGTATGATAACCGGTGCCGTGACAGTCCTGTTCTGGATTTATGCACCGTTCCAGATCAACGGGGTAAGCTTGACCAGCTATCTCTACGAAATTGTTCCTGGCTTTATCCTGGCATTCATTGCCACCATTGTTGTGAGCCTGTTGACGGAAAATCCGCAGGCGAGTATTACCGATCGATTTGATGGCGTGACTGACTTCATCAATGACCACGACAATCCGGTTGCCCTGGCAGGCAAAACAGCGTAGTTAGCACTACACTTAAGCAGTTCAGCCAGTAAGCGAAGGTACCAGGAACAAAGAGAACCAGCACGCCTATGACCAATCTAGACGCGACTCATCCAGGCTATGAAGCGGCAATACACCAGGCCTATCTGGCCGATGAAAGCACCCTGATCCAACAACTGATTGATGGTGCTGCACTCTCGCCTGCACAACGACTCAATATCCAGGATCGCGCAATCACATTGATAGACTTTATTCGCGATTCGGGCCAGCCAGGTTTGATGGACCAGTTCCTGGCTGAATACGGATTGTCAACTAACGAGGGCATTGCATTAATGTGCCTGGCCGAGGCGCTATTACGCGTGCCAGATGCCGGCATGATCGATGCGCTGATTGACGATAAGATCACACCCTATCAATGGCACGAACATTTTGGCCATTCCAACTCGGCACTGGTAAATGCCTCAACCTTCGCACTGATGGTTACGGGCCGTGTACTCGACGACGACAATTCTTCAAGCGTCGCTGGCCTGCTGAACCGAACGGTGAAACGCCTGGGCGAACCCGTCGTGCGCATTGCGGTCAAGCGCGCCATGCAGGAAATGGGTAACCAGTTTGTTCTCGGCCAGACCATTGAGCAGGCTATCAAACGCGGCCGCGCCGAAATTCGCCGGGGGTTTCGCTACTCTTATGACATGCTCGGTGAAAGTGCACTGACCATGCCAGATGCTGACGCCTACTTCGCTGCCTATGCCAATGCGATCAAGGTTATCGGCAAGTCCGGCAAACAAGGCCCCATTGCCGAGCGACCTGGTATTTCGGTCAAACTGTCTGCATTGCACCCAAGATTTGAGTTCGCCAAGGCGCAGCGCATGCGGCAGGAATTGATACCGCGACTGACAGCACTTGCGTTGCTCGCCAAAGAACACGGCATGGGTCTCAATGTCGATGCTGAAGAGGCCAATCGACTCGAGGCTTCATTGCCCATCCTGCGAGAAACCCTGGGCGATCAGCGCCTCAACGGCTGGGACGGGTTCGGTGTCGTCATCCAGGCCTACGGCAAGCGCGCGGGGGCGGTTATTGACTGGCTTTATGCACTCGCAACCGAACTCGACAGAAAGGTGATGGTGCGACTCGTTAAAGGTGCTTACTGGGACAGTGAAATAAAGCACGCACAGGTCGAGGGTATCCATGACTTTCCGGTCTTTACGCGACGGGCAGCGACTGACGTCTCTTACATCTGTTGCGCGAAAAAGCTCCTGGCCATGACCGACAGAATCTATCCGCAGTTCGCGACCCACAATGCGCAGACCGCAGCCGCGATTCTTGAGATCGCGCAGGAGGGCCAGGCTTATGAATTTCAGCGCCTCCACGGTATGGGCGAAACCCTGCATAACCATCTGCTGCAACATGAAAAGGTGAGCTGCCGTATTTATGCACCAGTAGGTCCGCACAAAGACCTGCTGGCATATCTGGTACGCAGACTACTTGAAAATGGCGCGAACTCCTCCTTCGTCAATCAGATCAATGATCGACGCTTACCATCAAGAACGCTGGCCGCGGATCCCATGGGCCGGATAGCGCTACTGGGTAGCCGACGATCACGGGCATTGAAGTCGCCAACCGGGCTCTATTTACCCGGCAGACAAGCCGCCCGGGGCTGGGATCTAAGTAGCAGCACCGCAGCGCAGGAAATCGAGACCGCGCGCGGCCCTTATCAAACAGAAAACTGGACTGCTGCACCGCTGACCGTTGCTGGGTTTGTCGGTGCTAAACCCCTGACCCTGACAAATCCGGCAAACCCCAGCGATATTGTTGGCACTGCAATATTCGCGACCGCGGATGACGCCAATAACACCGCTACTGCAGCCCAAACCTGGGATAATGTCAGCGCGCACGAGCGGGCCGAATGTTTGCGCCGTGCGGCTGATCTTTATGAGGCCAAATTCGGTGAGTTGTTCGCTTTGCTCGCTCGTGAAGCCGGTAAGACACAAGCAGACGCGGTGGCAGAGGTGCGCGAGGCGGTAGATTTCCTGCGCTATTATGCGAATCAGGCTGAGATTCTCGCCGCTGCCCAACCCCTGGGTATCGTTACTTGTATCTCACCCTGGAATTTCCCGCTGGCGATTTTTGCCGGACAGATTTCAGCAGCCCTCGCTGCCGGTAATGGCGTGCTGGCTAAGTCAGCAGAATCGACACCGCTCATTGCCGCCAGGGCCGTCAGCCTTCTCCATCAGGCCGGTGTACCACTGGCGGCATTGCAGTTTCTGCCCGGTACTGGCGCCGAGACGGGTGATGCCCTGGTTCGCCACCCCAGAACCGCAGCTGTGGTGTTTACGGGCTCAAGCCGAACCGCACAGCGCATTAACGTCGCGATGGCAGAATGTCTGGTTCCAAACGCCCCCTTGATTGCCGAAACCGGGGGCATCAATGCCGCCATCGTCGACTCAACCGCACTGCCGGAGCAGGCTGTGCGGGAAACCATCTGGTCCGCTTTCCAGTCTGCCGGGCAACGTTGCTCGGCGCTGCGCATACTCTACATCCAGGAGGATATTGCACCAGGCTTTCTGGCCATGCTGTTTGGCGCAATGGACGAGCTTGGCCTTGGGGATCCATGGTTGCTTGAAACTGATATCGGACCAGTCATTTCAGCAGAGGCTCAACGGGACATTCAGGAACATATTGACTCTGCCCGGCATCAGGGCCGCCTGCTGAAACAACTCCAGGCACCAGCGTCGGGCAATTTCATTGCACCAGCCGTGATCGAGGTCGATGGCATTCAAGACCTTGAGCGCGAAATCTTCGGACCTGTATTGCACGTCGCGCGATTTCGCGCCGAGGACTATGACGCGACCCTCGACGCCATCAATGCCACCGGCTATGGCCTGACATTTGGCCTGCACACACGCATCGATGAAAGGGTGAAGGACATCTCCGGAAAACTCCGGGTTGGTAACATCTATGTCAACCGCAACCAGGTTGGCGCGGTCGTTGAATCCCAGCCATTCGGCGGCGAAGGACTTTCGGGAACGGGACCGAAAGCTGGCGGGCCCCGTTATGTTCAACGCCTGACAGCATCCTATCGCAGCATCAGTCCGGGCAGCGATGCCGCTCAGCCAACAATTGAGGTGGTGCAGCAAGCAATCAGGGACGTGTATCATCCGTCACCTGAGTTGCTCGCCATGGATGAAATGCCCGGGCCGACAGGGGAATCGAATCGACTGGCAATCTGGCCGCGGGGACTTATCCTGTGCCTGGGCCCGAGCCTCGATGATGCACTGGGCCAGGCCGGTACCGCGCGTCGAACAGGTTGTCCGGCTGTTATTATCGCACCAGGCGCAATTGGTCCCGGTTGTATTGATGGCGTTCTCAACCGCGCCCATTTAACCGAGCTCGAAGGCTTCGACGTCGTCGCACTCGCCAGCGATGATGCGGACCTGCGCCTCGCACGGATCGCCCTCGCCCGCCGCCCCGGTAAAATCATCCCTTTGTGTGCCAGCGACAACCTCGAACAATACTGCGTGGTAGAGCGACATACTTGTATCGATACTACCGCGGCGGGTGGGAATGCGACATTGTTGAGTGAAGTTGAGGATGATGAGGTGGATGGTGAGGGGACATCGGCGACTCAACCGTGAAGCAGACGTTATAAAATCTTCTAATAGTGGGGTCGGAGTAACGTACCGGAGTAACAACTCCGACCCCAAAAATTCCAGGCGGGCAACCAGGGCTCATCGTTGAGGCTCGATCACGATGCTTGCAGGCGATACGCTTTTGCTGCTGTACCGCTGAAAACTGCGGTTTTTTCTGTATCGGAGAGCCCGAGCTGGTTCGCGATCCGCTTGAAAAAATTCCACAATGTCCGGTAGGAAATACAGTCTTTATCAACCGGGAAGTTGCTCTCGAACATGCAGCGCTCCGGTCCGAACGCCTCCAGAGCGTATTGGTAACGTGGCAGTAAAGTTTCCAGGAATTTATCGGAGCTCCAGGGAGTTTCGGTCTGGTGCATGTGGTAGGGCGGTTCCCAATCACCTACACGCATTTGCGCACCACCGAGCTTCATCACGGTGTTTGGGCAGGCGGCAACGGCGTCGATGGCCATTTTCCATGCCTTCACTTCATCTTCATCGGCGTTAGGGTCAATTCTTCCACCCAGGTGGTTGACGATGACAGTCACCCCAGGAAACTTGTTAGCAAGGTCACCAAGTCGCGGCAGGCGCGTAAAATCCGGTGACCAGTTGTCGTAGCTGAAGTCATATTTGTCGAGGAGGGCGAAACCGGTCAGGAAGTTGTCGCCCAGATCTGCGGGGAACGCGCTGCGAATACCGCGGAAGTTTGGACTTGCCTGAAGATGTGCCTCGAGCACAGCCTCGGCGCCAGCACCGAGGCGCAGATCCGCGGTACTAAACATACCCGTACAAAGGCGGGCAGGGCCATAAAGCCCGGAGCGACTCATGGCGGCGATGCCGTTGACGAACTCGGTCTCTCCAATGCAGCGCAAATGCTCCGGACCATCGGCGCGATAAAAAGCCCCGCACTGGGCAAAGACGGTTTGCACAACGTTGTGACCACTATCTGCGATATCGCGGCTGATCTCCTCACAGAGGTAAACCGCCTGGCGAAAGCCCATACCATGGTTGACGCGTCGCAGGTCCCAAAGATGGTGGTGTGGATCAATGATCGGCAGATCGGGTTCGAGCACCTCCTCAGGTGTTTCGCTTGCGATCCAGTTCTCTATGTCGGCGTTTTCACGAATGCTCAACTTTTTATCTCCCTGACGTTAGTCTCCAATTATAGGCGAGAATGGCGGATAGTGGGTGCCTGGATGCGCTGCTGTGTGAATCGTTGCCGGGCTGATCCTGCGGCGAAGTGCATGTTGTATTATTCGTGATATTCTGCAACCTGTGCGATTGGCGAGGGACAAATGGAATCAACACGACTCATTATTTACTCGGACTATTTGTGACCCTGGTGTTACAACGGCGCCGTGCGCGTACATCTCCTGAAAAAAGAATTCGCTGATCGACTCGAATTAGAATGGCGCGCGTTCCTGTTGCGCCCACACCCGGGCGGTCGAAACCTTGAGAAGTTCCGACGTTACACACAGTCCTGGTTAAAAGTGGCGGCGGACCAACCTGCCGGAAACTTTCGACCCTGGTCAGGTGATGAGAATCCTCCGTCTCACAGTATTCCGCCTCACCTCGTTGCGAAGGCAGCATCAAAACTCGGTGAAGATGCATTCAACGCCATTCACGAAGCATTGCTGAAAGCCTATTTTGTGGAAAACCGCGATGTTTCCAATGAGGCGACTTTGCGTGCAATTTGGGACGCCTGTGGGCTAGACGCGACGCTGTTTGATCAGAGTCGAAATCCAGAACTATTGAAACGCGTGGTAGATGAACACAACGAAGCGATGACGTGCGGTGCCTCCGGTGCCCCGGCATTTCGGATGTCACATCAGGATGTCGCCATCGTTGGCGCCCTCCCAATGGAAACGCTACGGCGCTGGATTAACCGGGTTTTGGACGGTGAGGTTTAGAACGCCAATCGCGCAGCAGAGCGATCTGATTTATGTTCACCGTCAGGTGGCGCAGCCAGGTTAAATACCTCGGCGAAGAACTGGATGTTGTCTCCGTGACCGGTAATGGTGGACAGCTGCTGATTGCCATCCCGGCGCTGGAATTGCTGATCGGGTTAACTGCGGGCAACTTTGGTGACTTCAGGACATGGATACAGTTCCGGGACAAACTGGTGCCCGAACGACTATTACCGGCGATTGACGACTTGTAACGTACTCGCTTGTCCCATCAGGGCACGTGAACAGGTGGACTGACAGCGTGCGCCCCAGACCTCACCGGCTACGTTCGGCACCCAACGCATCGTTATTTGGCGGAGCCACGTTTCTGGTATAAAGAATTGTATCAATAGTGCATGAATGTAGGGCTAATCCGGGGAACAACTGATGGCGATCAACACGGAAGACAAGCGAATTGGCATGGGTGCGCCAATAACGAGACGCGATTTTATTGAAGGGTCCTTGCAATTCGCGGGAAGTCTTGCGTTGGCTGGTGCAGGCGCACCCATGGCTGCAGAACAGAAGTCGTGTGTGGGAATGGCGCGGTCCGCTACTTCAGTCTCTCACTACCCCCCTTCCCGCTCCGGTCTTCGCGGAAGTCATGACGGCGCCTTTGAGGTTGCTCATCAAATGGCCTGGGAAGGCAGGACCGATTGGGGACGCATTGATGCGCAGGATAACACTGACTATGACCTGGTCGTAGTTGGTGCCGGTATCAGCGGGCTTGCGGCTGCCTACTTTTTCCTGGAAAAGAATCCTGACGCGCGCATTCTGATCATGGACAACCACGACGATTTTGGTGGTCATGCCAAGCGAAATGAATTTTCCTGGGGAGACAGAACCATACTTGGTTATGGTGGCAGCCAGTCACTGGAGGCGCCTTCTGCCTATAGCGATACCGCAAAGTCTCTGCTAAAAAAACTAAATGTCGATCTGAATCAATTGTCAGATGCCTACGATCAGGAGTTCTACCGACGCAATGATCTGGGATCTGTTGTCCATTTTGATCGGGAGACCTACGGCAGTGATGTCACATTGAGATCGCAGTTTGTGGACGGTTCCCTTTTTATGCCGCTGGCGGAATCCACGGTATCAGCCATTGATGCCGTGGCGCAAATGCCGCTGTCAGGGTTAGCTAAAGAACAACTGCGACGCTTGCTTACCAGCGACAAAGACACGCTGCCTGACCAATCCATCTTTGCTGAACCAGGCTTTTTGGGGTCCGTGTCTTATGAGGATTTTCTTACCAGACATGCCGGGATCACAGAACCAGAGGTACTGAATCTGTTCCATGGATTAGGCAGTTCCTACTTTGGTCACGGCACAGATATGATACCTGCCATCTTCGCCCTGGGCTTCGGAATGCCCGGACTCAAAGGCACAAGCCTTGGCACGTTCAAAGGCATTATTGAAAAGGCTATCAGGTGGTCTACCGAACCGTATACCTACCATTTCCCGGATGGTAATGCCTCGGTGGCGCGGCTGCTGGTTCGCAGCCTTATACCCGGCGTGGCATCGGGTAAATCCATGAACGACGTGGTTACCGCCACCTTTGACTACAACAAGCTGGATAGCCCTGACGCCGGGGTCCGTCTACGATTGGGAAGTACAGTTGTAAACGTTACCCACAAAGGATCACCCAAAAGCGCCACTCAGGTGGATGTCACCTATGTTCGTGATGGCTCGGCCTACAGAGTCAGGGCCAAACAGGTGGTGCTCGCTTGCTACAACATGGCCATTCCGCATATCTGTCCCGCGTTACCTGCGGCACAGAAAGAAGCGCTGGCGAAATTGGTCAAACTGCCGATGTCCTCACTGAATGTGATGTTGCGAAACCAGCATGCTATCAGGGAACTTGGTATGGGGATGGCTTACTCACCGGGGCGTTGGAACAAGACATTGCTGGTCGACTTTCCCGTCTCCATGGGGGAATACCAGTTTGGTGCACAAGCGGATGACCCGGTCATGTTGCACGGTCTCAAAGGTGTCATGGGAGAAGGCGACACGCCAGAGGCACAGTCCCGGACCGGCCGCTATAAATTACTCGGCATCGCGTTTGAGGACTATGAACGCGAGATCAGGCAGCACCTGGCGGGAATGTTTGCATCAACTGACTTCGACCCAGCCCGGGATATTGCTGCCATTACAATGAATCGTTGGCCGCACGGCTATGCGTGGAACTCCAACCCTTTGTTTGATCCAGCCTATGAAGAAGGCGAAGCACCCAATGAACTTGGGCGAAAGCCGTTCGGTAGAATCACCATTGCGAACTCTGATGCTGGCGCAAGGGCTTACCTGGATTGTGCAATTGATGAGGCCTGGCGTGCAGTCAGTGAGATCGAATAAGCAAGCCCCCCTTTAGGCAGAAACTGGAATCATGCAGAACTTGCCGCAAAACACGGTCATCCATTTCGAACAGGATGGCGAGTACGAGCGCGTGATCATGGCACACGCGACCAACACCACCGGCAGGGTCGGTGCGGTGTTCATGGTGGCAACGATCACCGGCGTTGCAGGTTACTTCTGGTTCGATGCGTTAATGAGCTTCCTCGATGGCACCTGGCGTTTCGATGATGCCGGTGCGTTTGTTTTCACGACATTCGTTCTGGGATTCGGCTTCTTCCTGGCAAAAATGGTGTTGCGTTCCCGGATTCCGGAAAGCGTGGTCGTTGCGGGCGGCGGCCTGATACTTGACTCCGGTGTCGACCCATTCCGTGCCAGCCATCTTGAGAAGGGTGATCAGCGCAGACAGAGTGAACAACTTGTGAAACCGCGACGGCGCGTACATCTCTCTGCTAACGAGATGACCGGTCTCGCGATGACAGATTTCCCTTATCAGAACCGGCTCTACGTCGAAACCAATGGCGCGAGATACGATATCGGTGAGGCCAAGGACAGAGGATGGCGCGTTTCAAATCGACCGTGGGGGCGCGCGCATTTGCACTGACGTTTGTCATAGTAGGGGTATTGGCGTTGATCCTTGCGTTCAGGGAGCTACAGGCAAATGACATGGCGGTGAACTTCGAAAGTGTTTTTGTTGCACTGTTTTCAGTCATCTTTGGCGGTTCGGGTATCTACCTGGTCCGGCTCAATTACACA
>JAJFKA010000164.1 GCA_021773555.1 Gammaproteobacteria bacterium
GAGCTGTGATTCTAAAGTCCTGCGATCGTCTATGGTAGTCTCGGGTGAAAACTTGGCTCAGGTAGGTTACATGGCAACAATGATCAATGCAGACAAACTTCTTGCCAGCGGAGTCGACATCGTCGGTGCTGAAGACTTCGACATCAGAAAAAATGGCATCAGCCCGCGCCGATTGCCGGAATGGACTCGCGTGCAGCTGCCAGCCATGCTGGAAACGATTGTTAGAATGCCTTCCGGTGTCAGAATTCGATTCCGAACCAATTCAACCAGCATAGGTATCAAGGCGCTGACTACCAGTCTGGTGCCCATGGGAGGTGAACCAACGCCGGTGGCCTTTAATCTTGAAATTGACAAGACGCTGCGGGTTGCTGCCAATTTGTCCGGTAATCAACTGTTTTATGATCCTGCAAATCCCGGGAATATTGACATGAGGAGAGGCGTGGCAGTCACCACACGGTTTGAGGATCTTGGCGGTGATGAAAAGGATGTGCAGGTGTGGTTACCCCATAATGCCTATGTTGAGCTTCAGGCGCTTGAGCTCGACGATGGTGCGCGACTGCTAGCCCCATCAGCTCCACAGCGCATTCGAACATGGATTCATCACGGCAGCTCAATCAGCCATTGCATGGAGGCCCGGGAACCGGCGCTGATCTGGCCCGCGGTTGCGGCACGTTCGGGTGGGGTTGATCTGCAGAATCTGGGATTTGGAGGCCAGTGCCACATGGATCAGTTTATTGCGCGAGTGATGCGCGATAAACACCCCGATCTCATGAGCCTCAAGGTCGGAATCAATATAATCAATATGGATAGCATGCGGGAGCGGGTTTTCGTACCGGCACTGCACGGCTTCATTGATACGCTCCGTGAAGGCAATCCCGTCACGCCACTATTATTGATATCGCCTGTTTACTGCCCCAGTGCGGAGGACGCCCCGGGTCCAACAATTCCAAACTCCGAGGGAAAATATCGAACTATATCCGGGCATAGTGAAATTCGGATTGGCTGCCTGACCCTGAATCGCGTCCGCAGACTGATTGCGAGTGTAGTCGCTGCAAGGCAGGATACTAACCTGCATTATCTGAACGGGCTTGAGTTATTTGGTGAGCAGGACGCAGGGGATCTTCCCGATGACCTACACCCCAATCCAGAGGGTTACCTTCGAATGGGCGAACGGTTTTCCAATCGGGTGTTTGCACCGGGTGGTGCATTCGCCGAATAGCGATTTTAGCTGCCGAGCCGATACCGGAGTTTTACCACGAGAACATCGACAGCGGGGTTGGTCCAGGACTCAGAAAGCAGGTTATCGAAGTGGCTGGATGGATCACTCGGAACATCTGAACCACGCGTGTAGACCACAAACAGATCCGAGAGCGGCGCAATTTCCCAGCGATATCGAGCCTGGAAAACCAGCCGACTGATGCTGAAATCCCGGACCTTGGATCCGGCAATTCGCGTCGTGCGATTCAGTTCGCCATCGCCCGCAGGTACAAGCCAGCGATCCTGCTCGTCTGCTTTGATCCCCACCCATTGAGCCGTGACCCGGAACTGTTGTCGTGCACTGATGAAGAAATCGCCCTCGATCCTGGGTCGCCAGATTGCCGCATCAAATGTGGTGAATGCGCGATCTTTATGATGGAGCAGCCATCCGTCCCGGGTTTCGTACACCAATCCGAAGATCAACGAGAATCGATCTGTCGGTCGCCAGGTGAATTGCGACTCGTATTCAAAACTATGCCCGCCAATTTCTTCATCTGTATAAAACAGTCCGAAGCTCAGGCTCAGCTTCCTGGCTTGATCGTTCTCCCAGAAGCCGCCAGTTTGCCAGCGATCATGAACTTTGAATGAGCCATTTCCATCACTGTTGGTATCGTCCCACCGTTTTGGAAAGTAATTTAGTTCGGTAAAGAAAATTGAATTATTTTCGAATAAGCGTTCTCTGAACGAAAACAATCCACTGCGAACAACTTTGCCGTCCGTGTTGTATTCCTGAGTCGCGAAAAAGCGCGTAAATCGAGATTTCATATCTGGTAGGTCTGATTCGGAGATCTCATAACTGTACCTGGCACCGATGGCGTCATTTCTGCGCAGGAAACCAAAATCATTGATATCCAGATCTTCATCGAAGTAGTCAAACGCGATTTCGTGTTTGCGTCCCTGACTGGGCGCATAGCTGAAGTCGATAAATCCCCCGGCACCAGTGACATCGTCTACATCACTGGCTATCACCTGCAGGTCAACGTTATAGCGCCCATCGGTTGACAGGTAGTGCGCGTCGAGACCGTGGGTGACTGCATCTTCCTGTGGATGGGCGACGACGGTCGAAATCCAACCCAGTGACCGACGGCCGCCACCAGTGGCGTCTTCGTATAAAAATCGTGCGACTCCGAAGTTTCGCCCATCCTGGACGACGTGAGTCGCAATATCGTCGACGGTGCCGCGGAGGTTGGTATCGTCTTCAATCGCGACGAGGCTGCCATAACGAAACTTTCCACTTTGCCCGGTAACCTTGAACGCAGCTTCGAGTTCTGACGGTTGATTTTCGACTATCGCTTCCAGTTCTAGATTGGTGACCAGCGGCGATTTTGGTGGACTGCCAATACGCCTGGTATTCACCAGCGTTGTTGGTGTGCCGCGTGATCCACGACCCTGACGCGCGCGTGGTGTAGTGACAAATATTTCCTGACCTTCCAGAAAAAATGGACGTTTTTCAGGAAAGAAGGTTTCAAATGAGGTTAGATTGACGACGACATTGTCCGATTCAACATTACCGAAATCCGGGTTAACGGTTGCCGTGAGCTGCAAATTCGTGGATGGACGCCAGAAAAAATCGAATCCCGCTTTGTAGCTGTCTTCTCCGGGAATATTGTCCCAGGTCGATGAAGCGTAGGGATAAAATGTGAACTGTTGTTTCGGCTCGATGCCCTGCAAGGATACTTTCTTTAACCTTGATAAGAAGGTTGGCTGGGTACGGGGCAGGGCAGGCGTTCCCCATCTTTCGTTCTTGTAGGCAACTTCCCGAGAGACATAGATGCCCATCTCCCGGGTATCGCCTGTCAGCTGCGGCATGGTCATCATCGACCATGGAATAAACATTTCAGCGCTCCATCCGTCCGCAACCTTGGCTGAGGCTCCGCGCCAGGGTCCGTCCCATTGATTGGAGTATTGACGTTCAGGTAGGACTGTACCATCAAGCATGGTACCGCCGAGCTCAATGCCGAACCAATAGGCATAGAGACCGCGGCCCGAGGTGTCCAGGGTCAATGAAAAACCGTCCCGCGATATGAACTGATCCCTGGAGCTCAGCCGTGATATCAGGCTGGCTGGATCCTGCTCATTCCAGACGCCAACATAGAGTCCGCGCTTTGTGTAGAAGTAATGAACACGGGATTCAAGTTCAGGTGTGGCGAGGGTATCCGGTTCAAGGACCGAGAGGTCGCCATGGTAGGGTATATCGAGCCAGACGGGCTCTGTCAGCAACCCGTCAATCTTAATATCGATATCCGCTTCCGCCATGCGCGGCAGTTGTTCGGTGTCAGCTTGAACATTTGTGGCGGATAGCGTCGCCGTTGCCACGACGAGTGAACCGAGCAGGTAAAACCAATTGATAACCTTCAAAAACAACTTCTCTTTCGTGACGATCCGACAGCTGGTTCATTCGCCAGTCTTTTTGCCATAATGTGGAGGATTCAGAATTTCGTTCTGATACCCTGTGTGACGCTCTGTGATTAACAATCGAGGAAACCAGGCAAGACCTTGGCGAAAACCCCAAAAATCGCGCGCCCAGTTTACTTGAAATCGAGAATATAAACTATTGAAAGTTAAGCAAGTGCTGGCAGGCCGATACCAGGCCATTGGTTTAAAGATGATCAATGCACTGGCACGGTTGACTGATATTCGAGTTGAGTCCAAAAGCTATGGTTCTGCTGACAGGCAACGCTATGATTGTTACAGACAACTCAATAACCCTGAGACGGGCGCTCATGTAGTTTTCATCTACGGCGGGAACTGGCGCAGCGGTTTTCGTTCCGACTACCGATTTGTTGCCGACACCCTTGCCTCCGCCGGGCATCATGTGTACATCCCGGACTACCGGCTTTATCCGCAGGTAAAGTTTGCAGATATCCTCAGCGATATTTGCGCGGCTGTGGATGCAATCCTGGATCAGGAAACCGATGCACCTGTCTACCTCATGGGACACTCCGCAGGTGCACAACTCGGTGCATTGCTGGCGCTTAACAGCGACCTTTTAAAGGCTAACGGTCGTATCGCGGGATTCATTGGACTTGCCGGACTCTACGATTTTTTCCCGTTTACACAGGACGATCACTGGGATCTCTTTGCTCCTGATTACGAAGGTTCCCAGGCCGTCAATTTTGTCCGGCCGAACGCGCCTCCGCTGTACCTGTTGCACGGGTATAACGATACCCGCGTTCCCCGCGGGAACTCAAAAAGTCTTCTGGAGAAGCAACTGGCTACGGGTGGAATCGCCCGTCGCGAGGTCTACGAGAAAATCGGGCATGTCGACATTATTTTATCCTTCAGTCGATTGTACCGAGGCAAAAGTCCGGTGGTGGCAGATGTGCAGCGTTTTATTGAAGAAACCTCTGCCGGCATAGTCGAATCGGCCAGTGAAACCAGCGGAAAAAGTGTATAGTTCTGGTCAGTTTCGTGAAGGCATAAACCAAATCCTACACGGCCGATACACTGCGGGTCTTCCCTTCAAGGGCTGGGCCGGCAAATTAATCTTATGGAATGCAGGAGAAAACTGTGGCTATCAGCAAATCAAACACCGAAGAACTTCTCGTCGAGCAAAAAGACCGAATCGTTGTCATTACCCTGAATCGTCCGGAACGGCTCAATGCGATTAGTCGCGATATGCTCAACGAACTTTCTGCAAAGGTAGTTGAGGCGAACAAGGACCCGGATGTGCGCTGCATCATACTGACTGGTGCTGGTCGTGGATTTTGTGCAGGACTGGATCTGGTGGCAGTTGGTGAAGGTGGTATTGGCAGCAGTAGCGGTAATTCAAAAGGAGCTAATCGCCCCAGGCAATTGTTTGACCTCCGTGATGCGCCGATCAATGTGATGTGGAACATTGATACGCCGATCATCTGTGCGGTGAATGGTGCCGCGGCGGGGTATGGCATGGACCTGACCCTGTTGTGTGACATTCGCATCGCCGCCGAGTCTTCAAAAATGGCCGCGGTTACCGCAAAACGAAATGTCGTGCCGGAAAGTGGCGGTACCTGGTTATTGCCAAGATTGATTGGCTGGGCCAAGGCAGCAGAACTCTACTATCGAGCTCGAACAATTGACGCGGCAGAATGCCTGGAACTTGGGCTCGTCAACACCGTGGTCCCGGACGACAAATTAATGGAAACCGCGATGCAGTGGGCAGAGGAGATAGCCGATAACGCACCCATGGCCGTGCAGACCACCAAGCGGATGATGCGCATGGGACTGGAAGAATCCTATGACACTGCAGTTGACCATCTTATGGTTCATCTGGGTGCAATGTTTCAGAGCGAAGATTTTGAGGAAGGTGTGAAAGCATTTCTCGAACGCCGCAAGCCTGAATTTACGGGCAGATAGTCATGGCGGACCTGTTCGCGCTGTCAGATAAATTCATCAGCGAAGGTGTCGCTAACGAGCCGGTGAATCGGGTTAGTTTTGAGCTATCCGAAATTGATGACGGCATTGCCATGGTGGAAGCGTTTTCGCACTCCATTGTATTTACCACGGATGACGGGCTTGTGGTTTTTGATACCAGCGCGGAATTCGGTGGACAACCGGTTGTTGAGGCAGTTCGTCGCTGGAACAAAGATCGTTTCCACTCGCTGATATATACCCATGGCCACGTTGATCACGTGGGCGGCAGTGGTGCTTTTATTGCCAATGAGCAGGAAATGAAACGGCCAGACCCAGCGGTTATTGGTCATGAAAATATCAGTCATCGATTTGATCGCTACCGACAAACCAATGGCTACAATGTGGTGGTCAATGAAAGGCAGTTTGGTCGCACCGCTATGCGCGGAGTATCCGAGCAGGCGAACTTTTTACCACCTTCTGCCGCAAAGCCCGACACCACGTTTCGAGAAAACCTTTCACTGGACATTGGCGGACTTGCCATAACGCTCAATCACGCCAAAGGTGAGACAGATGACCATGCCTGGGGCTGGATCGCTGAAAGGAAGGCGATCTGTGCAGGTGATTTCTTCATCTGGAATTTTCCGAATGCTGGCAATCCCCAGAAAGTTCAGCGTTATCCGCTTGAATGGGCGGCGGCCATGCGCGAAATGTCCGCCATGGATGCGGAAATGTTATTGCCCGCGCACGGATTACCAATTCGCGGCAGTGCGCAGATCAGGATGGTTCTCGATGACTCTGCCAGAGCCCTGGAAGGATTGGTCAGGGACACGCTGGAAATGATGAACGCAGGGATCAGGAAAAATGAGATTGTACATTCAGTTAAGGTCAATCCTGAGTTGTTGGAAAAACCCTATTTACGCCCTTTGTATGACGAGCCTGAATTTGTGGTTAACAATATCTGGCGACTTTACGGCGGCTGGTACGACGGTAATCCGGCGAATCTGAAGCCTGCCAGGGAGAGTGAATTGGCAATGGAGATTGCGAAACTCGCCGGGGGTGCCCAGGCGTTGGCGGCGCGGAGCAGCGAACTTGCGGATTCAGGAGACTATCGACTCGCGTGCCATTTAATTGAACTTGCCGTTAACTCCGATCCTGATAATCGCACGCTCCACGGTGTGCGCGCGGATATCTACAGTCAACGGCGCGCGCAGGAAACCTCGCTAATGGCCAAGGGTATCTTTGGTTATGCGGCGATCGAGTCCGGAAAGAAAGCCGAGAGCTAACGGATGGTTAGATGCCTGATTTGGTGGCGGCCGGATCTGCAACAAAGCGTTACTCCGGTGATCTGAAGAGGATATAGCCTGCCTGCGGAAATTTTAATATCGAGGAGAGCTTTGTGGCTTACAACAAACCATTACCAAAACCCAGCCCGCTCACCCAACCATTCTGGGATGGCGCGAAAGCTGGAAAATTTCTACTGCCTCGATGTGAGGACTGCAATCGTGTTCACTGGTATCCCAGACATATTTGCCCATTTTGTCACTCCATGAGTATTCAATGGATTGAGGCAAGTGGGGAAGGCAGAATCCACACCTATGCAGTCCAGTTTCGAGCCTTCGGTGGATGGGCCGAGGATACTCCGTTTGTAACAGCTTACATTGATCTTGCTGAGGGAGACCGAATGGCGACAGTGCTGCGCGGCGTTGATGCAAGCCGACCGGAATCCATCAGTATCGGCGCGAAGGTTAAGGTTGAGTTCGAAGCCGCCAGTGATGATATTCATATTCCCTTTTTTCGTGTAGTAGAGGAAAGCGCATCATGAATCTTTCAAAAGCCGCTGCAATAGTTGGTGCGGCGGAAGCCGTAGAAATCGGCTATCCGGAGGAGCCGCGAACATCATTGCAGTTACATATCGAGGCAATCAAAGCTGTCAGTGAGCAAACAGGAATCCCAATTTCGGCGATCGACGGAATATTCTCAGCCGGCTGGTCATCAGAACTGGCGGAACACCTGGGTATCCATCCCCGATATATTGATACCACTTCCGTTGGTGGCTGTTCCTTTGAAATGCACGTCCACCACGCCTTGTTGGCGATCTTTGCCGGTGTAATTGATGTGGCACTGGTCAGCCATGGCCAAAATGGCTGGTCGGCACGACGCCTGGGTGGTGCCTCTCGAGGCGGCGATGCTTCCGCTCCCGGAACACAGATGTCAATGCCTTATGGTTTCTCCGGGGCTCCTTCGAACTATTCTCATGCAATGGTACGTCATAACCATCGATTTGGTACCACCCCGGAGGATTTTGCCCATGTTGCAGTGGTTACCCGGCAGTGGGCGACACTGAATCCACGTGCGGTGATGCACTCCAAAGAAACCCATGAGTTTGGCGGTCCGATCACCGTTGACGATGTGAACAATTCGCGCATGATTTCCTGGCCGCTGACCTTGCTGCATTGCTGTCTGGTGACCGATCACGGTGGCGCCGTATTAATCGCGCGACCGGAAATTGCGCGCAGTCTCAGGACCACCCCAGTATGGATTGCAGGTGCTGCGGAAAATATGAGTCATGCGAACATGCTTGAGATGGAGGACTTTACGGCAACCTCGGCATTTGCCTCAGGGCGAGCGGCATACAAGATGGCGGGACTCGGACCTGACGATATGGAATTGGCGCTGTTATACGACTCATTCACCCTGACTGCAGCCATGACGGCGGAGATGCTTGGCCTTGCACCTCGAGGGGAAGGGTACAAATTGTGGAAAGACGGTCATGCCGCTCCCGGAGGTCGCCTGCCAATCAATACGAACGGCGGAGGTTTGTCTTTCAATCATTCAGGGATGTACGGAATGCATCTGTTGGTCGAAGCCTATCGTCAACTATCGGGAACAGCAGAAGATGGTGTAAACGGCATCGAGGGCAAACAGACGAATGCTATGACCTGTATCGTTAATGGTACCGGAGGATCCCTGTCGACCACAGGAACCCTGGTACTGGTCGCCGATTAACAGGTGACGCCTGGAACACGGAATCGGTGTAACCTGATTACCGTCAAGACCTGGTTACGAAGCCTTTTTATAGGGTGGCTGCATGGCAGCTGCGAGTCTGGAAATAGTTTTTGACTGTGAATACACGGCTTTGGCGTGGCTGAATGTCCTGAAGCCGTCGACTCCGTGGTATGAACCCATCCCGCTTGGACCAACGCCGCCAAAAGGCAGTTCTTCCTGGGCAATGTGCATGATCACGTCGTTAACGGTAACACCGCCGGACGTCGTGTGGCTCAGCACTTTGTGTTCTTCTGCAGCGTCATTACCGAAGTAATACAGTCCCAGCGGTCGCGCGTGATCATTGATGTAATCCAGAGTTTCATCGATGTTCTTGTAGGATTTGATAGGTAGTACCGGACCAAAAATCTCATCCTGCATGACCTGCATATCTTCCGACGGATCAAGTATCAGTGTCGGAGGAATTCGGTGGTGTTCCTGTTGTGAAAAGTCTTCTTTTGCCGGATTGAGTTCCACCACGCGTGCCCCCTTATCGCGAGCATCTTTGATATAGCCATTGATCCTTTCATAGTGGCGTTCATTAACAATAGACGTATAGTCGGGATTGTCCTTGATTGTGGGATACATTTTTGCAACTGAAGACGTCGCAGCCTCGATGAATTCCTCAGTGCGACCTTCGGGTACAAAAACATAATCCGGGGCCAGGCAGATCTGGCCCGCGTTCATGGTCTTACCAGCCATCACATTCCGGGCGCTCAACTGCATGTCAGCATCTCTGCCGATCACGACAGGCGACTTGCCGCCAAGTTCCAGTGTGGTCGGCACGAGATTTTCTGCAGCGGCACGCATCACATGCCTGGCGATAGAGGTCGCACCGGTAAACAGCAGGTGATCAAAAGCAAGGCTGCTAAATGCACTCCCGGTTTCTGCTCCTCCGGTAAACACCGCGACTTCCTCGATGTCGAAGGCACCGGCAAATAGTTCTTTCATCAGTTCCGAAGTCTCCGGCGTAAACTCGGAGGGCTTGATCATGGTTCTATTCCCCGCACCCAAGACCCCGGCGAGTGGCGCGAATGTCAGTTGCACAGGAAAGTTCCAGGGGCTGATGCAACCCACCACACCGAGCGGCTGATACTGCACACGCGCCTTGCCTCCCAGTAAATTGAGTGGAAACATCACCTGACGTTTTTGTGGGCGCATCCATTTGTGAAGGTGTTTCTTTGCATGTTTCAGCGGACCAATAGCCCCGTTTATATCCGTCAATCTGGACTGCTCTATTGAACGATGCCCAAAATCTGCCGCCATGGCCTGGCAAAGGCGCTCACCGCCCGTAACCAGGATGTTTATGGCGCGATCCAGCCGGTCGATTCTTGTTGCGACTGAAACTTCCCCCTCGGCGAGATACGCCTTGCGCTGGCGTGCGAGAACAGAATTCATTTCATCGTGTATGGCATGTTCGCTCATCTGTCAGATCTCCGAAGTGGCGGTTGGATTTATCTGCATCATATCTTCTGGCGTTAAAGAGTACATCCACGCATCGTGGTTTTGATCATGCAGATTTAGTCGGTTGCGGAGTTTACCTTCCAGACTCGCGCCGACTTTGATTGCAACCTGCCGACTCGCGACATTCTGCGTTGACATCATGATTTCAATACGGATCAGCTTCAGGTAATCGAAACCGAATCCGGCGAGGCCCCGCGTGACCTCCGTGGCGATGCCCCTGCCAGCCTCAGAGCTCCTGATCCAGTACCCCAGATTAGCAACCGGGTGTTCGTCGATCTTGTTCAGACCAGCACCCCCCAGCAGTCGTCCGGATGCAGGGTCCTCAATTAGAAAGGCAAACGAACACTGCTCGGCCCATTGTCCATGAACCGACAGTAAAAACGCACGCGAATCATCGATACTGTATTCCGGATGGCACCAGGGCAGGAAAGGGTAGACGTCTGCAATAGACTCAATCGCAGCTTCGTATAGCGCAGTTTCATCGTGAGTCTCAAAGCGACGAACCGTAAACCGCGGGGTTTTGAAGGACAAGGGTAATTGCGTTAAACCAAGGTTAACCAACTAACAAAACTCTTCGGTTGTGTAGCGGTGAACAACCGTATCCGGGTGCCAGCCGATCCTGCTGAGTCCTGCCTTGCGGCGCAACTCTGCAATAAACGTTCCTGGATCGGGCAACTGTTGCCAGACCGAGGGTAGATAGGTCGCGCGGTTTTCCCCCTGTTCCAGAATCAGGCCATCGATCCCCGGTCTCAATGCGGCGATTAGTTCAGCCTGAGAGTTCACCGATATAACTTCGGCAGGACTGAGAACGGAAATGTGAAATTCCAGGGTGTGGTAATCAGACAAGCTCACCGGTGGAAATCTGGGATCGTTGAACGCTGCGGCGCGGGCGTTGCTGGCCACATCATCGACGAGCGACCGGTGAGGTGCGAGGCTACCGATGCAGCCTCGTAATTGATCGTTGCTGTTCAGGGTCACGAAAGTTGCACGTGGTTGACTATAGACTGGCGGCATACTTTCCCGATTGAACCGGTACTCCTGCTTATTTTCAAGCATCTGTAATACCGATTCCCTCGCGACCTGGATGAGTCGTTGCTTTACAGCCAGGGAGAGGCTGTAGTCGTCTTCGACCACCACGTAGGCACCGTAGCCAACAACGCGTTCACGCGTTCCCGCAGTATCGCCCGAGTTGCACAGGTTCAACTGCTGGATTGTGAACTTGCGACCGGCAAGGCTGTTCAGGGCATGCAGC
Organism: Gammaproteobacteria bacterium; assembly: GCA_021773555.1. GTDB lineage: Bacteria > Pseudomonadota > Gammaproteobacteria > Pseudomonadales > Azotimanducaceae. The sequence goes on from JAJFKA010000164.1 coordinate 11,348, forward strand.
AGACCATTGACCGGCCTCGCGCCACAGGCTTCATCGCTGGTGAGGGTTGAGTTGAGGCTAACTATTTTTGCGGAGGTCCTGCTATCCTTTTCTGTGGCCTCATCATAGGTGTGATAGTGGCTGAGGTCCGAGCTGATTATGATCAGCGTTTCTTCATGTCCCCAGAGGGTGTTTATCACGGCGGCAACGTCCTCGCGACTAGCGTCACCGACCACGAGGGGAACCAGATTGAATTCCCCGAGCACCCTTTGCAGGAATGGCAACTGAACTTCCAGGCTGTGTTCTTTACTGTGAGCATCGTCAAGAAATCCCACACCTGGCAGTCCGAGAATTTGCTGGATCGAACCTGCATCGATGCCGATTTCGCCCAGCGGTGTCTTGAACCGGGTCTGGGTTGGCACTGCGATACCCTTAAATGCAACCTGGTGTGAAGGGCCAAGCAAGACCACGCGGCTGATTGGTTGGCGAGCATTACGTAATCGGGCGTAAGCAATGGCGGCCGTTTGGCCCGAGTAGATGTACCCGGCGTGGGGTGCGATGATTACCTTGGGTGACCGCTGATCGGATTTTGCCCTGGCAAGCATCCCATCGACCAGCATTATCAGCTCCTGTTCCTGATCTGGATAAAAAGTACCCGCGACCGCTGCATGTCTGACTGCGTCCATCAGTATTCCTTTAGCAATGTAATTCTTACAACTTCCATGGTGAATCCGTTTTGTCGGAAAAGGCTGGAACGAGTCGCCATGAAACGCCTTTCCAATGCTGCTTCTTGTGTAATAATACCTATTCTAGATCAATCGACTTTGAATCCAAATGTCATCGATTCTAACCGGACGTGCTGGCGTGGCTCCAGGCAGTAAAAAATCACCAGGTAGTGTCAGTACAAAACACTGGCACAAGCTTGACGATGGCAGATTGCAATGCGACGTGTGTCCGAGGGCGTGTAAGCTGCGGGAAGGCCAGCAGGGTTTGTGTTTTGTACGCGCTCGTGCGCATCATGAGATTGTACTAACCACCTATGGCCGGTCGAGTGGTTTTTGTATTGATCCAATTGAAAAAAAGCCGCTAAATCATTTTCTTCCGGGTACGCCGGTCTTGTCTTTCGGCACGGCAGGTTGCAATCTTGCTTGTAAATTCTGCCAGAACTGGGACATCAGTAAATCACGAGAGATGCATACACTTGCGGATGCTGCTTCGCCAGAGGCGCTCGCACTGATGGCGGAGAAACTGGACTGCCGCAGTGTCGCCTTTACCTACAACGACCCGGTAATATTCCTGGAATATGCCATTGATGTTGCAATCGCCGCCACTGAACGGGGAATAAAAACAGTTGCGGTGACAGCCGGGTATGTTTGTCCGGCACCTCGAATCGAGTTCTTTGAGCACATTGATGCTGCGAACATTGACCTGAAAGCATTTAGCGAAGGATTTTATCGCAACATATGCGGTGGTCACCTTGCTCCGGTTCTGGATACATTGCTCTACCTGAAGCATGAAACCAATGTCTGGTTCGAAATCACTACCCTGCTGATCCCCGGTGAGAACGACTCGAACACAGAAATTACCGCCATGTGCCAATGGATTGCGCAAAACCTTGGGACCGCTGTACCGCTGCACTTCAGCGCGTTTCATCCTGACTTTAAGATGATGGATAAGCCATCTACCCCGGCAACAACTTTAACGCGTGCTCGTCAAATCGCCATGGCCAGTGGATTACAATTTGTCTACACAGGTAATGTTCACGACCCCGAAGGCGATACCACCTGGTGTCCCGATTGCGGGTCGCCTGTGATCAAGCGGGACTGGTATGAACTTCAGGGGTGGCAATTGGACGCGAGTGGCGCCTGTGCGCATTGTGGCTACCGAATTCCGGGACACTTCGATGCTGCACCCGGGGATTGGGGTGCCCGGAGACAAACGGTCAGGTTGTCGTAGTGGCCAGCCTTGACCCGACACCGTGGAGGCTGCATAACTGGTTGACTCGCTACAGCGGGCCAATTGCGAGAATAACCGCCGCGACTGAACCGCGACTAACCGGATGAAATTGAATGGCTGAAGTACAAACCATTGCATCAATCGAGGATATCCTCGGCCAGGTCGGCATCCCTTCGAGTACTCGTCTGGATACCAGCGTGCTCGATAAGGGCGTTGACAATTATCATGTTGATGTCGAACTCTCCCCAACTTTCGTTTTCAAGACCCGGGAAATGATCGAAAACCAGGTTAAGCGAGTGATTTCAGGGCAGCGGCTGGTTTCGGGCAATACCCCGGAAATGGGCGAATTACGTGATAGCTATACCGATATGATCAAGGTAACCCTGCATCGGATCAAAACCGACCTCACTGTGCCACAGATCTGTTTTCTGCAATTTGCGGTTGTAAAATTTGTTATCCAGGCAGTTCGAGCAGAGCTTGATGAATATCGCGCGCAACTCGATGAAACGCAATCTCAGCAGCAATTCGCTGGCTCACGCAGTCTGCTCACGACCCAGGAAAGGATCAGTTGGTTCCGCAAACATTATAACGATTTTCTATTTCGCGCTAACCGGTCAATTCTCAAGCAGTTCCAGCGAGAAGAAAATAACCAGCTGCGCAAATTACGATCACAAATCCTCGGAGGACAACTCACCGAAGCGGTCAACCTGCTTTACAACCCCATGCTTTTTGCGATGACGCCACAGGACCCTGTACTGTTGCTCGAATCCTATGCGGTTTGGCCTGGTACAGGGTTCAGTGCGTTAAACCTGGGAATAGAAAAAGTGATGGCCCAGGCCCTGCCTTCATTGCCAGTGATACCACTGCGTAACGAGGCGAGTGTCTCGGTACATGCCGAGGTCTATGATGAAATTGGTGGCTTGTTTGCCTGTCAGGCTTTGTTGGGTGGCTCGGAAGACCAGAAGGAAATTGTGCAGGAAGACTTTTCATGGCTCGAACAACCAGGCCATATACGCTTGTTGTTTGATGAACTTCTGTTGAACAAACACCTGCTCAAGATGAAGGAAACTGGTGGCATCAGGGCGCAATGGTCCCTTAAAGCGGACATCAAGAAGCTGGGCAAGATTCTGCAATCAGTGCGCAAGGAAGTCGACCAGCAGGATCTAATCGAAATGTTCGCCACCTACACGTTGCGGGACCAATTGACGAGTCTTGAGGCCACAATCGTGGACATAGATAACGTGGTTGAAGCTGTGGCCAGTCGAGATGCCAAAAAGATTCAGGCAACGGTTGACGAGAGTAAGGAAGGTGGACCTGCATTGATTGCCAAACTACTGGAGCTTTCAGAAGAATTTGAACGAAGTCTTAAGGAATCAGAAAACGAGTTATTGCTCAAGGTATTAACTGACGTATGCCGGTACAGACTACATCTCAAGTATTACCGATTTGCCCATCGTGTCTTCAACCGACTCACCGTGATTACCGATGAGCACCAATTACATCTGGCCAGGGCTGGTGGCCACCTGTATCGATTCATGGATAGTGAAGAGGTTAAGCAGGTTGCATCTGAAGAACCAGAGATCATACATCATACGATCCTGAAGGCCGACGTCCGGGGTTCGACCACGGTCACTCAGGAACTCATCAAAAAGGAATTAAACCCGGCGAGCTATTTCAGCCTGAGATTTTTTGATCCGATCAATGAGCGTCTGGCTATTTACGGAGCTTCCAAGGTATTTATCGAAGGAGATGCGGTAATTCTTGGGACCTATGAATATGACGGCGACCCGGCGCAGTGGTATTCGGTGTCCAGAGCCTGTGGCATGGCCAAAGAGATGCTCGATATCGTTAACTCCAAAAATTCACATTCTGCCAAGACCGGATTACCGAGTCTGGAAATTGGCATCGGGATTTGCTACTCAGCGGATAAGCCACTCTTTCTGTTCGATGAGCGTCGACCGATCATGATTTCCTCCGCCATCGGGGACGCTGATCGGATGTCATCCTGCTCGTGGAAGCTGCGCGAAACTTTCGATTCCGGTGATTTTAATGTCGAAGTGCTTGAGATCGACGAGGGTGATCGTGACAAAGGTGAAAAGGGTCAGGATGTCATTCGTTACAATGTGAATGGCATTCTGCTGGATGTCAGTGCTTTCGAGAAGCTGAAAGAGGAAGTTAAATTTAGTCGGATAAAAATAAAATCAAGCGATCGGAATGAGACGATGTTCGTTGGCAAGTTTCCAGACGTTGCGGGTAAGGAGCGACACCTGGTCATACGTGAGGGCCATGTGGGGCTTTGGAAAAACGAAACCGCAATGACTAACGATCAATCTGAGGCGCGTTTTTACGAACTTTTACCCAATTCAAAACTTGCCGGTCAGATAGTCAGTCTGGCGGAAAAGAAATCAGAGGAGTAAATAATGCGCGCAGTGGTAATGAGAAATTCCAGACTGGTAGTAGATGATATCAAGTGTCCAGAGCCAAAGCCCGGCGAGGTGCTGGTAAAGACCCTTGCCTGCGGTATCTGCGGATCGGACTTACATGCCTTGAAATTCGGGCAGCAGATGGTGGATACGTCTGTCGAGACCGGGGGTGCATTTGTGATGGACCTCGCGCGGGATGTCGTCATGGGGCATGAATTCTGTGCCGAGATTCAGGAACATGGACCGGGTACAGCTGGCAAGTTTCCGTTAGGTACGCGTGTCTGCTCCGTGCCGATGACCCTTCGTGATGGGGTGCCCTGCACCGTTGGTTATTCGAATGAGGTGCCCGGGGGTTATGCTGAAAATATGGTTTTATTTGAGGAAAACCTGCTGGCGGTCCCCAATGGACTGTCCACAGAATTTGCCGCACTGACAGAACCCATGGCGGTCGGCTATCACGCTGTTGCGAAATCAAGATTGGCGGCTTCGGACATACCGCTTGTCATTGGTTGTGGACCCGTTGGTCTGGCGGTTATCGCGGCTTTGAAGCTGCAGGGTGCAGGACCTGTTATCGCGGCAGATTTCAGTCCGGCAAGACGTCGCCTGGCGGAAGTCATGGGGGCGGATGTGATCATTGATCCTGGCTCCAGTTCTCCCTATGAGAGCTGGTTGGAGATGGCAACAGCGAATCAGCAACCCGGGGATCCGATACCCATTCCGCCAGGAGCCGTTATATTTGAATGTGTCGGAATTCCAGGAATGATCAAACAGGTGATGGCCGGTGCGCCACCGGCAGCGAAAATTGTTGTGGTGGGTGTTTGTATGGAAGCCGATCAACTGCAGCCGCTGGTGGGGATCAACAAAGAACTCAACATACAGTTCGTGCTCGGCTATACGGCAGATGAGTTTGCCCTGACGCTACACAATATTGCCGAGGGAGTGGTTGAGGTCGGTTCACTGATCACCAGTAGGGTTGGTTTCCGGGATGTTCCCGGGGCATTTGAAGCGCTGGCTGACCCTGAGTTACATGCAAAAATAATGGTTGACCCATCACTCTAGCCCGCCTTATTCAGGTAATCACTGGGATCAATTCGTGAAATATACGCTGTGCCTGAATAGTGCAGGCTGGAATTTCCAGCATTCCGAAATGGAATAGAATGTTGACCTTTTCATGCTAAAATCGCGGCTCTTTGCAGTCAGGGAGCGGTACGTTGGCAAAAAACCTTTACCAGAAAATCTGGGATGACCACGTTGTTCGTCAGTTAGATTCGGGTCAGTATCAGTTGTTTATCGCATTACACCTGATTCACGAAGTTACCAGCCCGCAGGCATTCGGGATGCTCAAGGATAAAGGTCTGAAAGTAGCCTATCCCGGGCGAACCTTTGCGACGGTAGACCACATCATTCCAACCGACGATCAGTCCCGGCCGCTGGCGGACGAAATGGCGGAGAAGATGATCCAGGTTCTCAGTGATGCCACGAGTGAAGCAGGCATCGAATTTTTTCCGCCGGAATCAGGATCCCAGGGAATTGTGCATGTTGTTGGTCCCGAATTAGGCCTGACCCAGCCGGGAATGACAATTTGTTGTGGTGACTCGCACACTTCCACCCACGGCGCCTTCGGATGTATTGCACTCGGCATTGGCACCAGTCAGGTCCGGGATGTACTGGCGAGTCAGACAATTGCGATGGATCCGTTGAAAGTACGGCGAATTCGCGTCGAAGGAGCCCTTCAGCCTGGTGTTTCCGCCAAAGACGTCATCCTGCATATTATCCGAACCCTGGGTGTGAACGGTGGCGTCGGTTATGCCTACGAATACGCCGGGTCTACGATCAGTAATATGTCCATGGAAGAACGGATGACTGTTTGCAATATGAGCATCGAAGGTGGCGCTCGCTGCGGTTACATAAATCCCGACGACACAACATTCGCCTATCTCAGGGGCAGGGAACGGGTTCCCGAGGGTGATGCCTTTGACGTCGCTGTCGGGAAATGGCGGGCTTACGCCAGCGATGAGGATGCAAAATTTGATGACGAAGTGGTAATTGAAGCGAGGGATATCAGGCCAACTGTGACCTGGGGTGTAACGCCCGGACAGGCGATATCCGTTGAAGAAAATGTACCTGATCCCGACCACGCAGAAGGTTTGGACAAGAGTTTGATCTCTGATGCGCTCAACTATATGCAATTAACGGCGAATCAGCCCATCAAGGGTACAAAGATAGACGTTGCTTTCATTGGCAGTTGTACCAATGGACGATTGAGCGATTTCAGGGAAGTCGCACGGCTGATCGAAGGGAGAAAGGTCGCTAAGAATGTCAAGGCTATTGCCGTACCTGGGTCCGAGAAGGTAGATAAGGCAGCGCGGGCATTGGGCCTTCATACGATTTTTGAACAAGCCGGTTTCGAATGGCGCAAGCCGGGATGCTCAATGTGCCTTGCAATGAATCCGGACAAGCTGGTGGGTGATGAGGTTTGTGCTTCAAGCTCCAATCGTAATTTTATCGGGCGGCAGGGCTCACCAACCGGCAGAACGATTTTGATGAGTCCTATTATGGTGGCGGCAGCCGCGATCGAGGGGGCTGTTGCCGATGTACGAACTACCTTCAACCTGGAGCAGACGTCATGAGTGAGATGGAAAAGATCAGCGGCACCGGCGTTTATGTTCAAGGAAACGATATCGATACTGATCGCATTATTCCTGCGCGATTCCTGAAGTGCGTAACCTTCGATGAACTGGGTCCGTCGTTGTTTCATGATGTTCGCTTCGACGAGCAGGGGAATACCAAAAGCCATATTCTCGATAACCCGAATTATAAAGGGGCACAGATCCTGATCTCGGATGCCAATTTTGGATGTGGCTCCAGCAGGGAGCACGCACCGCAGGCAATCCAGAAATTCGGTCTGAAAGCGGTCGTTGCCGGATCTTTTGCCGAAATATTTCATGGAAATTGTACAACCCTGGGCATTCCCTGCGTCACCATGGAGAAAAGTGACAGGGAGAAACTCGCCAGACTGACCCTTGATGATCCTTCAGCGGATATCATCATAGACATTAAAGCCCTCAAGCTGGTCTGTGCTAACAATATCTTCGATATTCAGATGAAAGCGAGTGCGCGGGAAGCTTTCCTTGCAAACAGTTATGATCCGCTTGACACCTTGTTGGTCGCGGCCGCTGATGTAGCCCAGACCGCTAAAAGGCTCGGGTACTAGTCATCATTGGTGGAACGAAGGATATGGCCAGGAAAAAAATAGAGATCTATGACACGACACTTCGCGATGGTAATCAAGGCGAAGGTGTTAACTTAAGTCTTAAGGACAAGCTGGATATTACCCAGGCGCTGGATTTGATGGGGATTGATTTCATCGAAGGCGGGTGGCCAGGTTCCAATCCGAAAGATGATGACTATTTTTCACAGGTTCGGGATATCGCGCTTGAAACTTCCCGAATAGTAGCCTTTGGTTCAACTCACCGTTCTGATGTCAAACCCGGAGATGATTTCTTCCTGCAAAAACTGGTTGCTGCGAAAGCTGATATTACCTGCATCTTCGGAAAATCCTGGGATCTGCACGTTGAGCAGGCGCTGCGCGTCAGTCCGGATAAAAACCTGGATATGATAAGTGGTTCGATAGCGTTCCTTGTCACTGCGACGGGGAAGCCGGTTTTTTATGATGCGGAACACTTTTTTGATGGATTCAAAAGTGACCCGGGATATGCCCTTGCTTCTGTGCAGGTGGCAGTTGATGCCGGGGCCGAGCGCGTTATCCTTTGTGACACCAACGGTGGAGTTATGCCGCATGAGATCGCCGCGGCGGTGCGCGAAGTACGCAAGGAGATTCCCGGAATCAAACTGGGGATTCACGTCCATAATGACGGGGGGCTTGCGGTTGCCAACACCCTTCGAGCGATTGAGGAAGGAGTTGTCCAGGTACACGGCACAATCAACGGGATCGGTGAACGTTGCGGCAATGTCGATCTGACTTCAATTCTGGCGAATCTGGAGCTGAAGCTGGGTTACGAATGCCTCCCTGCCGGTAGTCTCAAGGGAATAACCGGACTCAGTCGGAAGGTGTGGGAGTATCTTGGGGTTCAGGGACCCATGGGACAGCCCTTTGTGGGGCCATCGGCGTTTGCGCACAAAGGTGGCGTGCACGTCAGTGCGGTTCAACGAAACCCGGAGACTTACGAGCACATCGACCCTGAACTGGTAGGCAACTCCCGCAAAATTCTGATCAGCGAACTCGCCGGTGGTTCTAATCTCAGAGCGAAGTTGGCCAACCGTTACCCGGAGCTGGAAAACAGCAACGCGGTAAAGTCTATCCTCGAAGAAATCCAGGACAAGGAACATCAGGGTTACTCATTTGAAAATGCCGACGGCAGTTTCGATCTGGTCGTTCGGCGGCATGTGGGTAAGTTCAAGGCGAGCTTCGAGCCGGTCTACTACCGAATCTATTCTCCCAGCAACGAGTCCGATGATGGCGAAGAGAACTCGGATGGTCTGATTGAGGCATCGGTCAAGATCCGCATTAGTGATGAACTCAGGCTTTGTGCAGCGGAAGGCCATGGACCAGTCGATGCGCTTAACAAGGCGCTGCAAAAGGCGCTGGTGGAAGAGTTTCCGGTTCTGCTGGATTTACATTTGACCGACTATAGCGTGAGGGTGATCAATTCAACCCAGGAAACAGCGGCCAAGGTCCGTGTTTATCTGGAACATAGTTTTGAAGGCGAGATTTTTGGCACCATCGGCGTCAACGTGGATATCATCAAAGCGAGTTGGAATGCCCTGGTGGAAAGTTACCACTACACCTTGATGAAGCATGTTGAATTCAGTCGTGAGTTGCGGGGGGAGGCAACGCAAAGCAATCAGATTCGCGTACAACAGCCCGGAGACTAATGTTTCCCGTTCCGCAGACGGTTGCGTGACAAACGCCTGTTCTCAAACACTGTCCAGGAGTGCGCACGCCCGTTCCGCGGCCCGTTTTGCCCGTTCGCCATTTCTTCGCCACAGCTCTGAACTGGCATTACCATCCAGCCCTCGCTTGTATACCCCCTGGCGAATGGCGGCGGAGCGGAACAGATTAAACGCCAGATAAAAATTCCAGTTATCGATGCTGCCGCGGCCCGTTAGCTCGCAATATGCTGCCAGCATCTGCGCCTCGGTTGGTATTCCCAGGTCCGCTGCGTTGACGGGCAGCGCAACATCCCCGTGATACAACATACTTGCCCAGTACGAAAGGTCTGCCAGCGGGTGTCCGATAGTCGACAGCTCCCAGTCAAGCACCGCAACAACTTCTGGTGCATGGGGGTGAATAATGCAGTTAGGAATACGGTAGTCCCCGTGAACAATCGATGTTGATTCGGTGTCCTCGGGAATGTTTTCCGGCAGCCACTTCATGAGAGTTGACATTAATGGATTCACTTCAGTTTTTGACGCGTTGTACTGTTCAGACCAGCGGTGTATCTGGCGAGTAAAGTAGTTTCCGCTTCGGCCGAAATCAGTCAGGCCAGCAGCGTTTATGTCAACGCAATGAAGTGCAGCCAACGACTCAATAAAGTTCTGGTACAGTGCGGCGCGATCTTCACTTGAAAAAGCAGGCAGGTGATTGTCAGTAATCACCCGGCCTTCAACCATCTCCATAATGAAAAATCCCGTACCGATAATCGATGCATCCTCGCACAGCAATACGGTGTCTGGCACTGGTACCCCGGAACCTTTGAGTGCGCTGATAACGCGGTATTCACGCTCAACCTGGTGGGCAGACTTCAGCAGTTTGCCCGGCGGCTTTTTGCGCAGTACATAGGCCTTTTCGGGAATCGTCAGTCTAAAGGTTGGATTTGACTGACCTCCCTCGAACTGCAGCACTTCAAGGT
>JAJFKA010000165.1 GCA_021773555.1 Gammaproteobacteria bacterium
AGTTGCGATACCTTTTTGCATGGGTTCTTCCTTGCGGAACACCCCAAAGTTGAGTTGCATGCAGCTTTGCAGTTCCTTTTTCAACACCGCGACACTTTCGCCGCCACTATCGGAATCATTCCAGCGATTCAATCTGGCCAGGGCCGCGTCCAGATCGGACTCGGACGCGATCGCACTATCCACCCCCTGTGCCAGGGCCTGTATGATATGCAATCCAGCCGCGCGACCGAACACCACCAGATCCAGCAGGGAGTTTCCACCCAGTCGATTCGCGCCATGTACCGAGACACATGCATTTTCTCCGACGGAATAAAGGCCATCAACGATCACATCCGTACCACTGGCGTCCGGACAAATCACCTGGCCATGCACATTGGTCGGCAGACCACCCATCATATAGTGGCAGGTCGGAACGACCGGAATAGGATCAGTAACCGGATCCACATGCGCGAACGTCTTAGATAATTCGACGATGCCCGGCAATCGGGAATGCAGTATTTCTTCACCCAGATGATCCAGTTTGAGGAAAACATGATCGCCGTTTTCACCGGCACCACGGCCTTCCAGAATTTCGAGCACCATGCTTCGCGCCACGACATCCCTGCCTGCCAGATCCTTGGCATTGGGTGCATAACGCTCCATGAAACGCTCACCATCCTTGTTTATCAGGTAGCCACCCTCGCCACGACAGCCCTCTGTGACAAGCACCCCTGCTCCTGCGATGCCCGTGGGATGAAACTGCCACATTTCGATATCCTGAACAGGAAATCCGGCCCGCAGTGCCATGCCAGTCCCATCCCCTGTGTTCATCAAGGCATTGGTGGTTGACTGATAAATCCGACCCGCGCCTCCGGTCGCAAGGACCGTTGCCTTCGCCTTTATATAATGAGTCTCGCCGGTTTCCATGCAAATGGCGGTAACGCCCACCACGGCGCCATGGGCGTTCTTGACCAGGTCAACAGCGAACCATTCGCTGAAAAACACAGCTCCCGCTTTGAGATTCGCCTGAAACAGCGTATGCAAAAGTGCATGACCCGTTCTATCCGCGGCCGCGCAGGTGCGGGATGCCTGGCCACCTTTCCCATAGTCCTTTGATTGGCCACCGAAGGGTCTCTGGTAGATGCGCCCCGATTCCGTCCGTGTAAAAGGCAGGCCCATGTGCTCTAGCTCGAAAACTGCCTGTGGTCCCACGCTGCACATGTATTCGATTGCATCCTGATCACCAATATAATCAGAGCCCTTTACGGTGTCGTACATGTGCCATCGCCAGTCATCGTCAGGGTCATCACTGCCGATTGCACAGGTAATACCACCCTGGGCAGAAACCGTGTGCGAACGGGTTGGAAACACCTTTGATATGACTGCGGTGTTGCGCCCCGACTCCGCCAGTTGCAGGGCCGCCCGCATGCCGGAGCCACCGCCGCCGACAATAATTGCATCAAATTCCAGAACCGGTATCTTGCTCATTAATTACCCCAAAGTATCTTGATGCCCCAGATCATGTAGACCAACAGGATCATCGAACATGAAACCTGATAAACCAGCCGCAAGCCATTAGCGCCGGGACCCAGGGCGTGCGGGCGCAGATAATCGGTGCCCGCAGTCCACATACCAATCCAGGCATGTGCACAGGTGGAAAGCAAAGTTATTAATGTGAAGATCTGCATCCAGGTTGCCGAAAACAAAGCCCGCCACTGGGCGTAACCCAACTGCGGCTCGAACAATAAGATGGCGACCACAACCACCGTGTACACCGCCAGAATGATCGCAGTTACCCGTTGGACCAGCCAATCCGACACACCATTTCTACTGAAGCTCGTTATCTGACTCACCATGCTGTTACCCCTGCTCCCTGAACGGATTTACCACTGCATCACCCAAACGGCGTTCAGAAAAATTGCTATCACCGATAAAAAAAGTACAACGCGAGCCGCGAAAATGCCCCCTTCCAGCGTTTCCGCTACACCCATGTCCATCAAGAGATGTTTAATGCCTGCAATAAAATGATAGGCCAGTGCTGAAAGCAGGCCCCAGCTAATGAACTTCCCGAACGGAGATAACAATAGTCCCCGGAGTTCCTCGAAACCTGATTCGCTTGAGAGGGAAAGATCGAGCGCATAAAGTGCGAAACCGGTACCAACGAAGAGAACGACCCCGGCAATTCGATGGGTGATGGAAGTCAGCGCTGGTAGTGGCCACCGGAATCTGAACAACAGGTCGGATATCCCTACATTGATGGGACGACTATCATTTTTCACAAAACATCTCCACGAATATAAGGGATGCAGGGCCTGGATTCAGAATCTACTCAGACTGAGCCCCACAGACAGACCTGGGGCAAGGCCGCGCCGCGTAATGATAGAGATATAACGTCTAAAAAACAAACAGCAAGCCTGGCCAGAGCACGGGTGACGAGGCTTTACAAGGCCATGCGGTTTTGCTTTGATGTATCCCTCGCCTGAAGATTTTTTTGCACTGTTTTACCAACATCTAATAACAACAAACCTATCCTTTGAGAACCGCGGAGTCGCTACATGACACAGAAAGTTGAAATTACAATCGACGGCAAAACCGTTGAATTGCCAGTGCTTGAGGCGACCGAAGGTACTAACGTCGTTGATGTGAGGGGCCTAATTTCCGAAGGGATATTCACCTATGATCCCGGGTTTTTATCGACAGCTGCCTGTGATTCAAACATTACTTATATTGATGGGGATGCTGGAATCCTGATGTACCGGGGCTACCCCATTGAACAACTCGCCGAAAAATCCAGCCATATGGAAGTTTGCTATTTACTTTTGAATGGCAGGCTCCCGGACGCCAGTGCGCTTGAAGGCTTTATCGAAGATATAAAGTCACGCGCCGCGATAGACGATCAGTTCAAGCACATATTTGATGGATTCACCAACAAGGCGCATCCGATGTCTATGCTCTGTGCGGCAATCGCCGGTCTTGCCTCGCTGTTTCATGACGGCCTGGACATTTACAACGCAGAGCACCGACACGAATCAGCGCTGCAACTCATTGCCAAGATTCCGACGCTCGCGGCAATGACCTACCGTAAAAGCATTGGCAAAGAATTTGTGGAACCGAATCCAGATCTCGACTATGCGGAAAACTTTCTCAATATGTGTTTTGGTGAACCTGGCGCGGCATCGACCATCAGCCCAACCCTTGCCAGTGCAATGGACAAGATATTTATCCTGCATGCAGATCATGAACAGAACGCCTCGACCTCCACGGTGCGATTGGCCGGATCTACCGAGGCCGACCCCTACGCATCGATCGCGGCTGGTGTTGCAGCCCTTTGGGGTCCGTCACATGGCGGCGCTAATGAGGCGGTGCTGAATATGCTCGGCGAAATCGGCGATGATTCGAGAGTTCAGGAGTTTGTTGATAAAGCCAAAGACAAGGATGATCCTTTCAAGCTGATGGGTTTTGGCCACCGTGTCTATAAAAACTTTGATCCGCGCGCGACTGTGATGCAGGCCAGCTGTGATGCTGTACTCGAAGAACAGGGCATAGAAGATGAACCACTGCTGAAAATTGCCAAGTCTCTGGAGAAAATTGCTCGCGAACAGGAATATTTTATCGAGCGAAAACTCTATCCGAACATCGACTTTTACTCAGGAATCACTCTGCAGGCTATGGGTATCCCGACCAACATGTTCACTGTCATATTTGCGCTGGGGCGGATGCCAGGCTGGATAACACATTGGGATGAAATGTTGTCATCACCCTTTAAGATTGGTCGGCCAAGACAACTCTATCTCGGCCCATCCAAACGCGATTACACTGACATCAACGCAAGATAAGAAAGTCCACAACCTACAAAACCCAAGGATTCTAACGTGAATATTTCCGCTGTAATTCAAACCAGTAAAGGCAACATCAACCTGACCTTATTCCCTGACAAAACGCCAGTAACCGTGGCGAGCTTCGTTAACCTTGCCAACAAACATTATTACCACGGTCTGAATTTTCACCGGGTGATCGATCAATTCATGATTCAGGGCGGATGTCCACAGGGCACCGGTACCGGTGGCCCTGGCTACCAGTTCGAGGACGAGTTTGACGCCGCTTTGAAACATTCTGCGCCCGGTAAATTGTCCATGGCGAATGCCGGACCTGGCACTAACGGGAGCCAGTTTTTTATCACCCACATTCCGACACCACATCTGGACGGCAAACACTCTATTTTTGGTGAGGTGAATGGTGCGGAAGATCAGGAGGTCGTTGACAGCATTGAGCAAGGCGACGAGATTATCAGCATTACCATATCAGGGGATGTCGATGACCTGCTCACCGCCCAGGCCAGTCGCATTACTGACTTCAACGCTTCCCTCGGCAAAAGCTTCCCTGACCTGGCCTGAGGACGGAACCTCAATCCAGTTCGCTTCCCCGGACGCTCACCACCGGAATGGACTCCAGGTCAACGCGGTCCAGACAACGAACATTCACGGTCCACAGATCAGGCGCTGTTCTTGGGCGCCGAAATGGCAGAATGCCGCAGTTCTTGCAAAAATAATCTCTGGCCGTTTTCGTGTGCCACTGGTAAAGCGACATCTCCTCAATTGGAGTTAGCGGCCGCAGGTCATTATTTTCTACACGATGATTCAGTGCCCCACGCTTTCGACACACTGAGCAGTCGCAAACGCGAACATGATCGAGATCCATATCGACCTCGAATCTGACCTGACCGCAGTGGCAGGAACCCTGGTAGGTGGTTTTCATCGGCAGCACCCCATACGCCTGTGACGCGTGTTATGAGAACGATGCATATTATCATCACCCCATCCGCGATCAACAATGCGGCGCACAGATTTTCTGTGACAACGAAAACCCATCCATTCAACAACCCATTGCAGTTAACCATGGTGGTACCATGGTGTGCTCAGCCATCGGGTGGGAATCAATAGTATGAAAGGCGTTATTCTCGATGCAGACAGTCTAGGCAAGGGGCAGGTCGACCTCAGTGATATCACTCGGCTGCTGGATGAATGGGATATCCACGGTACTACGCGGGAAAACCAGATTGTTGATCGCATCCGAGACGCAACGATCGTACTGTCAAACAAGGTTATGCTGGACGAATCTGCGATCGCAGTATCACCGGCACTGCGCATGATCAGCGTGATGGCAACCGGCACGAACAATGTTGACCTCGCTGCAGCCTCGGCCAATGGCGTCGTGGTCTCCAACGCGGTGGCCTATGCGACACCCTCTGTTGTCCAGCACACCATCAATTTAATCCTCGCTCTGGCAACCAACCTGCAGCGATTTATGCTCGATGTTCGTTCCGGTCAATGGCAAAAGTCACCCTCTTTCTGTCTCCTCGATCATCCCATAGTGGAATTGTCGGGTAAGACATTGGGGATTGTAGGCTATGGCGAACTTGGCAGTAGTGTGGCCGAGGTGGCCCGGGCTTTTGGAATGAAAATTCTCGTTGCGAAACGGCCCGCTCTGATTTTAGACAATGCTTCCGTGGTAACCCTGGAACAGTTACTCAAAAAGTCAGACTTCGTTAGCCTGCACTGCCCGCTAACGCCTGAAACAAAGGGGTTGATTAACTTAACCACACTTTCAATGATGAAGCCCACTGCGTTCATCGTCAATACAGCCCGAGGTGGTCTGATCAATGACGATGATCTGATCTACGCTCTGAAAAACGGGGTCATTAAAGGTGCCGCCCTCGATGTGCTTGATAATGAACCACCGGATGGCAATGATTTACTCGCCACTGCATCACTGCCAAATCTATTGGTCACACCACACAATGCATGGGGGGCGATTGAGGCACGAGAACGACTCGTTGTCCAGATGGGTGAAAATATTGAGGCCTTTCTTGCGGGGTTGCCTATAAGGCAGGTAAACCGGGTACCCCGAACGGTTGCAGACAACCAGCGATAAGCTTAGCAAGACCGGCCTGTCTCCCCTGAAATCTCTGTTGGGGAGACAGTCGTCTTTGTGGTTCAGCCGGCCCGTCGACGTACCAATAAACCCAACCCCAGCAGCAACAAGCCGGATGTTACTGGCGCGGGTACTTCAACCGCACTGATCGTCAGCGTGCTACCGATGGAGATTGCCAGATCAATATCCGAGGCACCAAGTGGACTCGGACCATCAACGAAAGCAAATCCGTTGCTAAGTCCGGTAAAGTTGTTAAAGAACAGATCGATCGACCATGTTTGATTCTGGAGTCCACTGATCATCCCGCCATCAGTGTTTGCGCTGTTCCAGGCCCACAGGTCCGAACCATTGATAAAAGAGCCAGCTGGCGCTTCTTCGTCCGCGACACTCACGAACGCAGAACCAGGCATTCCACTGGAAGTCAGGCTCATTTGGCCGCCGTCGGTGCAGCTGGCTGTACAGCGCTTGTCAAAAATCATCCCGAGACTCAGAATACCTGTGTTGGTGTCTGTGTAGAGCCAGAAAAATGCTTTGTCTTCCTCTGGGCCAAAGTCTGGGTTTCCAGAAGCCCCGCTGAATCCGTAATCATAATAAGCTGCAGCTGACTCAGCCTTGGCGAGCGGGTTGATCACAGTCGTGTTGACTCCGTCAGAGACTGAGTAAACAATCGTTGCCTGCGCTGCCGCAGACAAAAAACATCCAGTAACCAACAGCAATAATATTTTCCATTTCACGGGGCAATTACCTCATTGTAGGTTCATCAGGAGTCACGCAATAAACACGCCATAAATTGTTTTTCCTTTTTTTTCAAAATGTTACAACTCCCCACCCAGATGAGCTATGCCTGAATGTAAAAAATATCGACAATTTGTCTAGCGAACCAGATATTTCATCGCCGATTCAATGCCATCAACACTCAGGTGATACATCTTGTCATCCATGAGGCGTCGGATCATCTCTATGGAGTAGGAATTCACCCATTCATGGGCAGGAACGGGATTGAGCCAGATGACTTTCCGGAACTGATCGCACACCTGCTGCATCCAGTACTGCCCGGTTTCCTGATTGTAATGCTCTACACTTCCGCCACGCTCTGCTATCTCATGTCGCCCCATCTGTGCGTCACCAACAAAGATGACCTTGTAGTCCCTGCCATACTTGCGCAGCAGGTCCAGCAGTGCAATTCTCACTTCGTGACGACGAGAATTGTCAGTCCACACGGACTCATAAATGAAGTTGTGGAAATAGAAATATTCCAGGTACTTAAATTCACTTTTTGCGGCAGCGAACAACTGTGCACAAAGTTCCACATGATCGTCCATGGAGCCACCGACATCGAGCAGCAGTAGTACTTTTACGGAATTGCGCCGCTCGCGAACCTCTTTAATGTCGAGGATGCCACCGTTGTGCGCCGTTGCGCGTATTGTGTCATCGAGATCCAGTTCGACATCCGCTGCCGTTCGCGCAAATTTTCTCAGCCGACGTAGTGCCATTTTGATGTTGCGCGTTCCCAGTTCAACCTCGGGATCATAGTCTTCAAACCGACGCTGTTCCCACACTTTAAGTGCTGATCGCTGTGAGACAGAGTCCAGTTCAGTTCTGATGCCCTCACCAGGATGATCCCCACTGCCCTCCCCGCGATCACCGTTTTCACCTTCACCTTCCTGGCCATCTTCGCCCTGCCCGTTTTCCCCGTCGTTACCCTCGCCGTTTTCTCCGCTACCGTGCTCTCCCTCCCCGCTCTCCCCTTCACCGGCTTCTCCTGATTTGGGTTCACCCTGCTCTTTCTTTTTGTCCTGTGCATCATCTTTGCCGGGAGTAAGTTCATCATCCTCGCCGTACTCCATCCTCTCTTTGTCGTGACCATCACCGGCTTCTGCAGAACACTGCTCTTGCCTTTCATGCTGATCGTCCCGGGACTGTCGTTGCGATACATTACCAGCAGAGTTGGCGACGCGAAGTTGGGCAACCGCTTTCTGATAATTAGTCAATAAATGTCGTAACTCGATTTCCGAGAGTGACGGATATATGTCAGCAAGACTGGAGCGTAACAACTCAATGTTAGTCGGTTCGTCGAACAGCCCTTCCCTGCGGTCCAGGCCGTCGAAAAATGCCTGAAAGGCACGGTCAAAACGATCAAAATACTTTTCATCTTTTACCAGACACAATCGGCTTAAATAATAGAATCGCGCGATGTCGGCAAAAACCAGTCGGGCTTTCAGCGCTGCCAGAAAGTCAAGCAGTTCCCGAATGGACACGTCAATACGATAACGCCGGAGGTGCAGGAAGAACTTTAACAACATCCTGTTCGATTAATCCGCGACGCTGAGTTGGTAGGGTATACCCTGCTGATAAGCTTGCAGTCGCTGCAGGTATCCTGACTGTTCACCATACAAGCTGATGACTTTCCGAATCGTGGCAATGGCGAGATCGAACTTCCCTACCCTGGCATACGCGGCTGCCAGAGAATCGAGGTTACTTGGACCCGAATCCGCTGCCACTGCTTCGAGCGCCAGTTGCACCGCACTCTCACCATTGCAAACGCGTTGCGTGGGACAGGTAGCAAGTAACCAGGCGAGCCGATTGATCGCCTGGGATTCACCCTGGTCGGCTGCAAGTCGGTACCACTTAACCGCCTGTAGAAAGTCCCGTTCGACTCCCAGACCCCGACGATAAAGGTAACCCAGTGCGCTTTGAGATCGTGCATGTCCCTGCATTGCCGCCACCTGGTAGAAAGTGAACGCCTGGTGAGCGTCCGAGGTGACCCCACGTCCCGTCTCAAACGCCCAGCCTAAATAGTAAGCGGCCTCGACGATGCCTTGATCCATGGCTTTGCGGATCCATGAAAGCCCGATCTGGTAAGACTGATCATCCCCAATCGAGGATTCCAGGTAGTGAACACCCAGAGGGACATACGCCATAGTATAATCCTGTTCGGCGGCGAGCAGGAGGTATTGACGCGCACGGTTCTGATTTTTAGCGGTCCCGAGCCCCTCCTCAAACAGCCTGGCAACATTCACCTGGCTCGCGGCAAACCCGCCATCAGCAGCTTTGATATACCACTCATAAGCCGCCTCAAAATTGCCGTCCACGTGCTCGGCAAGTATTCCCATGTGATTCAGACTGAGTGGATGCGCAGGTTGCAATGCCAGTGCTTCTGTCAGGTCCTTTTTCGCCAGGTCATAGGATTTAAGCAGACTATGGGCGATGCC
>JAJFKA010000166.1 GCA_021773555.1 Gammaproteobacteria bacterium
CCAAAACTTAGCGAAACTCGTTTTTGTTCATTGCAACATAACAGTGGCTCAGCAGCGCATAACGGGCAACACCAGTCCCGTGCTTGCATCTCAGTATCAGCAGCAGGGGGTTAAGGTTTGTACGAAGAAATTGACGTGGCCAGGCATCGCAGTCGACCCCCATCGATACTGAATACCATTACCGAATTACCGAGAACATTGCTTGAAGTCAGCGCACTCATGGCCTCTATGCCAAAACTGTCGCGATTGCCGAAGGGCGATGCTCACCCGGTTTTGTTGCTCCCCGGATTTCTCGCCAGTGATGATTCAACGCTGGTGCTAAGACAGTACCTGCTGGCCATGGGATATGAACCACTTCCCTGGGCTCTGGGCAGAAATACCGGGCGTCAGCAGTTGTTTAATGAGGCACTGGTCGAGAGATTCCTGCAACTGGTGGGACGCTACGGTGAGAAAATCTCGCTAATTGGTCAGAGTCTGGGTGGCGTATATGCACGGGACATTGCGCATCGGTTTCCGGACAGGGTCCGCCAGGTGATAACCCTCGGTAGTCCGTTCGGCGCGATGGGCGTCGGCGCAACCAATCCGCTGGTGCAGGCGCTCTTCGCCAGACAGTCGGGACTGAACGAAGATGAAATGCGCGAGAAGCTGATAGAGATTGCTGGCGGGGAAAGCCCGCAGGTGCCGACCACTGCCGTTTTTTCAAAAGGCGATGGTGTAGTCAACTGGCGGGTATGTCGAGAGTCAGCCAGCCATCAAACAGAAAGTATAGAGGTTAAGGGTAGCCACTGCGGTATGGGTTTCAACGCCGCGATTTATTGTGTTATTGCTGATCGACTTGCCCAGGCGGACGGCCAGTGGTCACCGTTCGAGGCGGATCAATTGCGCCAGTACACCTGTCCGGTTACTGCCGCTTACGGTTTTTAAGGAGCTCGCTTGCGTAAATTTAAAAAGTATCCGAACCGCAGATTGTATGATGTGCAGGAAAGCCGTTATGTGACGGTGGAGGATTTACGCAAGATTATCCTGGCGGGTGACGCCATATCCGTACAGGACTCGAAATCAGAAAAGGATCTTACCCGCACCGTGTTGCTGCAGATAATTTCCGAACAGGAAGGAGAAGGCCATGAGCCTATCCTGACCAACCGCGTGCTTGAGCAACTGATCCGTTTCTATGGAGACGCAATGCAGGGTATGGTCGGTCGTTACATCGAACAGAGCATCATGACATTCCTTGAACATCAGGAAAGGTATCGACAGCGCATGCAGGACTTTTCCGGTGCAGAACCGCTTAACCTGATGCGTAAGGCGCTTGAACAGAATATGGAATTCTGGAACCGTTTTACCAACAGTAGCCTCGATAAGAAACGCCGCGAATAGGCGAGAAGCTAGCTCGATTCTCTCCTCCCAGGAGCGCCGCCGGTAACGCTGCAACTTTTCAATCATTGTGCTAGATTTGGACAGCAATATTGGGGGTAGAGACTGAATGGCGGATGCACTGGCGGTGAGTCAGAACGGGAGTGCTGTTACTCCACACAAGCCGCTAACAAAAATTGTGCTGGCCTCCTATGCAGCACCGGCCACGCCGCTAGCCCTGGTTGGCCTGCCAATGGCGGTTTATCTGCCTGCAATTTACGCCGACTCCGATGGATTTGGGCTGACTCTGGGCCTCGTTGGTCTGATCCTGACGCTTTCCAGATTTACCGATGTCATTACCGATCCATTGATTGGGTTTTTCTCAGATCGTTTGAAGACACGCTGGGGCCGGCGGAAACCCTTTATCCTGCTTGGCACACCAATCTATGCAGCAGGGATCTGGTTGCTGTTTGTCCCCCCCTTTATATTCCACGATGTTTCACTGTTCGGCTTCGTCTTCAATATCGGTTATCCGTATTTATTTTGCATGGTGGCGTTGACCTATCTGGGTTCGACGATCAAGGACCTGCCGTATGTAGCATGGGGCGCTGAACTTTCGCGAAACTACAACGAACGCACACTGGTGACATCCTGGCGCGAGGGGTTTGCAGTGACTGGCTCGCTGCTGTCTGCATTCACTCCAGCGATCATTTTGTTTTTTGGTTATACGAAACCAACGGATGCTGTTTATTTTCTGTCGGTCGCCATGTGTATCGTGATGCCGATACTTGTGATCAACGCACTGGTTGTCGTGCCGGAATATCCGGTGTTCGAGACGCGTAAGAAAATCCCATTGCGGGAAAGCCTCAAGGTCGTGCTCAAGAACAAGCCGTACATCGCGCTGATTATCATCTTCATGTTTTCAACGCTGGGTTCTGCCATGACCAACAGCCTCAGTTTCTTTTTTGTGAAGCACGTGCTGCTTGCGGGGGAGCTCTATGGCCTGTATCTGGCGCCCTACTTTGTCTCACAAATCGCAGCGATACCGATCTGGTTTGCACTATCAAGAAAAATTGGTAAACATCGCGCCACCATGGTGGCGATCGGCTGGTATGCATTCTGGTCGTGTTTTATTCCGCTGATTGCGATCTCACCTGACTCCTGGTTCGATGCCTTCGAAATTCCCTTGTTGTTGTCGTTCTTACCCGAGGCACAGTTTCTTGCGGTGACCAGCCATTTTGACGGTATCGATACCGGCAAATTTCTGTTTTTCATCCTGATCATGTGCCTGAAGGGATCTGCCATCGGTGCGCTGGCGGCCTTGCCTGCAGCTATGGCTGCGGATGTCGTTGATGTTGATACTCTGGAGTCAGGACAGCAGCGAGCCGGGGCTTATTTTTCAATCTGGAGCATGACTCGCAAGCTTGCTTATGCGTTCGGCATTACAATCGGCACGGGAAGCGCGGTTGCCTTCGGTTTTGATTCCCTTGCGGATGCACGAAACACCACAAACTCGGACTTTTCTCTGCTCATGCTTGCCTGTCTGTATTCGGTGATTCCTGCACTGTTCAAGTTTGTTGCGATGCCATTACTCTGGACCTATCCGTTAACGGAAGAAAGACTCGAGGAGATTCAAGCCGAGATCAACGCTAAAATTGCTGATGCCAGGCAGGGGACTACTGCCAGTCCTTGATGAGTGCAATGATATCCCGGTAGTCCTGGATAACCAGATCCGCACCGCTGAGATCGTCTGCGGTGACATAGGGGCTTTTCACAGCAATAATCCGCATTCCCGCTTTGAGGGCCGCGGAGATTCCTGGGGGTGAATCCTCGAATACCAGACAGTCCCGCGCCGGCACATTCATCTGTGCTGCACAGGCCAGAAAAATATCCGGTGCGGGTTTGCCCTGGTGGACCAGTTCGCTGTCACCACAAACAATTGAGTCAAACAACAGCTTCCAGGATTTGTCTGCCAGTTTCGCATCGGCCAGGTTGCGGTGTGAGCTCGTGGCGAGCCCGATAGGCAATCGCGAGCTCAGTGCGTGAACGAATTCACCAGCGCCAGGGATCTCGGGCGAGGTTTTAAATAGCTCCAGCAGATGAACTTCTCTGGCTGCCAGGTATTCATCAACGGTCAGCGGTAGCTTGAACGCATCGATTGTCAGGGCGGCTGATCGACGGGAATCGCCACCAAAACTCTGTTTCTTCAGTTCCACCGTGTAAGTGTGCCCGAATGGGTCCAGCAGTCGTTGTGTAGCGACCGTGTAAAGTGGCTCGGTATCCAGTAAGGTGCCGTCAAGATCAAAGATGATGCCCGCGGGGACTCTGTCCAGGATGTGGCTCATTGTTGCTCCAGAAACTCGTTCGCAAGTCGTTCAATTACTTCATGCGGTATCACACCGATTTCGCCGTTGATCTGGTCCACGGCCTGTTGAGCCACGTTGGAAAGTTGGAACAGAACAATCTGGTTGATCATCAATTCATTGTTTCGTTCAACGACGATGTAGGTAAGCAGGAAGGATAGTGCTTCATCCCGTGAAATTTTTTGTTTTTGCATGTGGGTGCAACGCAGATTTGCTGACAGAACAATCAGCATCTTGCGGAAAGTATCGGCGAAGTCAACGCGTCCGGGATATCGGGATTGGCCAGGCACTGAAAAACAAGAAGCCTGTAGTGTCTGGAAACCGCCGGGCCAGGCAGTCTCGTTGATTGAACACTACAGGCTTCTTTCCCCCCAGGGGCCCGCATTTTCGCGTAAAAACGGGGTGCATCCTGCTACTTATAGGTGGCGGGGATCGATAAAAAGGTTCATCGGGAGAAAAATCCGAAAAGCGGTGTCTATAGAATATTTTTGAAACCGGGCGATCCGATGATTAACATAGCGGCCTCGCGAGCCGTCGATAATCCGGCGTTTGATCTTTCCAATTGCGGAGTATGTTGTGTGATAGAAGTAGAGAATTTAACAAAGACATTTGGCAACCTGAATGCCGTTGATGGCATTTCATTCAAGGTAGTCCCAGGAGAAATACTGGGGTTCCTTGGCCCCAATGGAGCCGGTAAATCGACCACCATGAAGATGCTCACCGGTTTTATTCCACCGACCTCAGGGCGCGTGTCGATTCTGGGCAGTGACATCGAAACCGACACCATCACGGCCCAAAGACGAATCGGCTATTTACCGGAGGGGACGCCCGCCTACGATGAAATGACAGCGGCGAGCTTTCTGGATTTTATCGCGCGGATTCGGGGGTTTGAACCACCGGAACGGGCGCAAAGAGTCCGCTCTGTGATCAGCGCGATGTCCCTTGAGGGCGTTGTTAATCAGCGAATTGAGACGCTGTCCAAAGGATTCAAGCGGCGGGTTGGACTGGCGCAGGCGATTATTCATGACCCTGAAGTGCTGATTCTCGATGAACCCACAGACGGACTTGATCCGAACCAGAAACATCAGGTGCGGGAAATGATCAGGGGCTTGTCAAAAGATAAAATTGTCATCATCTCCACGCACATTCTTGAGGAGGTCAGCGCCGTTTGTACAAGGGCCATCATTATTGCCAGGGGGAAAATCGTGTCAGATTCGACACCTGCGGAACTGCAAGCCATGTCTCCACACCATCAGGCGGTGACGCTCAGGCTTACCCATTCCTCCGATCGGGAAGCGATCCTGGCGAGGCTCAATGAACTCCCGGGTGTGCGGCTGGTCGAGGGCGAAGATCGCGAATTGACGGTACTTCCGGATTCATCGGGTGATGGGTTGCTGTCTTCAGTCACCGGGCTTGTAAGCAAAGAGGGCTGGCAGTTGGAAGGCTTGTTCCAGGAACGAGGCAGGCTGGATGAAGTCTTTAGATCAATTACCGCAGGAGTTGCTCATGTCCGGGATTAATGTGATTTTCCGGCGGGAATTCGCCAGCTACTTCGCAACACCGATCGCCTATGTGTTCATACTCATATTCCTTGTGCTCTCCGGTGTATTCACTTTTTATCTCGGTAATTTCTATGAGCGTCAGCAAGCTGACCTGGCACCATTTTTCAGCTTCCATCCGTGGCTGTACTTGTTTCTTGTGCCAGCAGTTTCCATGCGCATGTGGTCCGAAGAGCGTAAGTCAGGAACAATCGAGCTGTTGATGACACTACCCATTACGCGGCAGGATGCCGTTGTTGGGAAGTTTGTGGCTGCCTGGGTTTTTTCGGGAATTGCGTTGATGCTGACCTTCCCGCTCTGGATAACTGTTAACTACCTGGGGGACCCGGACAATGGCGTCATTGTCGCCAGCTATCTGGGCAGTTGGCTGATGGCGGGTGGATTCCTGGCGATTGGATCTTGCACATCGGCCATGAGCAAGAATCAGGTAATCGCGTTTATCTTGTGCGCCGTAATCTGCCTGTTGTTCATACTCGCGGGATTCCCGCTGGTGTTGAACTCTTTCAATGCCTGGGCTCCTTCGTTTCTGGTCGATACGATTGCCAGCCTGAGTTTTCTGTCCCACTTCAGTTCCATATCCAAGGGAGTGCTAACGCTTCGAGATGTTCTGTATTTTTCGTCGATGATAATTTTCTGGTTGCTGGCAACCGCGGCAGTAGTTGAACTGAAACAGGCGGGATGAGGAGATGAGCGTGAATAAAAAACTATATTCGAGCACCGGTCTGATACTTTTAGGAGTCGCTTTTCTGGTATTTACGTTGCTGAACAATACGTTGTTCAGCAATATCCGGCTCGATCTGACTGAAAACAATCTATATACACTTTCTGACGGGACTCGTGAAGTTATCGAGTCCATTGAGGAACCGATAAATCTCTACTTCTACTTTTCGGAAGGTGCGAGTGAAGACCTCACTTCACTACGCTCCTACGCGGTAAGGGTGAAGGAATTGCTGGAGGAATATGCCGCGGTATCAGCCGGGGAAATCAAGCTGAACATCATCGACCCTGAGCCCTTCTCTGACGATGAGGACCGCGCGGCAGCTTTCGGTTTACAAGCAGTGCCCGTTTCCGCTGCAGGAGACTCGTTGTACTTTGGTCTCGCCGGAACCAATGCGCTGGATGATCTGGTTATTATTCCCTTTTTCCAGCCAGACAAAGAGGAATTTCTGGAGTATGAAATCAGCAAGCTTGTGCAGTCGCTGATTCTAACGGAGAAGCCCGTGATTGGGCTGATTTCCTCGCTTCAGGTTCAGGGTGACGTCAACATGACAACATTTCAGTCGACACCAGCGTGGATGGTCATGCAACAACTTGAAGAGCTGTTTACCGTTACGGACGTCGATGCTGAATCCGAGATGGTTCCGGCAGATGTCGACATATTGATGGTAATTCACCCCAAGCAACTGTCTGAGCAGATGTTGTTTTCAATCGACCAGTTCCTGATGAATGGCGGTAAAATGCTGGCCTTTGTTGACCCCCTGGCGGAAACGGACAAGCCTGCACAGGCGAATCCTATGATGCCGAGCGCACCGACCAATCAGTCTTCAAATCTTAATGAGCTGACCCGGGGCTGGGGCGTTACGCTGCGCGATAATTTCGTACTGGGAGATTCCGAGAGAGCTTTGTCGGTAAGTGGCAGCAACGGTGCGCCGGTACGCCATGTGGCTATTGTTGGTATGGTCGGGGAAAATTTTGAAAAACAGGATATCGTTACTGCAGAACTTGAAAGCATCAATCTTGCGACCGCAGGGATTTTGGACCTGGCGACAAAAACAACGGTTGAGGTGCAGCCACTTATTACGTCCAGTACACTGGCAATGCCGCTTGATAGTTTCCAGTTTCAGTTCCTCAGGGATCCGGCTGACCTGCAAAAAGATTTTGCCGCAACGGGAGAAAAATACCTGCTGGCTGCGCGCTTCTCCGGCAAGGCGAATTCCGCTT
This sequence comes from Gammaproteobacteria bacterium, assembly GCA_021773555.1. Classification (GTDB taxonomy): domain Bacteria; phylum Pseudomonadota; class Gammaproteobacteria; order Pseudomonadales; family Azotimanducaceae. The sequence continues at coordinate 7,217 of JAJFKA010000166.1, forward strand.
ATCCCGATGGGATTGATGGCTTTGAAGGCGACCTGGTCGCCGCGACCGATCAGCTCAACGTCATACTCGTCGCGGACACCGATATGCTGTCCGACAGATTATGGGTGCAGGTACAAAACTTTTTCGGCCAGAAAATTGCTTCTCCTTTTGCCAATAATGGTGACTTTGTGGTGAATGCGCTGGATAACCTCGGTGGTTCCACCGCGTTGATCAGTGTCCGTAGCCGTGGCAGATTCTCCCGACCGTTTGACGTCGTCCAGGAACTGCGCAGGGTTGCCGATGAGCGCTATCTTGAGAGTGCCGATGAACTGCAGGCGCAACTTAACGAAACCGAATCGAAGCTCAGCGAGTTGCAGTCCGCAACCCAGGGCGCTGGTTTGTTGACATTGTCACCTGAGCAGGAAGCCGCGGTAGTTCAGTTCCAGCAGGAAAAGTTGAGAATTAGAAAGCAGCTTCGTGATGTGCGACATCAGCTCGATCAGGACATCGATGCGCTCGGTTCCACATTGAAGTTTCTTAACATCGCGCTGATTCCCCTGCTCCTGACATTGTTGCTTATTGTGATGCGGTATCTGCGCACACGATCAGAAGAGGTAGCCTGATGAAAGTTAAGAATTACGGCTTGCTAGTGCTGGCCATTGTGTCTATGGCAGCGGTGATATTTTTTGCACAAAAGCCTGATGACACCGCCCCGTTGGGGAAGCTCCTGCCGGACCTGAAGGGCAGGATCGGAGAAATTGAACGCCTGACGATCGCAACCAGGGATAGCCAGATTGATATCAGCAAGGCGGAGTCGGGCTGGTTTGTTGCGCAACGGGACGGTTATCCAGCTAATATGGCGAAAATGTCGGAGCTGCTCAATGGGCTGGCGGATGCGAAGCTTCTCGAGAAGAAGACCACAAGACAGGCAAACTATGCTGCGCTAAATGTTGATGAGATCAGCGCGGAAGAAGGTGGTGCAACGCTGGTCACCGCGACGATGGCCGGGGACGATACCTTCTCCGTGTTACTTGGCAAAACCTCCAGTGGTTCCCGGGGTGTGTTTACCAGGAAACCCGGTCAGGATCAGGTCTGGCTTGTGGATAAGGAAATTGAGATTCAAGGTTTACCTGAGGAGTGGCTGGATCCCGTCATCGTCAATATGGGAGCGGAAACGATAGCAAGGGTTGAGCATTATGACGTAAGCGGGAAACTGAAGTTCGCGGCAGTAAAGCCGATGGACGAGGGAGAGGTAGAACTGCTGGATATCCCCGATGGACGAGCCCTGAAATATGCGTCTGTCGCCAATCAGTTAATGGCTTCACTGGTGAATGTCAGGCTCAAGGATGTCAGATTGCACGACGAGGTATTCTGGCAGGATTCGGGACGCACGGTTTATCAACTTCATGCCGGTACTGAACTTGTGGTAAGGACGAAGGCTTCGGGGCAGGAATATTATCTGCACATAGAGTATCCGCAGTCGCCTGATGGGGCAGGCAACCCGGAAGATTCCCTCCGGTTCGAGCGCTGGGACTTTCGGGTCGCAAGCAACGTGTTCGATGATTTCAATAAAGACATCGAGGATTTTCTGCAGCCTGTAGAGGATAGCCTGGAACCACAGTAAGCCGGGACGCTTATGCAAGACACAGACTGGGGATCGTTTTCCCTGCTACCCCTGATCGTCACGCTGATCCTTGCATTTGTCACCAGGTCAGCGCTAATTGCCATGCTTGTTGGAGTGGTGGTGGGATCGTTGATGGTATCCGTGATCCCTGCAGTTGGACTGAACGAGCTGTTTCAGTTTTCCCTCGGCAACGCGAACTTCATCTGGATATGCGAAATCGTCATGCTCCTGGGGGTGTTCTTTGAACTGGTTCGGCGTTCAAATGCACTGGCCACCCTGAGTGAAAAATTCCATTCAACCCAGGCGGGTCGCCGTCGGGTTGAAATTTCTGCATGGGCAATGGGTATTGCCATCGTCGATGACTATTTTTCACCGCTGATGACGGGCGCTATTGTCAGACCCATGTCCGACCGTGTTTTGATTCCCCGGGAAAAGCTGGCGTTTATACTGGACGCGACCACTTCCTCGGTATGCATTATTGTTCCGTTCACCGCCTGGGGCGCTTATTTCTCAGGTTTGCTGGCCGCCCAGGCTGGCCCGATTGATTCGACTGAAGCCGGTCTCGGGGTGTTTATCGAGGCCATAGCCTATAACTACTACCCCTTGATAATGATCGTTTTCACCCTGTTCATTGCAGCAGGGATAATGCCGGATTTTGGTGCCATGCGTAGCGCAGAACGGCGAGTAAAAGAAACCGGCCAGTTGATCCGGCCGGGAAGTAAGCCGTTGCAGTTGAGTGATGACCATTCGGTTGCGGGAGAACCAGGCAGCAAACCACCCTTACTGGTGCTCGAACTGTTAATGCCGATAATCCTACTGGTGGCCATCGGTGTCTGGTCGCTGATAACCATGGGTTCGGTGAAGATTGTTGAAGCTTTTATGGTCGCTGATTGCTGGTTGATCGTCGTACATTTTACCCGGGGCAGATTCGAGTCCGTGGCAGAAATCGGTGAAGTAATCGGTACCGGCGTAAAAAATGTCATGCCCGCGTTGCTCATTATTGCGCTGGCTTACACGTTAAATGCAGTCACGACTCAACTGGGTGCGAGCCGGGTTCTCGTCGAGCTATTCGAAGATGTGCTGCAACCCGGTTATCTTGTCGTGTTCACCTTTCTGATCACTGCGCTGATCTCATTTGCCACCGGTACTTCCTGGGGTAGTTATGCGCTGATGGTGCCGGTGACCCTGCCGCTCGCGTTTGAACTGACCGGCGGACAACTGGATGTGGTGGTCTACCAGACTGTCGCTGCGATCGCCGGTGGTGGCATATTCGGTGACCATGCGTCGCCTGTTTCTGATACAACCGTGCTCTCCTCTGCGGGCGCCGGATCTGATCATATCGACCATGTGCTGACGCAGATGCCCTATGCGCTCTCAGTTGCGGCGGTAACAACCTTGATATATATCGTGCAGGCTTTTTAACAGTTTGATTAACCGGGAGATGCTGCAATGTCGTATGAACTAAATGTGAATCTTCTTCTTACCTGACGTGAGTCAATGGTGATTATTCGATAACTTGATAGTTTTTGACCACCTTCTGGAAAACTGGTCTCGATTTGAGATTCGCAAATTTCCGGGCCACCACTAATCAAGGAGATGTCATATGGCGATTCCTGCTTTTGCCACGTTATCAGTTGCACCCATTCCTTCACTTTCAGATGAGGTGAATCAAATCAGGCTGGATACGGCAAAAATCGTATCCGAGCATATTATTCCCAACGAAGCCACTCTAGGTGTACCCGGGGACGAAAGAGACACTCTCGTGCACGAGTTACGTACTTACGTGAAAGAAAGCAATTTGTGGGCGCCGCACCTGCCGGTTGAGTACGGCGGTATGGGCATTGGCTTCCTGGGGCATGCGTATATGAATGAAATTCTGGCCTGGAGCCCTTATTCCAACTATATATTCGGTGTTCAGGCCCCTACCTCTGGCAACCAGAGTGTGCTGATTAAATACGGTACAGAGGAGCAGAAGAAAAAATTTCTGGAGCCGACCATCCGGGGCGAACAGACTTCCTGTTTTTCGATGACCGAACCAGACAATGCCGGATCGGATCCACGATCTCTGACCACCACCGCGGTTCAGGACGGAGATGAATGGGTTATTAATGGTCGCAAATGGTTTACGTCGAACGGTCAGAACGCAGCATGGGCACTGGTGATGTGTCGCACAGAAGAATCTGATGGGGATGGTGGGGTCAATGAGAAGATGACCCAGATTATTGTGCCCACGGACACGCCTGGATTTACGATCGAGCGCGCGGTTCCCGTCTGGGGACACGAAGGCGGTAGTCATTGTGAGATTACTTACAAGAATGTGCGCGTGCCGCTGTCAAATCAGGTAGGAAGTCGTGGAACCGGACATGCGGCAGCGCAAGACCGGCTCGGAGCCGGGCGCGTTTATCACTGCATGAATTGCGTAGGCCAGATGTGGCGGGCGTTCGATCTGATGGTAAAAAGGGCGGCTGAGCGCAAGGTGCATGGTGGCATGCTGGAAGATAAGCAGCTGACCCAGGTTGCGATTGCGGATTCCTACATGGATATTCAGTCCTCCAGACTGATGACTATTCATTGCGCAGAGGTGATCGATTCAGGTGCCGACGCCCGCACTGAAATTTCAGCGATCAAGGTATTCGTGCCAAATGCGATGCATCGGGTTGTGGATCGGGCGATTCAGATTCATGGTGCTATGGGTGTTTCAGGTGATACGCCACTGGCCGGTATGTATCTCGGGGCGCGCACCCTCAGGATTGCCGACGGCCCTGATGAAGTGCACCGGATTCTTATTGCGAAGAATGTGATGAAGCGCTATCACGATGGTATGACCTGGGATTTCGGTGTGCTGTAGCGCCATCGGGAAGCTGATCGCCTCAAAAAAACGTGTGATGTCAATGTCGGGATTTACCTGGCTGGTTCGTTATTAAATAATGAAGGCCCGAAACGTTAAAGAGGTGAATGCGCATGGCTGGAACCACGAAAACCCAATGGCTTGAGGCTCGTGCGGAATTACTCATCCTGGAAAAGGCTCACTCAAAAGCCGAGGCTGAACTGGCCCGCAAACGCAGGGATATGCCAAAGCTTGAAATTGAGTCGGATTATGTATTCGAGGGGGCAGATGGTCAGACGAAACTTTCCGCTCTGTTTAATGGCAGGAGCCAACTAATCCTGCAGCACTTTATGTTTGGCGTTGGCTGGGAAGCAGGGTGCCCGATTTGCTCCTTCTGGGCAGATGGTTATGACCGGATGGTCCCGCACCTCAATCAGCGTGATATAAGCTTCGCGGTGATTTCGCGCGGTGAGATTGACCGACTGCAAGGTTACCGGGCCCGAATGGGTTGGAACTTCCATTGGTTGTCCTCGGAGCACAACAGTTTCAATTTCGATTTTGGCGTTAGTGCGACGGATGAGGAGCTTGAGGCTGGCAGCATGGTATACAACTACCAGACGCGACCTGTCATGGGTGCCGAACAGCATGGCACCAGCGTATTCGAATTGATCGGCGACAAGATTTATCACACCTATTCCACTTACGGTCGCGGGCTTGATCGAATGAATGGTGCTTACGGATACATTGATCTGACGCCCCGGGGCAGAACCGAAGATGAACTACCGTTCACCCTGGCCTGGGTGCGTCGGCACGATGAGTATTGAGCCGGGGTTCGAACTCACATTCGCTGATTTAAGCCAGGCTGTGATCCTGGGTATTTGGAATTGCTGTTCGTATTTCGTGCCCATGGACATCGTGATTCCGGATATCCCGAACCAGGTTCTCTACGACCTGCCTGCCACCTTCCCCGGCGTGATAAATATTCGAAAGCAGGTAGACCGTTCTAACCGCAGGACCGGTCATGACAAACTGGGTATCGAGATACTGATTGTCTGAGAAAGTCGGCGGGCGATCACCGTTAAAAATCAGTTCGCAATTTTCGAAGACGCAGTTGTGAAAGGTTTTGCCGTCAAGGTCGATTTTTTCGTCTTTAAAACTTTGGTTCATGTAGTGCATGTTCCACTCCTCGCCTATCCAGTATTGGTTCCAGATACAACGATTTTCTGGGAGAACAGCTTTATTAAAATTCAGGGCTGGTGGTCCGAATGTTATGCCCCCGGGAGAAAAATGCAAACCCTTAACCGGCGCGTCTATGGCTGATTGACCTGCGCGTTCGGGTGGGTGACACTGACGCCTGGTAATCAGCCAGGCCATATGGACTTGCGATCTTTTAAACCTCTGCTACAGCTTTCGAGTTACTACGTGATCGTCTTTCTGGTGATCGGCGCGCTATTGCTCGCCCTGCCGGCCGCCTCGTCCTATCTCCCGGTTGGCGGCAATGCGGGCTTATCGTTGCCGGCCAATGAGTTTGTCAGTGGTAAGGCGATGGATATCAGTTGGGAGCCTCTCAGCAAAGCACTGGAGTTAACCCTCGGGCTTATTGGCGTGCTCGTATTGATGAAACCTGTGGCCTGGGTCTATATGGGCGCACGTCGCCGCAAAGGCAGGGAGCAGTCGTTCGTAATGACACTGTTGTTGCTGCCCATGGCGGTGGCTGGCATTGTGATTATTGTCGAGAATTCTCTGGCACTGGCATTCAGCCTTGCTGGCATTGTTGCCGGGGTTCGTTTTCGATTAACCCTGGATGATACGGTTGATGCAATCTACATCTTCATGTCGATCGGAGTTGGTCTTGCCGCCGGGATAGGCGCTCTGGAAATCGCCGTTGTGCTCTCCGTGTTCTTTAATTTTTCGATTATTGTCTTATGGCAAATACACTATGCCGAGTTCTCATCTGGCAACCGGTGGTTTGCACGAAGCTGGATCGACCCCGGCAGCAAAGGATCTGAGGAAGGAGCACAGGTTGATGGGCAAAGCAAAGGTTCCGGCGACGATCGCGACGATTCTGGTACTTAGTGTTGTTGTTGGCCTGCTCTGGAACGTTCGAGATACAGCATCGGTCAGTGCAGGCCAGATACTGACCGTCGCAGTTCCCCGGTCTCTGGACGATTATCAATTTAGCGGTCAATGGCGAAACCAGTGGGTCTTGCCGGGCAAGTTGATGGAAGTGTCCGGGGTGGCGATAACCGACGACGACCGCATTCTGATGCACAACGATGAGACCGCGGTGATTTATGCCATGGAAATATCCAGCCAGGAAGTCTCTGTGCATGCGCAGTTTGGCAATCCAGCGCTTGCTGTGGATATTGAGGGCATTGCCGTCATCAGAGATGACCTGTATCTGGTAACCAGTACCGGGATGATCTATGGGATCCCCGATGGCGTCCTGCACGGGGGTATACACACTGAGTTCGATGTATTTGATTCCGGGCTGGAAGCCATTTGTGAGGTTGAGGGACTTGACCGGGATTTTGAAGACCGCTCACTGGTTCTTGCGTGTAAGCAAATGTACGACAGGGACGATTACATCTCGGTGTATCGTTATCGGCTGGATCAGCGACGGCTTGAAAAAATGTTTGACCTGCCATTTAGTGAAGTTGCCGGAGAGCAGCGAATTCGACCATCGGGAATCACCATCTTTCACGACGGCTACCTGTTGCTTGCCGGCAAGCAGAAACTATTGATACAGGTATCCAGGCAAGGTCAGCTCATCAGCCAGGGCAAACTCAAGAAGAAGCACCACCGACAGGCGGAAGGGATTGGCTTATTGGGCGATCACACGCTGATTGTTGCGGACGAAGGCAAGGACCGAAAAGCCACGATCGCAGCCTATCGACCCGCGAGCCACTAGGTCCGGCAGCCATCAGTCAGATATCGAGTTCGTTTTTTCTCGCCATCGAGAATCTCAAAATAGCCTTCAAGGTATCTGACCGCGCTCTTTATGGATCGTTTTGACAACATTGGATCGTCCCGGAACAGGGAAATAACTGTTTCCGCCTGCTTCTTAAATCTCACGATCATCTGGGGCAGGTGTTCGTTTGCGCGGCAAAACCCCCGGTACTTTCGGGTTTTAACTGATGACAGTGAGAGCCCGTCGGGTGGTACAGCGTATTTGGCATTGATCAGCCCGGCGCTGTCGAAATCGTAGGGCACAGGAATGAATCCGTTGCCGCCTGACATTGTTGCCATCATTAGCTTCGTGTTGTGGCAACAATCTTCGTCTCCCGGTGCGGTCAGGTTGGAATAGTCAGTATTACCGATCATGAGTTGGAACATGTCCACCAACAAGGCAGCTTGAAGGTCCAGGGCAGACAGGGAAGTATTGTTTTCGTGAACCTGCGTTAAACCAAGCCGTTTGCCCATGGCTTTTTTCTGTTCGATAAAAAATCCCGGGCTTACTCGCTCCTTGCCATCATCGATATACGTGATTTCCAGATAGCGCACCTTGAAGCTGTTGTCAGACAGCAGCGAGAAGGCTTTGTAGATCAAATATTCAAGACGGACGTAGTCCTCGAATTGGTTCTTGCAGGCAACGACCAGTTTCAGGTTGGATTGCTTCCTGAATATAGTCCCTTTGACCGAATCCTTATCAAAGTAGACTCGCAGCGGGGGATATTTACATGTGGTCTTCTTAAGTCGGTTGTTACCGCGAACCTGCAATTCCACCGGCAGCTCAGAACCATCGACAACCATGAGTTTCGCGGGGTATTGCGTTGCTTTGTCACGCTCCCGTCGTATCTGTGAGAATGGCGCTTCCAGATGGATGCTGAGTGTTGCATCTGAATCGAACAATGACTCTGGCCAGGCGCGAACGCTCACTAACAGGATCGTGGCGATCAGGACCAGATTTCTCATCGTCCGGATATACTCTGATTTTCCATAAACCATTCCTGCGCGGAAAATCCTGCCTCCTGCGGACGGACGTACTCGCCGTCCGGCTGCAGGTACCAGGATTGTTCGTTGTCTTCAATATTCCTTGCCAGCACGTCCTCAAGAACCTGCTTGTGGACGATTGGGTCCGTCAGCGGGATCATGACTTCGACGCGATCATCGAAGTTTCGCTCCATCCAGTCCGCTGAGGACAAAAAAGTTTTTGCGTTGGCGTGAGGCAGGCTCTCGCCATTTGCGAAGCTGTAAATACGGGAGTGCTCCAGGAATCGACCAACAATGCTTTTCACGCGAATATTCTCAGACATTCCGGGCACTCCGGGTTTAAGACGACACTGCCTGCGCACCACGAGTTCGATTTGAACGCCGGAATTGGATGCCTCATAGAGTTTGTCGATCAACGCCGGGTCAGAAAGCGAATTAAGTTTCGCCCAGAGTTGCGCGGGTTTACCGGCTGCGGCATTCTGAATTTCTATATCGAGCAGTTCGAACAATTGAGTGCGGATATTCGACGGGGCCACATGCAGATTTTGGCAGGCCGGCGGGCTACCGCTGGTAAGATAGTTGAACACCTTGTTGCAATCTTCACCGAGCGTCTTGTCAGCTGTGAAATATGCGAGGTCTGTATAGGTACGAGCGTTGCCTGGATGATAGTTGCCCGTGCCGAAGTGCGTGTACAGGGTAGTTCCATCTTTTTCCCGGCGCACTATCAATGTCATCTTGCAATGCACTTTCAGGTCAATGATGCCGTAAACGATTTGTACACCTGCCCTTTCCATGCGCCGGGCAAGTGCAATGTTGGCTTTTTCATTATCCCGGGCTTCAAGTTCAATGACCGCGATGACAGCCTTGCCGCTTTCTGCCGCCGCTATTAATGCGTTGACGATTGGCGACTGGCTACTTGTGCGGTACAGGGTCTGCTTGATTGCCAGAACGTCCGGGTCGGTGGCGGCGGACTGAATAAACTCAACCAACACATTGAAGGAGTCATAGGGCCAATGCAAAATCATGTCACGCTCGCGCAGAACTGAAAAATAGTCACCGTCGCATCGGCTGATCCGATCAGGAACTTTTGCCTCGTAGGAAGGAAATTTCAAGTCCGGGTATTTAGGACCGAGATGACTGTTAATAAGATCCACTGAGTCGGACAATCCGACCAGTGAATCAATGGCGATGGTCTCGGAGGTGTCGATGCTAATATTCTTCGAGCGCATTTCGTCCACGTCATCTTTGCTGAGTACACCGAGTGCTTCTGCAATGAAAAATCGTGCTTCTTCCGGCATATCTTCCGCAAACTTTAAACGAATGACATTGGCGCGTTCACGTCGCTCGAGACTGGTGGCAACCATCTGCAACAGGTCATCAAACCGTTCCTCCAGAGCGAGGTCATTGTCTCTCAGTATCTGGAATGTGCCGCAGTTGGTGATCTTTAATTCTGAGAAGAAGCTCTGAATAAAGAAGATGATAATGCTTTCCAGGGATATGATGCGTGCTCCCTCTCCCGGCAGCAGAATAAACCGCGCAAGGCTTGGTGGCATCGGAACCAGCAGGTGTGTTGTCTCGCCCTGTCCGGTGCTTGCCTCGGCAACCACACACAGACCGCCACTCGGTATGAATGGGAACGGATGCTCACGGTCAATCATAAATGGAGACAAGACCGGCATAACATGGCGGGAATAATAATTTTGCAGGTAGTCGAGATCAGATCCGCTCAGTTCAGCAGGGTCCTGTAGTCGAATATTGTGGATAGCAAGCTCAGCACCCAGTTTGATCCAGGAGGCCTGTTGTGCGCGCAACAGGTTGTCTGCGTATTGATTAACCTTCCGTAGCTGGGCTGCGGGCGTAAGTCCATCTACGCTGGTACGTGTGTCACCTTCATCAATCTTGCGTCTGAGCCTGGCGACGTGTACGCCATAAAACTGATCCAGAACAGAAGCAGAAATACCCAGAAATTCCAGTCGCGACAACAACGGGTGCTTCGGATTAGAGGACTCGTCCAGCACCCGCTCAATGAAAGCGAGGTCGGAGATTTCACGATTGAAGAATCGAGTTGAAGTCAATTTGTCGGTGCTCTGCATTGCAGCCGGTCCTGAATCATCAGGTCTCGATGATTGCCACCACTTGATCTTCTTCCACAACATCTTCTTCCTTCACTAACAACTCAACGACAGTCCCTGCACAAGCTGCTTCAACAGGAATTTCCATTTTCATGGATTCGAGAATCATTAACACGTCTTCGGTCTCGACCTTGTCACCTATCTTAACTTCGATCTTCCAGACATTCCCAGTTACTTCTGATTCGATTTCAACACGGCTCATAGGCGCTTCTCTTAACTCTCGTCTGTGTCTTTTATGTTAAATTTCTGTGCGGTTGAATCAGTCGAACATAATGACGTGTCGCGCATCCTCGCCTGTTTTCAGAGCATTCAGCGCATCGTTGACATCGGCGAGTTTGATCCGTTTTGAAATCATCTCGTCCAGATGCAGCTTACCTGACAGGTAGAAATCGATGAATCGAGGCATGTCCACTCGAAAACGGTTTGAACCCATATTTGAACCCTGGATTTTTTTCTCGGCGAGAAAGTCCACACCGTGCAGTTCAATCATGGTGCCCACGGGAATCATGCCAATGATTGTTGCGGTGCCGCCACTGCCCAGCATTTTGAAAGCCTGTTCTGCGGTTGCCTTGAGTCCAATGGCTTCAAAAGTGTAGTCGCAACCACCCCTGGTGATCTCCATCACCTCGCCGATGGCATCAGATTTACCGGCATTGATCGTATGGGTAGCACCCAGTGCCTTGGCAAGCTCAAGTTTGGAGTCAACCATGTCGACTGCGATGATTTGTCCCGCACCGGCGATTGCCGCGCCATTGATTGCGGCGAGACCAACGCCGCCGCAGCCAATGACTGCGACGGAAGATCCCGGCTCGACACCCGCGGTGTGGAAAACTGCACCAACACCGGTAGTAGTAGAGCAGCCGATTAAAGCTGCACGGTCGAATGGCATGTCCTCTCGTATCTTCACGAGGGCATGCTCATGAATAAGCATCAGTTCGGCAAAGGATGACAGGTTCAGAAACTGATGGATTGGCTGGTTGTTCTGATGAAGTCGCGGTTGTTCATCTGCTGTGCGGGAAACCTCCGGGCTCTGGCATAGTGACAGATGGCCCGTCAGACACTTGTTACAGTGACCGCAGAAGGCAGAAAGGCAGGTGATGACGTGATCGCCCTTTTTGACATAGGTGACGTCGGAACCGACTTCTTCGACGATTCCTGCACTTTCGTGACCGAGAATTGTTGGCAACATGTACGGATAAGAGCCGTCCATGAAATGTAAGTCACTATGACAGACGCCGGCTGCAACCGGGCGTACCATAACCTCACGCGGGCCGGGCTTTGAGATCTGTACTTCCTCTATTTCCAGGGGTTTGTTCTGTTCGCGTAAAACGGCTGCTTTCATGGTATTCCTCTTCCGCTGTAAAGTTTGCTGTAATAGTCGTCACTTTAGCCGTTAACCGGGACTGATTCCCCGGTCTGGCTGGATGCTAAAACTATCATGAATTTGTGGCGAATAGCCATGGGCCGATCACTGGGGCGCAAGGTGTGGGTAAGCAAGTGTCTGAATGTGTGTTCGTTGGTATTGGCAGTAACCTCGGGCGTTCTGCCAGCAACATCAAAGCAGTGGCGGATGAACTTGGACGATTTGCCACGGGCAAGGTTGGATGCTCGTCGTTGTGGCGCTCGGAACCTGTGGGGCTGGCAAAGGGTGCGGCGCCATTTGTTAATGCGGTCGTTTGTTTTGATTGTTCTATGACACCAGTTCAACTGTTGCAAGGATTGCAGGAGATGGAAGTACGCTATGGCCGCAGCCCAAACCCGCTGCGTGAAGGCTATGAGTCAAGAACCATGGATCTGGACATCCTGAGCTTTGGCCAGCGAATACTTGCCGGACAACCGCTTACCTTACCGCATCCGCGAGCATGGCAGCGCTTGTTCGTACTATTGCCGTTGCAGGAGCTGGCACCGGAGTTTCGATTTCCGGGTCGGGATGAATCACTCCAGCAGTTGATCAGCGTGGCGCCAGGCATTCAAATTGAGTTGCTCTCCGAACAGCCAGGGCAGCCGGGCTAGATGATCCTCGAGTTATGATCCCGCCAGTACGGATCACGCAACTGATGTTTATAGAGTTTTCCCGTGGGGTGCCTCGGAAGATTCTCCATAAAGTCGATGGAGCGGGGACACTTCAAATGGGCGAGCAGGTTGCGGCAATGTTTGATGAGTTGTTCGGCTTTTTCCGCGCTGGCTGATCCTGCGTCGTTGAGTTGCACGACCGCTTTGACTGCCTCACCAAATTCCTCATCGGGGACGCCGAATACAGCGGCATCCAGTACGTCCTCATGTCTGATGAGGGCGTCCTCGATTTCCTGCGGGTAGATATTCACCCCACCGGAGATAATCATGAACGATTTCCGGTCGCGCAGGTAAAGATAACCCTGTTCGTCAACAAACCCCATATCGCCCAGTGTGGACCAGCCTGCGGCGTTCCTGGCGGCCGCTGTTTTTTGTGCGTCCTTGTAATAACTGAAGTCAGATCCGTTCGCAAAGAACACGGTGCCGGTTTCGCCCTGAGGCAATTCAAGACCGTCTTCATCAAGGATATGGATTTCGCCATGGATTGCCTGGCCAACACTGCCTTGATGCGTCAGCCAGTCGGCGCTGCTAATTGCGGTGGAACCATTGGCCTCGGTGCCTGAGTAGTACTCATAAAGAATGGGCCCCCACCAATCGATCATCTGCTGTTTGATGTGGATCGGGCAAGGTGCCGCCGCATGAATGGCATACTGCAGCGATGCCAGGCAATACGCCTGTTTTATTTCAGGGGCCAGCTTCAATAAGCGGACAAACATCGTTGGCACCCACTGGCTGTGGCTGATAGCAAATTGCTCGATCAGTTCAAGCGACCGTTGTGCATCGAATTTCTCCATGATCACGCAACTGCCCCCAAGACGGGTAACCATCATGTTGTAGCGCAGTGGTGCTGAATGATAAAGCGGTGCAGTTGACAGGTAGCGGGTAGTCTCACTGATCTGGTGCATTGTGATGCGGGTGCGCATTAATTCCGAGATAGTGCCCGGAGGTGATAATGCCAGGTCAAAGCGGACGCCTTTGGGTTTCCCTGTCGTGCCGGAAGAGTAGATCATTTCTGCACCTTCGTAAGGGTCAGGGATCTCGGTGACCGGGAACCGGCCGGTTTCTGTGTACCAGTTTGGCCAGCCATTGCCATCATCATCGACCAGCAGGATACGGATATCCCCGAGAGCGGTGTGGTCCAGTTGGGTGAGCAAGCGATGCTGGGTGATCAACACTCGAATATCCGAGTTAGCCACGATGTACTGGATCTCCTGTTGCGCAAACAGCGTGCTTATAGGGGTGTAGTAGAGCCCGGAGCGTTGCGCTGCCCAGCAGATCTGGAGATAGGCGGGATGATTGTCAAGCAGGACAGCGATACCGTCTCGCGCCCGCAACCCCAGATGTCTGAAATAATGAGCACCCTGGTTGGATCGCTGATCGAGTTCGAGATAGGTGACAGTATGACCGGTCCCGGCCATTTGATAGGCCACCTTGCCAGGTTGACGCTGGCTGTGTACACCCAGATGCATCGTGTGGCGCGCGACCTACTCTGATTTTTTCGGGGTAAAGGCGGAGACCGGGAACGGCGAAATGTTTCCGCCTTTCGCTTCTGAAATCTTGCCGATGCCTTCTTTGGCCACCTCATCAATCCGAACCACAGCATGCATCGGAATATAGGTTCGGGACACACCATCAAATTCGGACTTAAGCTTTTCTTCACTCGGGTCCACCAGCATCTGTGAGCGTTCGCCGAACACCAACTCCTCGATCTCGATAAAGCCGTACAGATCAGACTGATAGATCTGCCGGGCGTAGATCTCAAAGATCTGGCCCTGATTGAAAAAGATCACTTTGTATATCGGCGTGCTGGACATAGATTTGATTCGCGGGTTGAAAGAATCGGTCAATTTCGGAGTAGGGAGTTTTCGTTTTCCACGGTCCGTTGTCAACGGTACAGATGGGTATATGGACCGTTTCCCGGTATATGGTGGCTCAAATCCCTTTTTTCAAGGTTGTAAAGGGGGTAATTGACTACCTAATTCCCGGTGGCTACGTCTATAATAGCCGCCCTTTTTTACGAATTATCGACCGGAACTCTTGACCGACAAGCGCAATAACAAGCTATTCATCAAAACACACGGATGCCAGATGAATGAATATGATTCATCCCGCATGGTGGACCTGCTCAAGGCGTCACATGGATATGTACTCACCGACTGCGAGGAAGACGCGGACCTGTTGCTGCTGAATACCTGTTCTATTCGCGAGAAAGCACAGGAAAAGGTGTTCCACCAACTCGGTCGATGGCGAGCACTTAAAGTCGCGAAGCCTGGACTGAAGATTGGTGTGGGTGGCTGTGTCGCGAGCCAGGAAGGCGAGGCCATCAGTGCCCGCGCACCCTATGTGGATCTGATTTTTGGCCCGCAAAGTCTGCACCGGTTACCGGAATTACTCGCTTCCAGCGATCAGGCGGAGTCCGCAGTTGTTGACATCAGCTTTCCCCTGATTGAAAAATTTGATCGCCTGCCAGACCCTTCGGTTGAAGGGCCGAGTGCGTTTGTCTCGGTTATGGAGGGCTGTAGCAAGTATTGCACTTTCTGCGTGGTGCCCTATACCCGTGGGGAGGAAGTCAGTCGCCCGTTGACCCAGGTGCTCAGGGAAATTATTCACCTGACGGAAAATGGGGTCCGTGAAGTGAATCTGCTCGGTCAAAATGTGAATGCATATCGCGGACCGCTGGATGATGGCACAACTGCGGATCTCGCCTATTTGATCTCAGTTATTCGTGAGATAGATGGAATTGACCGGATACGGTTTACGACCTCGCATCCGGTCGAGTTTTCCGACAGCCTGATCAACGTCTACGCTGAGGTCCCGGAACTGGTTAGTCACGTGCATCTGCCGGTACAGAGCGGTTCAGATCGTATCCTGGCGGCAATGAAGCGCGGTCACACAGTACTGGAATATAAGTCACGAATCCGCCGGTTGCGTGCGATTCGACCGGGTATCAGCCTGTCCTCGGATTTTATTATTGGTTTCCCCGGTGAAACGGACGCAGATTTTGACGGCACCATGGCGCTCATTGAAGAGATTGGCTTTGATCATTCGTTCAGCTTTATCTTTAGCGCGAGACCAGGTACACCGGCAGCCGATCTGCCGGATGAAGTGCCGATGAAAGTAAAGAAAGAACGGCTGACACTCCTGCAGGCTAGAATAAACAATCAGGCGATGAAGATCAGTCGGGATATGGTTGGAAGTGAGCAGAAGGTGCTTGTTACGGGGATTTCAAAAAGGGATCCCGGCCAATTGCAGGGCCGCACGGAAAATAACCGGGTTGTGAATTTCTCGTCCGGTAGTGCGAGTTTAATTGGCCAGTTTGCGAGCGTCGAGGTTGTTGAAGCTCTGCCCAATTCCCTGCGAGGTTTACTTGTCAATTGACCCATCCATGAGTGTTCCAATGTTTTTGTTAATCCAATCAGGGCACCTTTATGTAGAGCAGTATGTAAGGCGGTCGCTATCAACAAGTTGAATATGTCATGACCGTCGCACCAACGCCTCATCAGGTCAGGCTGGAACCGAATGACAGTGCGCAGCTGGCCAGTCTTTGTGGTCCGTTCGACACTCACCTTCGCCAGATTGAAAGCCGTCTCGGTATCACCATCAAAAACCGTGGCAATGATTTTGAGCTGTCGGGTGAACATCCGCTGGTAGATGCAGCGGGCGAGTTACTCTGTCACCTCTACCGGGAGGTGACGAGCGGTACAAAGCTTACTTCGGAAATTGTTCACCTCTTTCTTCAGGAGTCCGGGATTGATGCGTTATTGAACCATGACGTGGAGTCAGCAGAAGACCTGATTCATACCCGAAAGAAAAGCGTCAAACCACGCGGTCGTAATCAGGTGAGTTACGTCAGAGCGATTAGATCCCACGATATTAATTTTGGAGTTGGTCCGGCAGGGACCGGCAAGACTTATCTTGCGGTTGCATGCGCCGTTGAAGCTTATGAACAGGAGCGCATCAGACGGATCCTGCTGGTTAGACCAGCCGTCGAAGCGGGAGAAAAGCTGGGTTTCCTGCCAGGTGATCTCAGTCAGAAAATAGATCCTTACTTACGTCCTCTTTACGATGCACTCTATGAGCTTCTGGGATTTGAGAAAGTTGAAAAGCTTATTGAGAAGAACATTATCGAAGTAGCCCCGCTTGCCTACATGAGGGGACGCACCTTGAACGATTCATTCATCATTCTCGATGAGAGCCAGAACACCACCGTGGAACAGATGAAGATGTTTCTTACCCGCATTGGTTTCGGCTCCAATGTTGTTGTGACGGGAGACATTACCCAGGTCGATTTGCCTAGTCGTACTCAATCTGGTCTCAAGCACGTGTTGAATGTGTTGAGTGAGGTTAAAGGCATTTCCGTAACGCACTTCACTGCCAGAGATGTTGTGCGCCACCCTCTGGTTCAGCGAATTGTGGAAGCTTATGAGCGCCACGAAGAATCCAGGCCACAGAATCAGCGGGATTAATGCATGCACCGGCATCAACTCGATGTTCAATGGAACGTTGCTGACCGACAGGGCTTACCCGGCGATGAGCTGATTGCAGGCTGGCTGTCAGCAAGCCTTGACTATCTCGGTCAATCAGCAGCAGAAGTGTGTGTGCGAATTGTTGACGAAGCAGAAATTCGGATACTCAACAAGCAGTATCGCGGCCAGGACAAGCCAACGAATGTCCTGTCATTCAGCAACGACTCGGTGGACGAGACTGGTACAGCGATGCTTGGCGACATCATCGTCTGCAGTTGTGTCGTGATAACTGAGGCGAAAGCCCAGGGAAAAACGGTTGCTGCACATTTTGCACACCTTGTACTTCATGGCTTGCTGCACTTGCAAGGACATGACCATTCGGTAGATCATCAGGCTACGGAAATGGAAACAATTGAAATTGACCTGATGGCCAACCTCGGTTATGAGAATCCATACCTATGAGTGAAAGCGGATCAAGCGACTCAGGCCCGACGTGGCTGGAGAAATTATCTGCGGCCTTTACTGGAGAGCCCAGTTCCAGGGCTGAACTGATTGAGCTGTTACGGGCATCTGAACAGAGGGATCTGCTGGATGCGGAGGCGCTCAGCATTATCGAAGGCGCGCTCGTTGTTTCTGACATGCAGGCGCGTGAGATCATGATTCCCCGATCCCAGGTTGTATTTGTTCGTCTGGAGATGACCCCTGATGAGTTTCTGCCGTTGATGATGGAGTCAGGTCACTCCAGATTTCCAGTTATCAGCGAAAACTCAGATGATGTCGTAGGCATATTACTCGCCAAGGACCTGTTGCCACTGGCAATGACCGACAAAAAGTCAAAATTCAATATGCGCAACCTGCTCCGCCCCTGTACTGCGATACCGGAGAGCAAAAGGTTGAATGTGTTGCTTGAAGAATTTCGTACTACCAGAAATCACCTCGCAGTTGTCTACGATGAGTATGGCGGCGTCTCGGGAATCGTCACCATTGAGGATGTGTTGGAACAAATCGTTGGTGAGATCGAGGATGAGTTCGATTTCGATGAAGATGACAACATTAAGCGCCATGCTGACGAGAGCTTTACCATAAAGGCGTTAACGCCGATTTCGGATTTTAACGAACAGTTTCAATCGAAATTCAGCGATGAGGAATTCGATACGATTGGCGGAATAGTGACTCAATCCTTTGGTCACTTGCCCAAGCGGGATGAGGAGGTTGAGATCGCCGGTTATAACTTCAAAGTGCTCAACGCAGATTCGAGGCGTATCCACCTGCTTAAACTGACAGCCGCTGAAGCGGACTGATATTGCATCCGGGAAACGCCGTGCCGTATTACTGGAATCTGGTCAATTCCCGACCAGGCGGCAACCTCATCGCAGCCCTTGCTGGTACCTTGCTACCTTTGTCTCTGGCTCCTTTTGGCCTCTGGCCACTCGCCTTTGTCAGCATCCTGCTGTTACTGATAGTTGTTCGTGGCCAGTCGATACAACGCAGTGCCGAACGATTTTATCTACACAGTCTTGGAATGAACGGTGCCGGTGCATCGTGGATTTTTGTGAGCGTGCATGTATACGGCGGTGCCTCAGTACTCCTGGCAGGATTTCTGGTTACGTTGCTGGTGGCATCCTGGTCACTCATTGGCTTGTTGCATGGCTATCTTTACGGGAGATTCATCGCGCCAGGAAAATTCGCGATTGTGTTGGGATTTCCAGCACTCTGGGTTTTAGTTGAATGGTTCCGTGGCTGGTTTCTGACAGGTTTCCCCTGGCTGTATCTGGGATACGGCCAGGTTGATTCCTGGCTGGTGGGTTATGCGCCTGTGTCGGGCGTACTGGCGTTAAGTTTCTTCTCATGCGTGACAGCCGGATTGATTTTTGATGGATGGATCAGGCGAAGCTGGCGAAACCTCATTTACCTTGGCTTCATCTGGCTGACCGGTTATGGGTTATGGCAGGTTACTTTTGTGCACCCGCAAGGTCAGCTCATAGTTGCTGCCGTGCAGGGTAATGTAGACCAGCACACCAAGTGGCGTCGAGACATGGTAATGCCAATCATCAGGAACTATCTCGAGCTAACGGAGAATCACTGGGGTGCTGATTTGATCGTATGGCCTGAAGCTGCGGTTACGCTTTTCAAGGCAGATGCCATGACTTTGTTAAATGAACTGGATGCCAAAGGCAAGCACAACGAATCGACGCTGTTGTTGGGAATCCCGGCTCGGGACGAGCAGGGTAAGCTCCGCAATACGGCCATGGCACTCGGCGCAGGACAGGGGGAGTACCACAAGCGACGACTGGTTCCGTTTGGTGAATACGTACCACTCGAAGATTTTCTGCGCGGCATTATTCAGTTGTTTGATCTGCCCATGTCAAGGAATACACCGGGAGCCGATGTTCAGACGCCAATCACGGCTGGAAAGCTAAAGCTATCATTGTCGATATGTTATGAAGTGATCTACCCGGAATTAGTCCGAACCACCGTCGACTCGCCAGATCTGTTAGTCACGATCAGCAATGATACCTGGTTTGGCACATCCATTGGTCCTTTGCAGCACATGCAGATGGCGCAGATGCGAGCCATTGAAAACGGACGTTTCCTGCTGCGCGCAACTAACAACGGAGTCACTGCACTGGTCAATCACCGCGGCGAACCGGTATCGCTGCTCCCCAGATTTGAGCCTGGTGTGTTGTCGGGGACTGCAGACATCATGCACGGGCTGACACCGTTTCACCGCTTTGGACAACTGCCATTGTTGGTCTTTTGTGCGAGTCTGTTGGTGCTGCTTAAGGTGATAAGCAGGCCTCCAGGCTAAATCCTGGCAGGTTTGAGAAATCCGGGTACTTCCCGGGCCAGCCAGGAAACCAGTTCCCGGTTCACATCAGCGGGTTTTTCCTGTGCCATCCAGTGTCCTGAGTAAACAACGGCTTCGGTCAGGTTAGTACAATATTTCCGCATGGGTTCAGGCAAGCGGGAAGTGATGGATTCACAGGTTGAATCATACTGAGCTGCGATGAAAAGCGCCGGAAGTTCCAGCCGACCACCATTAACCGCCGTTTTGAAATATTCAGCATTAGCCTGGTGATTCATATACCAGCTATTTGGACCAAAAAAACCATTCCTTTTAAGGGAATCGCCATAGACTTTTAATTCCTGTTCACTGATCACATCATCGTCTCTCGGTACCTCTGGGGCTTCTCCCGTACCTCCGAACCAGCCGCCATTCCTGCGCACCAGTGCCGTCCCAGATACCTGACCAAACCCCGCCGGATCTGCCTTTCTGAAAATAAGCTGCACCATATTGTGGGCGTTGGCATCCATGGGTTTGGTGGCTGC
Source organism: Gammaproteobacteria bacterium (assembly GCA_021773555.1). Taxonomy (GTDB): domain Bacteria; phylum Pseudomonadota; class Gammaproteobacteria; order Pseudomonadales; family Azotimanducaceae. The sequence goes on from JAJFKA010000166.1 coordinate 27,581, forward strand.
CTCAAAGTTTTCCTCGTAATAGCGCATGTATTCCCACTGGCCTGCAGGAAAATCTGCCTCCGGGTAAAGGTTTCGATCAACGAGTTGAATGACCTCATCGAGACCCCGCTCGATGCTGGCATAGGGTACACACAGGCTGGCGACTGCAACGCAACGATCTGGATGGTGGCTCGCCATATTCCAGGCAACCGGGCTTCCCCAATCGTGTCCAACCCACACTGCACGTTCCTGACCAAGGCTATCGATTAGCTCAAGCATATCCTCGATGATCAGGGCCTGGGCGTACTCCTGGTGGCGCGCATAGATGCTGGAGCGACCGTATCCGCGCATATCCGGTGCAACGGCGTGCAAGCCCATGGCGGCAAAAAACTGAAGCTGGTGGCGCCAGCTGAGAGAAAGTTCCGGCCAGCCATGAGTAAAGATGATGAGAGGACCGTCTTTTGGTCCAGCGTCCAGATAGGCAGTGGTATGCCGCCTGGTTTCGAGCACATTGGCGGATAAGCCCGGTGGAACAAAGTCGTTGTTGGCCATAGCGAATTATCCATTACCTCCTGGTTGCGAGAGAGAGTCGATCCAGGCCTGGTAAGCCGCACTGTGGTTTCCTTCAAAATCAGGAAGCCCGGACCTTGTAAGAATACCTTTCTTACCCGTGTTCGGATTGGGTACCTGGCTCTGGATCAGCTTTTCCGGTACCGGCCCGGCATACCAGCCGATATTGAATGCGGCGAGGTTGGGGTAAAACGTCATGATGCAATAATCGGGGACATGATCGTGAATCCACCAGGCAAGTGCTGTCCAGTCCCCGGTCTCTTCATAATAGTCGACGAATGAATTGACTACGATGCAGGCCATGGCACCGTAGTTGCCCAGATCATCTTTAACATCCCAGATGTGCCGCGCAAAATTTCTCTCATTCGATGCGCAGTTGTAGTTTTTCTCGTTGCCTATACGATTGACGATCGGAGATCGGTAAGCTGAGCGAATACTGACCTTGCCCAGTTGTGCCTGGATTGGTTCAAGCACTTTTTCGCACAAACCGGTGCCTGCCAGGACTGCCAGATCCGGGTCCTCGGGATAGTTAACAAGGCCCTCAATCTGGGCAATCTCTGAATGCAGGAAATCACGCATAAAAAAGCTTTTGGACAAGCGTACACGACCGAAATCTTCAAGTCGTTTCAGACTGGGTGTATCTTTGCTCATAACGTTACTCATGGTTTATCTGGACGTTGCTCTATCTCCGGAATCTGGCTTGAAAGCGCATTCAGGTCGACACCCGGAACGGATGTGATAAGGCGCATTGTAAGGTCCTGATTGAGGGTGCCAGAGCGATGAAAAATATCATCTAACTCTGACGCAGATCATTCTTAAAACAGCATAGTCAGTATAATGTGTCGCTGGCGTTAACAACAGCCACGAGGAGGTATCAAGCATGCAGCCCGACTTAACAGAGTCTTTGAGGCCTGAGGTGTTGCGCCTGGTCGAAGACGCGGCGGGTGCTGAAATCATCAGTACTACCGGTCTCATCGAGACAATCGGCGTTGCTGCAGAAGCAATGATGAACTTCTCCGCCATCTGGCGGGACCAGCTGCACCAGGCGGTGAACGACTATCAACAAACCTTTCATGACGCCAGCGTCGTGTCAGATCCCGGGGCTTTGGCCAGCATACTCGCCGGGCATATGTCGCGCCGGATAGAGCATAATGCCGAGGGTTATGCCCAGTGGCTCGAAATCGTGGGTCGGGAACACCGGAAGCTGGTAGATATGCACCTGGCAATGACTGGTCTGATATTCGGGCAGGGTGTCCAGCGTAGTCAGCCATAGCGAAACCCGCGTCTGCTAAATAGCCGGTTGACCCGGTTCACCATGGTCCCTAAGATGACCTCCGTCTAACAGTGTGAGGTGTCCTCGAAATCAGTCGATAAGAGGATGAAACGGGAAGCCAGTGAGTGCCTGGAAACAGGTCCGCAAGTCTGGCGCTGCCCCCGCAACGGTAGACGAGTGGTTTCTTCGAAATGCCACTGTGTTCACAGAGCACGGGAAGGTGAAGGAACCGGATGCCCGCCATCGACTCGTAAGCCCGGAGACCGGCCTTAATCACCACTAGCCAAAAACTCGCGGCGGGCGAGTGTGCTTGAATGTAAATTCTCTGCTTCAACGCCGCTTAATTTTAATCTGTTCACTCGGGTGAGAGTGAGGAGGATTTATGTTCAAGCGTGTGGCCGTCCCGTTGTATATTCAGATTTGCCTGTTGTTCTGTTTGCCGTCGTATTGCATTGCCGATGCCGGTGTGATCGAAAGACCGACCCTCGAGGTGTTATCAGTTACTGCCTCGATCTCGCCATTGTTGATCAGTGATACAGGGAGCTCGATTAGTGTTATCAGCAAGGAGCAGATTCTAAGGCGAAATGCAGTAAACGTGTCAGACCTGCTTCGAGAGATACCAGGTATCGCGGTGAGTCAACAGGGTTCGCTTGGTTCAGTGACGCAGGTACGAGTACGTGGTGCCGAGGCCAATCAGGTGCTGGTGTTGATTGATGGTGTTGAAGCCAACGACGTCGCCCAGGGGAGTGAATTTAACTTCGCTCACTTGCGGGCGAACCAGATTGAGCGTATTGAAATCGTTCGGGGTCCGCAAAGCGCCATCTGGGGAAGTGATGCCATGGCCGGGGTGATCAATGTGATTACTCGCCCGGGTCAGACACAGGGGATAAGCTTTCGAGGCAATGTAGAAGCCGGATCGTTCGATACCGCCAGCGCTGGATTCGGTGTCCAGTACGGCAGTGACAGACATCAGTCGAACTTGACGATAGACCGATTCAATACCCGCGGGACCAACATATCGAGACACGGCGGTGAACAGGACGGTTACCGGAATTCCACGGTGAACCTCTCGGGAAGTACGCGCTTCGCAGATCAATTTGAACTGACCTACCTGCTTCGACATTCGGATACGACGAGCGAATTTGATGATGTCGATTTCGCTACCACCGGTTTACCGGTTGACGCAGGCTTTGAAACGCGCAGCCGGCAGGATTACCTGGGCCTGTCTGCCATTTTCCGGGGTGATCGTCTGGACCAGATTTTATCAATATCCAGAATTGATACGGATAATGTTACCCGTACAGCGGCTACCGTCGATGACGTTGTCAGCGGAATCAAGGAGAAACTGCAATACCAGGCCAATCTGTTGCTGGACCGTCATACACTCACCGGGTTGCTGGAAGCAGAATCAGAATGGTATCAGCAGCAGGGCGCGACAACTTTTTTTGGCAATCCGAACAAGCGATTGAACGCAACTTCACGGGCAGCCGCTTTTGAGTATCGCTATAACGGCGACAGCCTGGATGTTTCCGCCAGTGCCCGACAGGCGCAAAACGATGAATTTGATGATTCAACCACCTGGAGGTTAACGGCTGCCTGGCGATTAGCAAACGGGACCACGACGCTATTTTCCTCTGTTGGCGAAAGTATCAAGAATCCAACCTTCACAGAACGGTTCGGATTTTTTGACAGTTTCATCGGCAATCCGGAACTGCGCCCGGAGCAATCGTTCAGCTGGGAGGTTGGGATTCGACAATCCCTGCTGGATGGTCGCGCCAACTTCACCGCAGCCTGGTTCGATGCAAATCTCAGGCACGAAATTAACGGATTTGTTTTTGACCCGATCAATTCAGGATTTACCGCAGCGAATGTCAGCGGTGATTCCAGTCGTCGGGGATTTGAATTCGGTTTCGGGTTTGCGGTGACCGAACGGTTGTCACTGAATGGCAGTTATACCTATCTTGATGCAACACAGCCCGATGCAAGCGGTAATCCTGTGATCGAAGTCCGCCGCCCAAAAAACGCGGGTTCGATCGGGGCTGGCTATGCGCATGGAAAATTAACGCTTAACCTGGCAGTGGTCCACACTGGTGAGCAGCAAGATGATTTCTTTCCACCATTTCCACCATTCCACGAGCGGGTCAGTCTTGATGGATTCACGCTGGTTAGTGTATCCGGCGGATATCGCATCAACGACCACCTGGAAGTAACGCTCAGGCTGGAAAATCTGCTTGACCAGCGCTACGAGGAGGTCTTTGGCTTTACGCCGCCCGGGCCGAGTGGATTCGCCGGGGTTCGTATCAACTTTTAGGGCACTGTTGTCGCGCATGGCCGTTGATACGAGCAAACCGCTTACCAAACTGGCGTGTTCATGTAGAATTGCGTTCTTTTAATGTTTAGTTGCTGGTAATGGACCAAGAAGCACCCCCACAATTCTACAATCCTTCCCGGGCAGAGAGCGATGTCCAGGACTACTGGACATCGCACGGTACCTTTGAGGCGACTGAAAATAGCAGCCTGCCGAAATACTATTGTCTGGCGATGTTTCCATATCCGAGCGGCCAGTTACACATGGGGCACGTACGAACCTATACGCTGGGAGATGTCATAGGACGGTTTCAGCGGTTGCAGGGTAAAAACGTACTACAGCCGATGGGATGGGATGCGTTCGGGCTACCGGCGGAAAATGCCGCCATCAAGCACCAGGTACCACCGGCTAAGTGGACGATGCAGAACATTGCTCACATGAAAGCGCAGTTGCAGAGCCTGGGTTTCGCTTATGACTGGACCCGGGAGTTAGCGACCTGCGATCCGGACTATTACCGCTGGGAGCAGTGGTTTTTCACCCGCATGTTTAAAAAAGGTCTGGTCTACAAAAAAGCTGCCTGGGTTAACTGGGACCCGGTTGACCAGACTGTGCTGGCGAACGAGCAGGTGATCGACGGTCGTGGCTGGCGTTCCGATGCGCCGGTCGAGCGTCGTGAGTTAGCCCAGTGGTTCCTCAAAATTACCGATTATGCAGAGGAGTTATTAGACAACCTGGATCGCTTGCCGGGTTGGCCGGACAAGATAAAAACCATGCAGCGCAATTGGATTGGTCGATCCGAGGGCGTGGAGATCACCTTCCCAGGAGTGGATCAGCCTGGTATCACGGTCTATACCACCCGGCCGGATACCCTGTTTGGCACAACTTATCTGGCTGTTGCACCCCAGCACGAACTGGCGGTGGCCGCTGCAAAATCCAATCCGTCTCTGCAATTATTTCTGGATGAATGTAACCAGGTCAAAGTGGCTGAGGCAGAAATGGCGCAGCTTGAGAAAAAGGGCATGCCGACAGGACACTCTGCGCGACATCCCTTAACCGGAGTCGATGTCCCCATCTGGGTAGCTAACTTTGTGTTGATGGAATATGGCTCGGGTGCGGTAATGTCCGTGCCCGCGCATGATCAGCGTGACTGGGAATTTGCCAGGAAGTATGGTCTCCCGATTGCGCAGGTTATCGAACCTGAAGCGGGTGAGATAGACCTCGAAAGCGCCTCGTTTACAGACAAGGGCAGACTGGTGAATTCCGGTGAGTTTGACGGGCTGAACTTCGATGAGGCGCGCAATGCCATTGCGACCAGACTGGAAGCCTTGAACCTCGGCAGCAGGCAGGTCAATTACCGGTTGAGAGACTGGGGAGTTTCCAGACAACGGTACTGGGGATGCCCCATACCGATCATTCACTGCGACAAGTGTGGCCCCGTTGCTGTGCCAGAGTCTGAGTTACCGGTATTGTTGCCGACAGATGTCAGGTTTGAAGGTGTCGCCTCGCCATTAAAGTCAATGCCCGAGTGGTATGAAACCTCCTGCCCGGATTGTGGTGGACCGGCGGTTCGTGAAACCGACACCTTTGATACGTTCATGGAGTCTTCGTGGTACTACGCGCGCTTTGCCTGCAGCAAACATAGCGAGTCGATGCTGGATGAGCGAGCTAAATACTGGGGTTCGGTTGATCACTATGTGGGCGGTGAAGAACACGCCATCCTGCACCTGCTTTATGCAAGGTTTTTCCACAAGGTGATGCGTGATGAAGGCCTGGTTGACTCGGATGAACCGTTTGAAAAGCTGCTGATGCTGGGCATGGTGTTGCAGGACGGCGTCAAAATGTCCAAGTCCGCTGGTGATGCAGGGGATCCCCAGGTTCTCCTTGCGAAATTTGGCGCTGATGCGGTGCGCATGGCCATGATGTTTGCAGCACCACCGGAACAGTCATTTGAATGGTCAGCGAACGGCGTGGAATCGGCGAATCGTTGGCTGCGCACTCGCTTGTGGAATCCGGTGATGGTGCACCTTGATGCCATCAATTCTGCCGGGATAACCACAATTGATAAGGCTGGCTTAACGGAGGCGCAGAAAGACATGCGTCGGATTACTCACGAGACACTGGCAAAAGCTGAGGATGATTACGGCAGACGGCTGACCTTTAACACGGTCATTGCAGCCGTGATGGCGATGATGAACGCTGTGCAAAAGTTCCACGATGAGAGTAGTCAGGGAAGAGCCGTCGTGCATGAAGCATTGAATGCAGCGGTTTTGATCATGTCTCCGATTACCCCGCACATTTGTCACCTTTTGTGGCGCAAGCTGAACGATGAACCACTGGAATCAGCAGTCTGGTTGCGGGTCGATGAAACCGCACTGACCCGATCTGTGGTGAATGTGGTTGTTCAGGTCAATGGCAAGTTGCGTGGTCAATTGGAAGTCGCGCCTGATACAAGCCTCGAGGAAATTGAACGGGACGCAAGAGCGCTCGACAACGTGGTCAAGTTCATGCACGACAAGACGGTCCGTAAAGTGATCAACGTACCCAACAAGCTGATTAATTTTGTTGTTGGATAAGCTGGTCAGCTGTTACAGAGCTTTTCCAGGGATTGGACCGCTGGGTGTGCTGATATTAGTTTTTTCTTTGTCAGGCTGCGGATTCCATCTTCGCGGTGCTGATGAATTCTCATCCTCTCTGGAAGTGCTGCACCTGACGGTTCGAAATGTTCATGGCGACTTGCACCAGAAACTCATTCGTTCCTTCGAGCAATCCGGAACATCGGTTATCGCTGATAGTGACGGTACGGGTCCTGGCCTGAATGTTTCGGCGGAACGCAATACTCGCAGAGCCGTGGCGACCACCAGCACAATCAGTGTCTCCGAGTACGAACTGGGACTGGAAGTAGACATCGAACTTAGCGATCGTGATGGCCAGATGCTGATTCCCGAGACGACGCTGAAAACGGAGCGAATTTATACATTTGACGCCAGTAGTCTCACCGGCAGCAGTGAAGAAGAAGCGCTGCTGCGCGAAGAAATGCAGGAGGATATGGTCCGTCAGATTATCAGGCGAGTGAATGCCACGATGAACTCAATCAAGATGGTTAAAAACTCTTGAAAGTCTATCCCAACAAACTAGAGTCAGAATTAAAAAAAACGCTGGCGCCAATTTATATTGTCAGCGGTGACGAAGCTTTGCTTGTGCAGGAGAACTGTGACCTGATCCGGCGGGCTTTGCGCAAGCAAGGTGTTTCCGAGCGAGAAGTATTTCATGTGGAAGCAAATTTTGACTGGCAGCAGGTTCTGTTCAGTGCCGGTAGCCTGTCACTGTTTGCAGAACTGAAATTACTGGAGATCAGAATGTCCAGTGCCAGGCCCGGGACTGCAGGTGCGGCCGCGCTCGTCTCGTACGCCGAGGACCTGCCGGAAGGCACGACCATGTTACTGGTGTTGCCCAAACTTGATGCATCCAGCCAGCGCAGTAAGTGGTTCAAGGCGTTGGACAAAACGGCCGCCTTTATCCAGGTTTGGCCCATCGATCTGAAAGATCTGCCGAACTGGGTGGATGCACGATTCAGACGCGCCGGATTGACCGCATCGAGAGAGGCGGTAACCATGCTGGTTAACCGAATCGAGGGTAATCTGCTCGCGGCGGTGCAGGAGATCGAACGTCTTAAGCTTGTGGCGGTTGATGGCCGGATTGATGGTCGTCAGGTACAGGCGGGCGTCGCCGATAACGCCCGTTATGATGTATTTGCACTGATTGATGCGAGTATCGGTGGCAACGCAGTGCGTACCCTGAAAATCGTACAGGCGCTTCAGCTTGAAGGCACCGAACTATTGTATATCGTCGCAATGTTGGCCAAGGAACTCAGGGGGCTGGTAGAAATGGCCAGGGAAATGCCCGGGAGTTCGTTGGACAGCGTCCTTAAAAAGGCCCGGGTCTGGGATAAACGTAAGAATCTGGTGACGAAGTGCCTGCGAGAACACTCTCTGGCGGAACTGCAGGAACTGCTGGCACAGGTGGGAGAAATTGATGCGATGGTAAAAGGCATGAATGACGGAAATCCCTGGAATGCTTTGTCGTCAGCGACCCTTCGCCTGGCCGGTACGACAACCGCGCTGAGGTAGTGCCCCGGTTCCGCTAATTCACCGTGGTGACCGCTTCTCTCCCCCGTGCAACAAGGCCCAGTGTCGTCCCGTCCGAGTTAAACTCTGTAATTGAACCGTTATCTGGTCGAAAAACCATCACCAGCTCTGATTGCTCGGCTGCAGCGACCATCGCGTTGATTGCAACGTAGTGACTGAAAATCGCCGTATCCTCGGTTAGCGCCAGCAGGCAGGTCACCATGTCGCGCTGCCATTGTTGCAGGGCGTCGGACTGGTCGTGCCATTTACCCTGCATGACACCCCGGAGCCAGGGCCCACGTTCAGACAGAGATAGTCCTGGAGAGGGGACTTCTGAGACGCGTGTTTCAATGTTAACAGTGATGCCGCTGGTCCGGGCGAGCGGTGATGCTGTTTCAAGAGCCCGTTTCAGCGGGCTGGACAATAGTTGCAGGGGTAGAAAACTTTGTAACTCGAGTCCGGCATCGATGGCTTGTTGCCTGCCCAGTGAATCAAGTCCCGGATCAAGATCATCCGAGTAGGAGGCCGCGGCCCGGCCGTGACGAATCATGTAGATATTTGGCATATAAGGTCATTTTGTTGGTTGGAAAACGCGAGTATAACAGTCGACTCCCCATGCTTCCGGCAATGGTATTTATGACTTATAAAAGCTATCCTTTGGCTCCCGTTCTGCCTCGATGAAAGACCACGACGTCGACACCCGATCGAGTTGGTAAGATACTCGGTCTGGGCGAGAAGCTTTTGGGTTGATGAAAACCAGACCTGACAGGCGGATGACGGGAGTTGAGGTCTGCAGGCCGTTGTCCGGTTCATGCAGGCGAGATTAATTCGGTATGAAGGTGTAGCTAGGATGGATAAGAAAGCTGGAGCCCTGGAAGGATCGGGAATACCCGATACTCAGGTTGATGTCAGAGAAACTTTTGGACTCGATGTGGACCTCAAGGTCCCCGCATTCTCGCGGACATCGGAACATGTGCCTAACTTAGACCCGAGTTACCTGTTTAACCTTGAAACCACACTCGCGATTCTCGCAGGCTTCGCACACAACCGTCGGTGCATGATTCAGGGATACCACGGAACAGGAAAATCGACTCACATTGAGCAGGTCGCCGCAAGGCTGAACTGGCCCTGTATCCGCATTAACCTCGATAGCCATGTCAGTCGCATAGACCTGGTGGGCAAGGATGCGATCGTTTTACAGGACGGTCAGCAGGTCACAGAGTTTAAGGAAGGATTACTTCCCTGGGCATTGCAGCGCGCCTGTGCGATTGTGTTTGATGAATACGACGCTGGACGTCCGGACGTAATGTTTGTTATTCAACGGGTGCTGGAAGTAGAAGGTAAGCTGACACTGCTGGACCAGAGCAAAGTTATTAGCCCACATCCGTCGTTCAGATTGTTCGCGACTACCAATACGATCGGTCTCGGTGATCCGACCGGACTGTATCACGGCACCCAGCAAATAAACCAGGGTCAGATGGATCGCTGGAATATCGTGACGACATTGAATTATCTGGAACGCAGCAAGGAAATTGACATCGTCGCATCGAAAATGCCCGACCTGGATAAAGCGACTATTTCGAATATGGTCTCGGTCGCAGACCTGACTCGTCAGGGATTTATCAATGGGGATATTTCTATTGTGATGTCTCCAAGGACGGTCATTATGTGGGCGGAAAACGCCAAGATTTTTGCTGATTACGGTTTTGCGTTCAGGCTGACATTTTTGAACAAGTGTGATGAAACCGAGCGCTCAATCGTGGCGGAATACTACCAGCGCTGCATGGGCGACGAGCTTCCGGAATCAAGCGCGAGGGTAGTCCTCGCCTGAGTCAGGCCAGGCCAAAAAGACAAGTGTCCCAGATAGAAGACCCCACAGAACTGTTTAAGCAAGCCGTCACCTCGACTATGCGCGCAATATCGGGTGATGATGAGCTGAACGTTAGTTTTGGCCGAGGCAAACCCTATATTCAGGGGAATCGCGCCCGCATCCCGTTACCAGACAAGGGACTGTCCGAAGTTGAGCTTGCCAGCCTCAGAGGTACGGCGGACCGGTTCGCATTGCGAACACGATTTCACGACGAAAGTGCGCATCGGAAATATCGCCCACAAACCGGCATAGCCCAGGACGTTTTTGACTGGGTAGAGGAGGCGCGGGTTGCGGGCATCGGCACCTATCTGATGAAAGGTGTGGGCCAGAATCTCAATGCTCAGCTCGAAGAGCACTGCGCGAATCATGCGTTTGACCAGATTGATGACCAGGCCAATGCGCCGCTCGGGGAAGCCGTGGGGATGTTGATACGGGAGAAAATCAGCGGAATCCCGGTACCACCAAGTGGTCGACAGGTCGTTGATTTATGGCGAGAGCATATTGAGGCCAGGATAGGCGACAAGCTGGAGGCGCTCTCCGAACTGATGTTTGATCAGATCGAGTTCTCCTCGGTTTCCCGACAGATGATTACCGATCTCGGTCTCAGCGATGAATGGGGAGAAGAGAATTCTGACGGTGATTCTGATGATGCCGAAGAGCAGTCCGAAGACATGGAGGCGGATGCCGGGGATGAATCTTCAGAGCAGGATATGTCCAGCGACGGCGAAATGGCCGACGCAATTGAAGGCGAAGTGCCGGTCGATATGGAAGCCATGGAGATGGACGAGGCCGATGGTGAAGATGAAGCTGGAGCACCGCCGGAGGGTGCAGGTGACAAAAACTGGTTACGCCCGAAAGAAAACCCCTATAAATCATTTACGGGTGCTTTCGATGAAGTGGTATTCGCAGATGAGCTTTGCGAGCCGATCGAACTGGACCGGCTCCGGGGTGTGCTCGACAAACACCTGCAAAGTTCTCAGGTGATTATTTCCAAGCTCGCCAATCGTCTGCAGCGAAAGCTCATGGCGCAACAGAACCGGACCTGGGAATTTGATCTTGAAGAGGGCACGCTGGATTCGTCGCGACTACCCAGCATCATTATCGACCCGTTCAGCCCGCTTGCGTTCAAGCAGGAAAAAGATATGAACTTCAGGGATACCGTTGTGTCCCTGTTAATCGACAGTTCCGGGTCGATGCGCGGACGCTCCATTACAATTGCTGCCATGTGTGCGGATATTCTGGGTCGCACGCTGGAACGCTGCACGGTAAAAGTGGAAATTCTGGGATTCACGACGCGTGCATGGCGCGGCGGTCAGGCACGTGAGTTGTGGTTGCAACAGGGCAAACCGGCAGCACCGGGCCGACTCAATGATTTGCGCCACATCATTTATAAAGCGGCGGATATGCCATGGCGCCGGGCGCGCAGAAATCTCGGATTGATGATGCGCGAGGAACTGCTTAAGGAGAATATCGACGGTGAGGCGTTGCTGTGGGCGCACAATCGGATTGTCGGCAGACCAGAAGATCGGAAAATATTAATGGTTATTTCTGATGGATTGCCGGTCGATAACTCAACATTGCTGGTAAATCCGAGCAACTATCTTGAGCAGCATTTAAAATACGCGATTGACCAGATTGAAAACCATTCCAAGGTTGAACTTGTGGCAATTGGCATTGGCCATGATGTTACCCACCATTATCGTCGTGCGGTGACCATAACTGATGCAGAACAGCTCGGAGACGCCATGACCGAGCAATTAGTGGACCTGTTCGACGAAGAAAGCAATCGTAAACTAAGGCTGGTCAAGCAGCGCGATAGTGCATCGCGCTAATCTGCTTGCGTTACTTGCGCGTTATTCGTCACGATTCGTTGAAGAACAACAAATGATCAAGCGCCTTGAGAAATTTGTTAGCGAAGAGCCAGACTGTTTTCAACGTACACTCAAAATTGGGCACATCACCGGTTCCGCCTGGGTCGTTGATGCGGCACATGAAAAAACCTTGCTGACGCATCACAAAAAATTAAACCGCTGGCTGCAACCGGGTGGTCATGCGGATGGTGATGCTGATATTGCGGAAGTCGCGATGCGCGAGGCCAGGGAAGAGAGTGGCCTGGCTGGCCTGATACTGGTTAGCGATGAGCTGTTCGACGTGGACATACATCTTATCCCGGCGAGAGTCGATGAGCCGGAGCACTTTCATTATGACTGCCGCTTTCTGATCAGTGCTGGTGAAGATGAGAGCTATGCGGTCAGCGATGAGTCCCATGATCTCGCGTGGATTGCGCTGACAGACATAGAATCCTATACGGATGAAAGCTCGATCCTGCGGATGGTGGCAAAAACCGTCGGGGCTGAAAAATTTTAAGGATCGAGCATGCCGTCGATTGCCGCAAATACATTTCGTGCCTTTTCCTCGGAGATGCCGAGTTCAAGGAGCGCTTCAAGCCCCTGACACTCATCGAGGCGGTTGAAGCCAATGAGCATGTGAACTTCACAAATCAGGTTTGCCTCATGGAGTACCAGACCCAGGCCTTCCTGGGAGTCATTGCGTTGTGCGTCAAGCGCGTCGCAGATCCGATCGGGCAAGCCCCACTCCAGCGATGCCTGATAGGACAAATTTTTTGAATACGTCGTCATCAGCTCGCGAAAAAGTTTGCTGCCGGGTTTGGCCATAAGCTTTGTGTTCGCGAAAGCATCCACCAGGCACCTGAAGATCACGATTTTGCCGATGTCGTGCACCAGGCCCAGGAAGTAAGCCTCGGAGCGATCGAAATCACCCCCCAGGGTCTTGCACGCAACTGCACAGGCGAGTGAGTGATTCCAGATTTGCTGGCCGAACAGTTTGAAATAGATGTGCTTGACCTTGACGACATTCTTGAGGATCGCTCTGGATACAAGGTCTGCAAGTTCGCGAAAGCCGACAGTGCGAATGGCGGTCTCAGTATCTGCCAGCGGCACGTCAGACCGCCTGAAGATCGGGCTGTTTGCCAGCTTGACCAACTCGGCCGAGAGGCCCACGTCTTTCATTACGAGTTCATTGAGCTGGCTGATACTGGCGGTGTCCTCACGGAGCATGGTCGAGAGCTGGGTCAGAATTTGCGACAACGGCGGGATCAGGGAAACGAGTTCATCAGAATTGTTCAACAAATCGACGAGTCGGTTGGCAACCTCGGTTTCCACATCGTTGAGTTTTGAGGTGCTCGTGTTTTTTTCGCCAAACATCACATCATAAAAGGCCGACGCGAGGTCAATTTGCCCTGCCTCGGTTTCAGATCTCGGGAGTGCGTCCGTCAAGATTTTTTCCAGATGTTTATTACAGAACAATATCGACCGGTTGGTCGATATCTTTATGGTCTTTGGTCAAATTATCAGGGTCCGGTCTCAGGACTGGCGCTCGTTGTGGTCGGAGTAGCATGTTGCCGGTACTGCGAGCGCGTAATCCAATCGGTCAAGTGCCAGATAGGCGGGCAGGGGAACGAGTGATTGCCATAGTTCAAAAGGATCAATCTTGTTGTACATCGCCGTGAACAGGGTCAACACCGTGCCGTGACACACAACGGCGATATCACGGTCGGGGTAAGAGGCTGTCAATCCTTGGATTGCAGTCGCGAATCGCTGACCCGCTTCATTGGCTGACTCACGCCCAATGACCTGCTCTGTGGGTTGATTAAAAAAGTTTCTGAATTGATGCTGCCACTCGGCCACATCGGGAATAAATGGAAAATCGGTACGATCATTTTCCTGTAGGCCAGGGACAGTTCTGACAGGGATATGGAGATTTCTTGCCACCCTTTCTGCGGTTTGAAATGCCCTGGTTTCGATGCTTGAGTACAGGATCGCAATATTCTGCCCGGTCAGTTCGCTGGCCAGCCAGGCACACCGTCGCTTCCCTTCGGGTGATAGTTGCCAGTGTGTCGATTCAAGTTCCGGGTCAATCTCTGGCATCGAATGCTTGATAAGGAATAGTCGCGGCATGATGCAAACGAGAGTTAACGGTGCTCAGGCAAATAAGTGGCAAGCCACTGTATGACTGCTCGAAGTCGAGACGACAGGCGGTGATGTATTGTGGCAGTGTTCCATCACTTTTGGACAGCGATCGGCGAAGCGACATCCAGGCTGTACATTGACCGGGGAGGTAATCTCGCCCTTGATCGGCACGTGGCTTCGGGCCCGTTCAGATTTCGGATCCGGTTCAGGATTCGATTCGATCAGCAACTGGGTATACGGATGTTGAGGTTCGAAAAAAACGTCATCAGCCGGACCGGTTTCGACAACCGTACCCAGGTACATAACCGCCATTCGGTCTGAAACATACCTCACCATGGAGAGATCGTGGGCAATAAACAGCAATGTCAGGCCCATGGACTTTTTCAGGTCATCGAGCAGATTAATGACCTGTGCCTGTACGGAGACATCCAGTGCTGAAATGGGTTCATCACAGACTACAAATCGGGGTTCTATAATCATTGCCCGTGCGATGCCGATCCGTTGTCTTTGTCCGCCGGAAAATTCATGGGGGTATCGAGACATATGATCTGAATTCAGGCCAACTTTGGTGAGCCATTGAGCGACAAGTTCCCGAATCTGCGTCCTGGTATGTTTGCCCTGTATCTGCAGCCCTTCGCCGACGATATCCAGTACTGTCATGCGTGGATTAAGCGAAGAATACGGATCCTGGAATATCATCTGCAATTCCTGGGAATAATGCAGGTGATCCTCGGAGGAGAATTTTGCAGGTAATCGCTGGCCATTGTAAAAGGCCTCGCCGGAAGTTCGCGCGTGCAGTCCAATCAGGGTTTTCCCGAAGGTGGATTTTCCGGATCCACTCTCGCCGACGAGACCCAGGATTTCATTCTGTTCAATTTCAATGGAGACGCCATCAACAGCGTGCAACCTCTGGCCGCGACCTATTTTGAAATATTTTCTGAGTTCCTCGGTTTTAACCAGCATGGTCAATGCTCGCATGATTCTGGTGCAATTCTTTAGTCACCGGTGCATCCTCGTGCTGTAGCCAGCACATCGCATGATGATCATCATCCTGAACAATCGGAAAGTTTTCCGGCTGCCGGGTCTCACAGATCTTCATCGCATAAGGACAACGGGCAAAATAACCACAACCCGTTGGAGGTGAAAAAAGATCTGGCGGACTACCGATGATCGGCATCAGTTTCTGCTTTCGTTCACCGGTATTTCTCGGCATCGCCTTTTTCAAACCCAGCGTATAGGGATGTGATGAGTGATAGAAGATATCGTCCACGGCTCCGGATTCGACGATCTGCCCTGCATACATTACCGCTACCTCGTCCGCCATTTTTGCGACGACCGCAAGGTCATGAGTGATCAGGATAATTGACATATTTTCGGTGCGCTGTAGTTCCGACATCAACTCAAGGATTTGGGCCTGAATAGTCACATCGAGCGCTGTTGTTGGCTCGTCGGCGATCAACACCGAGGGGTTACAGGCGAGACTCTGGGCAATCATCGCGCGCTGCAACATACCGCCTGAGAACTCGAATGGATACTGTTTCGCGCGCTTTTCCGCCTCCGGGATATGGGTTTTTTCCAATAGTTCCACGGCCAGTGCTGACGCTTCTTTATAGCTTTTATTACGATGGACCCGAAGGGTTTCCGCGATCTGGTCGCCGATTGTCATGGTGGGATTGAGTGATGTCATCGGATCCTGAAAAATCATACCGATTTGCACGCCCCGGAATTTGTTTGATTCCTTTGCGGAAAGCCCAAGCAGTTCCATACCGTTCAAACGTGCAGACCCACCGGTGATCCTGCCAGGCGGCATCGGTATGATTCCCATGATGGACTGCACGGTAACGGATTTACCGCAGCCGGATTCTCCGACAATGGCAAGAGTCTCGCCACGGTTGACGCCGAAGCTTACGCCACGGACTGCCTTGACGTCGCCGCCATAGGTTGAGAACTCAACTGACAGATTTTCGACTTCCAGTATTCGATCGTGGGTTTTATCGTCGACCATTATTCCCTCGATCTCATACGGGAATCGAGGGCTTCAGTTAAACCATCACCCAGGAGATTGAAGGCGAGTACCGTGATACTGATAAATACTGCCGGGAATATCAGTTCATGGGGATGGCTCAGCATCGTTTTCACGCCTTCATTACACATTGATCCCCATGACGGTGTGGGCGGCGCCACTCCCATGCCGATAAAAGAAAGAAACGCTTCAGTGAATATCGCGGCGGGAACTGCAAAGGTGAGGGTCACCAGGATCACGCCCATGGTGTTAGGGATGATGTGTCGAAGTATCAGGTAATGGGGTTTGGCGCCAAGCAGCCGTGCGGCTTCGATATACCCCTGTTCGCGAATCTGTAATACCTGACCGCGAACCAGACGTGCTGTGGCTGGCCATAACAGGAGCACCAGCGCAATCAACATGGGAAAGATGCCGCTTTCACCGGGTCCGATACCAAAGGCAATCTTGAACAGGATCATGAACAGCAGGAACGGAAGGGCCACGACAAAATCAGCAAAGCGCATCAGCAGCGAATCGATGGTGCCACCGAAATAACCGGCGAATCCACCGTAGACTATGCCCATAATGACATAAATAAACGGCGCCACGATCCCGATGAACAATGACACCCTGGCACCTTGCATGAGTCGCGCAAGCATATCCCTGCCCAGGTAATCGGTGCCGAAGGGATGAAATTCCAGTTTAAGCGCTGTGCCGGTTTGCGCAACGTTTGCATCTTTTATCAGTTGACGATCACTGGCTTCTGCGAGCGTGATGATCATCGAGGGGGTCACTTCGATTACCGTGTAGACCTCATATTCATCCAGTCCGTCCGTTGGCACCACGGCATAGTAGTATGGTCTCGACTCAAGGCTCAGTCGGTCCTCGTAACTGACCTCATTTCCGCCATAGGTCGACCCCAGCGGCAGGCCCAGATCATTAAAGTTTTCCGGTAAGCGCTGGTTTCGATAAATGTTGTACCCCGCAGCACCAACCACCGGATTCCAGACCAGTCTGACCTGTTGTGTAGTCGCGAGTTCAAAGGGCCGAAGATCAGTGACCGCATCGACACTATCCGGATAGTCCGCTGGTTCAGCAGGGAAGTCTTCAAGCACGATTCCCGACCAACGCTGGTATTGGCCCACCAGCACGGCAGTTTTTGGCAGTGAGGGTGCCTGGGATATCTGATTCAGGTCCTGCAACGATGGATCCACATTCCAGAATATCGGCCCTAACAGGGTGAAGAAGGCGAGGGAGAGCACGATATAGAGAGAAATTATTGCCCGGGTATTTTTCTTCAGACGAATCCAGGCGTCCTGCCAGTACGAGAGCGAAGGCCGGGAAATCTGTTCGACACTGATGCTGGAGGTTGCCGGAGAGAAATCTTCGGCCGTTGGCGTAACGTCGGTCATTGCAGACGTACCCTCGGATCAACAAAACCATAGAGAACGTCGACGATAATGACCATGAGTACCAGGAACGCACCATAGAAAACTGTCGTGCCCATGATAACGGTGTAGTCCAGTTGTTGTACGGCCTGGACAAAGTAGCGGCCAAGTCCGGGAATAGCGAAAACCAGTTCGACGACGAATCCCCCGGTTGTGATGGCCGCGATTTGTGGGCCAAGCACGGTGATCACAGGCAGGATGGCATTGCGCAACTGATGCCGGAAAAAGATCCGCATGGGAGACAGTCCCTTGGCCCGGGCGGTCTTGATGTAATCCTCATTAACAATCTCTAACATCGATGAACGCATCAATCGAGTCAGCAGTGCCATGGTCCCCAGCCCAAGAACGAGCGACGGCATCAGCATGTGAGAAATTGTTCCCCAGCCTGCAACCGGTATTACCGATTGACCCAGCAGGCTGTTGATGTTGACCAATAGCAACTGGCCAAGCGCCGCAAACACAAAGCTTGGCACGGAAATACCGAGAATGACCAGGAACATGATGACGATGTCAGGGGTTCGGTTCCTGTAAATAGCCGTCAAAGCGCCCCACAGGATGCCACCGGAGGCAGCAAAAAAGACGGCGAGTATGCCAAGAGTGGCAGATACCGGGAAGTGATCACGGATAATGTCGTTGACTCGTCTGTTCTGCTGGGTAAACGAAATACCAAAATCACCTTCCAGCATGTTACCCAGGAAAATAAAATATTGCTCGACCACAGGTTTGTCCAGACCATATTTCTGCTCGAGGTTCTTGCGGATCTCGGCCGACACCGCCTTGTCGTTCATGAGCGGATCGCCGGGTACCTGGTGCATGGCGATAAACGTCGCTGTGGCAATAAACCAAACGGTGATGACACCGGCCAGAAGACGTTTCAGGGTATATGCGAGCATCAGGTTAGTTTGCTTTTATCATGGTAAATGCTGTTTCCACTATTGAACCACACGCGCATAAGTATAGTCAGGGTCTGCGCCGACGACACGACGAACGACACCCTTTAATCGGGGATGCAGCAGATAAATCACGCCTTGTTCGTACTGGGGAACGATGATGGCGTCGTCAACAATGAGCTGTTGCAGTTCCCCCATGGCATCCATGCGGATTTTTGGCACGGCACTATTCATGGCAGTTCTGACGAGCCGATCATAGTCCGGGTTAGTGTATCTGCCACGGTTGTTCAGATTCCAACTGGCGAACAGATCTCCAAACGTCATGACATCATCAAAATCTGGTCCCCAGCCGGCATTGACCAGATCGAAGTCACCCGCTGTCATCTTGGCCAGCCGTTGCTTGAAGGTCTGGATATCAATTTTGATGTCGAGATCGAGTTTTGCTTTCAACAATCCCTGCAGGTATTCCGCCTGTTTTGCTGCAGTTGGACTATCGCTCGCCAGCAATACCAGCGGTGGAATTTTGCTCAAGCCAAGCTCCTCACGCGCCTTAGCCAGATACTGCTTTGCGCGGCTTATATCGATCTGCACGATGGGCGCCGGATATTCTCGTCGAAATTTGTGATCAACGCCATTTAGCCAGACGGGGAAAAGGCTTTCGCCTGGCAGGTTACCCGGCGTGGCCAGCACCTTGTTAACCATTTCATGTGGGTCGAACACGTGCTGGATCGCGCGACGCAGATCGAGATTGCGGGTAACCCTGTGCGCACGATGGTTAAATTCGAGAAAAAAGACTGAGCCCGTGGTAAACCGTCGAATTCGGAACCGTTGAGTGAGTGCATCCTTATAGGTTTCCCCGTCAAGCGCGGTATGCACGATCTTGCCGTCGATAAACAGATTCAATCGGGCGCGGGTATCGGCGGTGATGTACTGGGCGTCAATGGCATTCAGCGTGATGTTTTCCCGATCCCAGTAGTTTTCGTTCTTCACCATTTTCAGCGATGCACTGTGCACCCACTTTGTCATTTTAAACGGGCCGTTGAAGAGCAGGTCACCGGCATCTGCGGCGTATCGATCACCTCGAGATTCAAAAAAGTCTCGACGTACGGGAAAGTAGGTGGTGAACGCAGTCAGATTGACGAAGTAGCCAGTTGGCCGCGAAAACTCAACCCGTAACGTTCGATCATCCTCTGCATAGGCGCCCAGTTCTGAAGGCGCGAGTTCCCCCCGGTTGACTGCTTCGCCGTTCTTGATTGGATAAAGGATGAAGGCATATTCTGATGCGGTGGCAGGGTCGAGTGCATTCTGCCAGGCGAAAACAAAATCGTGGGCGGTCACCGGCAGGCCATCACTCCATACCGCGTTGTCACGCAGCCAGAAGGTGGCACCTTTTTCATCTATTTCCCAGCGCTCGGCCACACCGGGGACAATATTGCCGCGACGATCATATCGGGCCAGCCCTTCCATAATATGGCTAAGCACGAGAATGCTCACCTGGTCGGTGGCCTTCATGCCGTTTAGCTGTGGTGGTTCCTGGGTGAGCGCAATGGTGATTGACTGGCTGTCAAAGTTGACAGAGGTCGTGTTGAATTCTGCGTTGACAGAATTAAAAAGCAACAGCAAAACGGCTGCGAGGGTTACGCGCATTGACTAAGACTCTTCCCGAAGATATCGGATTGTATCATCACCTCAAGGCTGCCGTATTGCTTCCATTACGCGTTAAACTGAAGGGGATGAAAGTTAAACACTGATGAGGTCGTATTGTGGTGAAGCAGTTATTGTTTTTAGTATGGTTAGTCATGTTCACCGGGCTGGCGAATGCCAGCATGTGCACCGAAATTGAAGCAGATGCGCTACGCCTGGCATGCTTTGACAGAATACTCAACTGTGTGGCGGTCGATTCCGACTCGGAGCGTTTGAGTTGCTATGATCAGGTATTTTATAAACCACCTGCGCACGATGGCCTCAGTCCTGCCAAAAATGACTCCAATGCTGGCGCGCCAGTCACGGATCAGCGAACAGTCGGGAATTCTGAGCGAATCCCCGTTGAACAAAAGGTTGAGCAAGAGGTTGAACAAGAGATTGAACAGACAGCTAAACAGGAAGTTGGACAGGGGAGGGCTAAATCCAGCACGGACGAGCCCATCCGCGACAGCAGCGCAACTGCTGATTTTGGCAAGGCCGCAGACGCAACAGCGCCGGTCAAATACATCGAGGGCACCATCGTCGATGTTATGCAAAATGCCCAG
>JAJFKA010000167.1 GCA_021773555.1 Gammaproteobacteria bacterium
TCGATCAGCTTATCGACAATGTGTTGCGGCGTGGGCTGATCCGGATTGCCCATTCCGAAATCGATGATGTCCTCACCACGCGCCCGCGCTTCTCGCTTCAGCGAATCGGTAATACTAAAAATATACGGTGGTAGCCGCTTAATTCTGGGAAACTCATCCATTGACGCTGAACACCCTAAATCGCTATTGGTTTCGTGCCTGCAGGCAGGCGCGACATATTACCCAAGTGTAGCTGGCGCGTCACCTTCGAGGGGTCACTTTACGCGGCTCAGGAACATACAGACGCACCACCATGCCCCCGACAAACAGAAACGCGACCGCACTGATAAATACCGCCTCATAGCCAAGCGTTGCCGCCAGAACCCCTCCCAGCAACGGACCCAGGGTTCCAGCCAGTTCGCCCGCGGTGTTGGCAATACCGATACGCATGGGCAGATCGTCGCGGTCACCAAACTCCAGGGTGAGATTCTGAGAGGCATTGTTGAACCCCTGAACCGCTGCACCAATCGACGCGAAGATGATGACCGTCATCATGTAGTTAGAATAATAGTCACCCTCAATCATCAGCGCGAGGGTCGCTCCCATCCACAGAAACGTGGACATCAGGAATGTGAGTCTGAAACCTTTCCGATCAGCAAGATATCCCCAGAACAGGTTTGAGACTGTTCCTGATATGGTGAAGGCAAATGTCAGAATACCCAGGTTGTATCCGGTCAAACCGATGGATTCACCCGCAAACAGAATATAGAACGGCATTGCCATCCTGCCCATATTCGCCAGCGCCCTGGCCAGAAAATATCGGGTGAACGCCGGATCCTCTCGCAGCAGACGCGGCACTTCCCCCAGGCGGCTGAGCAGGGTTTGCCTGGGCAGGACCGTCGGTGGCTCCGGCTCCCGCACCCACACCAGCATCAGAAGGCCAAGACTGGTAAGCACAAAGGCGAGCAGAAATGTCCAGGAATAGCCCGCCGCGTCAGGTGTCTCGCCTATCAGGTAAGCGCCACCGATCCACCCGACCAGTGCAGAGGTAATGCCCGCCAGAAAATTTCGGTACCCGCTCAATCGGCCCCGCTTTGATACGGGAATCACCTTTGACATCAGGAAGTTGAATATAACTCCCTGCATGCCCTGGAACAGCCCGAGCATGACCAGGCAGATCATGATGCCAATCAGCGCCGCCTTTCCGTCAAGAAAAAATCCGCACAGGGCAATTAACAACACACAGGCACGCATCGCGCTGCCGGTGATAAATCCGATGGGCAAAACGCGCTTGCGATGTTCAATGAAATTGGCGCCCACCAACGGTGTCAGCATCATCCCGAGGGCCTGCAGTGACAGCGCCAGTCCAACCAGGAATTGCGAGCCATCAGACAAGAGCATGATGTAAGCAGGAACAAAGGTGGGCGCCATGATCAGCCGGAAACCAGTCTGGCCCAGCATCCCGTGGGCGAGATGCGCGAGGAAGTTCCTCGTCAGGTTGCGTTTAACCTGTACCTGATAACGTTGTTCGGCGTGGCGGATAGCCCAGGGCTGAATGTCCAATGCGTTTTCCGACCAATGACCATAAAAAAATTCAGTCTAACACATGGTCAGGTTTCGTTCCGCGCCTTATCTAAATCGTTTGCGCGGTTTGCCGGTTGGAAAGTGCCGGGAAGCGCTTCGGGGGAAACTAATTGATGCCGAGGCGAATCGCCAGTTGGGCGGCCGGTGCGTAACCGGGCTGCAGCGTACCGTCTTCATAAATAATGGCCGGTGTACCACTGACGCCAAACTGATTACCCAGGGCATATTGCGCCGCGACCGGATTATCACAGGTTCGATCCTGCACTTCCTTGCCCAGTTTCGCCCTGGTCAAGGCCAGTTGCTGGTTATCCGCACACCAGGCTGACACATACTTTTCATATGAACGTGATTCCAGCCCTGCGCGCGGGTAGGCCAGGTAACGTACCTCGATACCCAGGCGATTGAGCTCCGGCACTTCCTGGTGCAGCTTCCGACAATATCCACAGTCAATGTCGGTAAACACTGTAATCGAGGTTTTCTTCAATCCTTCCGGCGGCGAGAACACCACCATTTCACTTTCATCAAGCGTCGCCAGCAGGTCCCGGCGGAATTGATTTCGCTTTTCCTCACTGACATTGACAAAAGTCGTCGGTTCAATACGGTAAAGGTCTCCGGCGATAAAGTAGCTGGCATCTGATTTCACAAAAAGCATCGTGCCTTCGGTCAGGGTGACTTCATAGAAACCCGGCAGGTCGCTTAAGTTAACTTCCTTAACGGGCAGGTCCGGTCTGATACGGTTCAGTTTTTCCCTGACCGCAGCCATCGACAGTTCGTCGTCAGCCGATACTCCCATATTCAGACCCAGCGTCGCGATGATCACAAAGCAAATTGAGCTGATAATTTTCATAAAATTCACCAAACGGGTTTCTCTGGAGTATTGGCCGAACACCCTGATCCGGGTGCGGGTCACTTTGCACCAAGCCCCTGATTTTTGCAAATTCAGGCCGGTCGCTGCTTCTTTTACTATAGACCTGCGATCACGCAGATAATTTCCGATCAGCTCTAAATTCCTGCGGACAGAAGGTCGCTTTATCCTCGCGGATGATGAGCCTGATGCAATTCTTTCATTCTGTGTTGTGCCACATGGGTGTAAATCTGCGTGGTGGACAGATCGCTGTGCCCCAGCAACAGCTGCACAACCCTTAAATCGGCGCCATGATTCAACAAATGCGTCGCGAATGCGTGGCGTAAGGTATGCGGCGACAATTTTGTATTGATATCGGCAGCCCGGGCGTAAGCTTTAATGCGGTACCAGAATGCCTGCCGCGTCATTGCCGAGCCGCGAATGCTGGGAAATACAATATCCTGATTGAGGTTTTGCTTTAACAACGTATTCCGGGTCTCCAACAGGTACCTTGTGAGCCACGAAATCGCTTCATCCCCTAACGGCACCAAACGCTCTTTGGATCCCTTGCCGACAATACGCAGCACACCCTGACGCAGATTCATCTCCGTCAGCTTGAGATTGACCAGTTCGCTGACGCGTAAGCCGGAGGCGTACAACACTTCCAGCATCGTCCGGTCACGGACGCCAACAACATTTCCCAGGTCTGGCGCTGCCAGCAGCTTCTCAACGTCGCGCTCCGATAAGGTCCCCGGCAGGGAACGGCCCAGCTTCGGGTTCTCGATACGCAGCGTAGGGTCCTCTGCAATCTTGTGTTCACGCAACTGGTAGCGGTAGAAGCCGCGCAAACAGGAAAGCGACCTGGCCGTCGACCTTGCTTTCAAGCCACGACCCATGCGAAACGACAGGTAAGCAAGAATGTTTTCGCGCCGGGCATCCAGCAAGGCTATTCCCTGATCCAACAGCCAGGATGCAAAATGACGCAGGTCCCGGCCATAGGACTCAAGGGTATTGCGGCTCAATCCTTTTTCCATCCAGAGGTTATCCAGATAGTGTGGGATCAGAGGATCGTCAATCTTTTCGGTGACCAAGGTTTTTGTGACCAAGAAGGTGCAGTCTGGTGTGTTGGGGTTACTTTACTTTGGAATGGGGGGGGTTGTCAGGTTTGGTGGGGGGGATTGGTTTGGGTTGAATGGCACTTACTTAAGTCCTCCGAGATTGGCTTTTACGAATCTGACTATCAGGTTGAAAAATGTTTGTAGCCGCGAGAGTGGATGACCAGCGGCGAGGGGATGCCTGTCTTTCCGCAGCTTGCGTCGCAAGCTGCTTTCGGCAGTTCATTCGCGGGGCGAATGAACTTAGGCGAATGAACTTACTTTTTCACCAGCTTTTCTTTGATTCGGGCGGCGCGACCACTCAGTTCACGAAGATAGTAGAGCTTGGCCTGGCGCACATCACCGCGGCGCTTGATCGTGATGCTCTCGATCATCGGGCTGTGGGTCTGGAATGCCCGTTCAACGCCAACGCCGTGAGAGATCTTGCGAACGGTGAACGCTGAGTTAATACCCCGTTGCTTGACTGCGATAACCACACCTTCAAATGCCTGAAGACGCTCGCGGTTACCCTCTCGTACCTTCACCTGAACATTCACAGTGTCTCCCGGACTAAATTCAGGAACGTCAGTCTTGAGCTGGGCGGCTTCAATATCTTCAATAATCTTAATCTTGCTCATCGGTTTATCCTCAATTTTCGGGTTGGATGCCTTGAAGGTATTCATCCAGTAATTTCTGTTCTTCGTCTCCGAGATCTAACTGTTCAATCAGATCCGGTCGTCGTTCCAATGTTCTGCCCAACGCCTGCTTGATCCTCCAACGACGGATCTTCTCGTGATCGCCGCTGAGTAATACCGCAGGTACACTCATTCCCGCTACTTCTTCCGGTCTTGTGTACTGCGGAAAATCAAGCACACCGTTTACAAAAGAATCCTGCTCAACCGATTCCGGGTCGCCCACAGCGCCCGGCAACAATCGGGTAATCCCGTCTATCAACACCATCGCTGGCAACTCACCGCCACTTAACACGTAGTCGCCGATGGAGTATTCCTGATCGACTTCCTGTTCAATCAGTCGTTCGTCGATTCCTTCATACCGTCCTGCAATCAGAATCAATTTCCTGCATTTCGAAAGCCGGACCAATCCTTCCTGATTTAACCGTTCACCCTGGGGTGAGAGGTAAATCACCTGGCAGTCTTCACCTGCCTTCTCGCGCGCTGCCTGAATGGCATCCCGCAGGGGCGCGACCTTCATCAGCATTCCCGGACCACCACCATAAGGCTTGTCATCGACCGTTCTATGCCGGTCTGTCGTGAAATCCCGCGGATTCCAGCAGTCCAGCTCCAGCAACCCGGCTTCAATGGCCCGACGCGTGATGCCGTATTCAGTAATCGCACTGAACATCTCCGGGAATAACGTGACAATTCCCAACCACATGCCTTATCCAGCCTCAGTAGTCTGTCTGCCAGTCGACCACTATCTTCTTTGTGTCCAGATCGACGTCTATTACAACTTCGCCTTCTATATAAGGTATCAGTCGTTCCTGATCATCAACGCTCTGCTCATTGGGTCTCACCACCAACACATCGTTGGCACCCGTTTCAATCATGTGATCAATCCGACCCAGCAACAATCCTGCCTGATTGATAACGGTGAGACCCTGCAACTGATTCCAGTAGTACTCACCATCCGGCAGATCCGGCAACTGCGCCCGATCAATCCAGATCTCGTAACCGATAACACTCTCCGCCTGGTTACGATCTTCAAATCCTTTGAACAAGGTCAGCAAATTCCTGCCTTGTACCTTCATTTGATCGACTTCCAACTCCAGCGTTTTTCCACTTCTTCGCAATTGCCAGGGGGAGTATAGGAAAATCTGTTCAACCGGGTCAGTGTAGGAAAAAACCTTGACCCAGCCTTTTATTCCGTAAGCAGCATTGATACTGCCAAGCTGTATTTGCTCATCTGTCACGACGTTGCCAGACGGACCCTACAGCCGGAAAAAATCCGTTAGGCCGCAGCTTCCTCGGCATCAGCAGGCGCTGGTGTATCCTTAGGGTAATTTTTTACCAGCTTGGCGACGCGGTCAGACAACTGCGCTCCCTGGCGAACCCAGTAGTCGATTCGATCCATGTCAAGGCGGATACCCTCTTCAGCACCTCGCGCAATCGGATTAAAAAATCCCACGCGTTCAATAAATTTGCCGTCTCGGGCAGTTCTGTGGTCAGCCACCGTGACATGATAAAACGGTCGCTTCTTGCTACCACCTCTGGACAGGCGAATGGTAACCATGTCTATTTCCTTGTATTAAATTTGTTGCAGCCGAGCCAGGTCTCGCAGAGCCGGTGCTGCCGAAAGGGGCGGTATTGTACGGTAAAGCAGAGCCAATTTAAACCTTTTCATGGGTCCATCGACAGACCCTGAAAAATGACTTAAGTATTTGTTTTATATGTAAATTACTATCAACCTCGCGGCATTCCTCCACCGGGAGACTGCATCATTCCGCCCATGCCACGCATCATATTCGCCATGCCACCCTTCTTGGTGAGCTTCTTCATCATCTTTTGCATTTGTTTGTGTTGTTTCAGTAATCGGTTGATATCCTGGATCTGCGTGCCGGACCCCCCGGCAATGCGCTTCTTTCTCGAACCATTGATACTGTCCGGGTAATGCCGTTCGCCCGGGGTCATGGAATTGATTATCGCCTCCATCTGACCAAACATGTTGTCGCTCATTTTGTCCTGGGCAGCCTGCGCCGCTTTGCCCATGCCCGGCAGTTTGTCGAGCATACCGGTGATGCCCCCCATGTTGTTCATCTGCTGGATCTGGTCTCGGAAATCTTCCAGATCAAATTTTTTGCCTTTCTTGATTTTGCGGGCGAGCTTCTCGGCCTTTTTCTTGTCGATCTTCTGCTCAGCTTCCTCAATCAGCGACAACACATCGCCCATACCGAGAATCCTTCCCGCAATACGGTCAGGATAAAAAGCGTCCAGCGCATCAATGGTTTCACCCACCGCCATAAATTTGATGGGTTTACCGGTAATCGATCGAACCGACAGCGCCGCGCCACCACGGGCATCACCATCCGTCTTGGTGAGGATGACGCCGGTCAGCGGCAGTACTTCATTAAATGACTGCGCGGTGTTCGCTGCATCCTGGCCGGTCATTGAATCCACCACGAACAAGGTTTCGGCGGGTGAGAGCACGTCATGCAGTTGTTTGATCTCCGCCATCATCGCTTCATCTACATGCAGGCGGCCTGCCGTGTCGACGATGAGCACGTCCGCGAACTGTTTTTTAGCCTGATCCACCGCGCTGCGCACGATATCCAGCGGCTTCTGGTCTGGTGAGCTTTCACAAAAAGTGACCTCGGCCTCCGCTGCGAGCGTGCGCAACTGATCAATCGCCGCCGGTCGATAGACATCCGCACTGACCACCATGACCGACTTTTTCTCACGTTTTTTCAGCCAGTAGGCGAGTTTGGCCGCAGACGTTGTTTTACCCGCGCCCTGCAGGCCGGCCAGCAGAATAATCGCCGGTGGCTGGGTATTCAGGTTCAGCCCCTCGGCTTCACCCATGATGCGGACAAGTTCCTCATTAACAATTTTGACGAACACCTGACCGGGGGAAAGCGAACTCGACACTTCCTGGCCAACAGCGCGAATGCTCACCTGCTCCACGAAGTCTTTGGCCACCGATAACGCCACGTCAGCCTCGAGCAATGCCAGGCGAACCTCGCGCAGGGTTCCCTGGATATTTTCCTCGGTCAGCCTGGACTTGCCGGTCAGGCTGCTGAGTGTGGCGCCAAGGCGGTCTGCTAATGATTCAAACACGTGTCTTCCTGATTCACTCCGATGTGAACCTGTTATTATAGCGGAACTCCATCGTGATCTGAGAACTCTGTCACCCATGAATCCGGAAATTCCAGGCACAATTGCCAGCCTGCTGTACTTGTGCAGCGCAGGCGTCCAATTCCTGAGCCTGCGCCAGCCTGTTAAACACCTGAAGCTTATTGTCGGACTGTCCGCGTCGGTTGCGGTCGCCTGCCATGCTGTCACCGTGTATCTGGACCTTTATGGCGCGGGCGGCATTAACCTGGGCATCTTTCCGATGTTGTCACTCATGGCAGTGGCTATCTCGGCCATTGTCCTGCTCAGCAGTTTCCGGCGCCCGCTGGCGAATCTTTTTATTGCCATTTTTCCGCTGGCCACCTTGACGCTTATTCTGGAAATTTCCATGGAAGGAGCCTACTCCCCGCGGGATGACCTCACCCCCGGCATACTGCTTCATATTACCCTGTCGGTGGTCGCTTACAGCCTGCTGACCATTGCGGCCCTGCAGGCGGCACTTCTGTCCTTTGGCGATACCGAGATGAAAAATCGAAATCTGGCCATGCTGCAGCGATTACCTCCCCTGCAGATCATGGAGGGGCTGTTGTTTGAAATGCTTATGGTTGGGCTGGTTTTCCTTAGTCTGTCCATTCTCACCGGCTTTGTTGTTTTCAAGGAGGCGGCCACACCCGGACTCGTCCACCATACTGTGATTACCCTGCTCGCCTGGCTCGTTTTCGCGATCCTGCTGTGGGGCAGATACCGTCTGGGCTGGCGGGGAGCAATCGCGTCACGCTGGGCGCTGACCGGCTTCGTGATCCTTGCGGTCGGTTATTTCGGCAGCAAGCTGGTGCTGGAACTGGTGCTCGGCAGAACCTGAGCCGCCGTTGTCCTTCAGACAGGGCGTCCTTCCGTTAATCGCTTGACACTGACGCGGCTAATTGGATACAACAGGCATCCGTTTCTAAACACGAGGTCTGCCATTTTTGGACGATCCGTCGCTTGGCGCCTTATTTGGCGCAATTATCCTCCTGGTAATACTCTCCGCATATTTCTCTGGCTCCGAAACAGCAATGATGGCGCTCAACCGATACCGATTGCGTCATCTGGCTAACGAAGGTCATGGTGGCGCAAAACGCGCCAGCCAGTTACTGGAACGACCCGACAGATTGCTGGGTGTGATCCTGATCGGCAATAACTTTGTCAATTTTTCCGCGGCTTCAATCGCTACCCTGATCGCCTTGCGCATCCTGGGTGAAAGTGGTGTGGCAGCAGCGCCTATCATCTGCACTTTCGTCTTTCTGATTTTCTCTGAGGTTGCCCCGAAAACCATCGCCGCTGCGCACCCGGAAAAAATCGCGCTGCCCTCGTCATATGTGTTGCAGGTATTACTCTGGGTGAGTTATCCCCTCGTCTGGCTGGTTAACTGGATAGCCAATGGATTGTTGTGGATGCTGGGGATCCGCCAGGACAATACAAACCACGACCACTTAAGTCGCGATGAATTACGTACCGTGGTATTTGAAGGTTCAAAAATAGCGGCACAACCCCAGAACATGATGCTGGGTGTTCTTGATCTCGACAAGGTTACTGTCGATGACATTATGGTGCCCCGTACTGAAATCGTTGGCATTGATATCAATGATGCGCTCGATGAAATCGTCAGCCAGATCTGCTCCTCGCAGCATACCCGGATGCCGGTATTCAGGGATGATATCGAAAATGTGATCGGCATCCTGCACTTGCGCAAGGCAGCTAAATTCCTCACCGCTGACGACCTGACCATCGCCGCCATTCTCCAGGAAACCGACGATCCATACTTCGTCCCGGAGAACACCCCGCTGCAGACCCAGTTGTATAACTTTCAACAGGCGAAACAGCGAATTGCCCTGGTTGTGAACGAATATGGTGATATCGAAGGGATAGTGACAATCGAAGACATCCTTGAGGAAATCGTGGGTGAATTCACCTCAGACCTCGCCGCCTACAGCATCGATATACATCCCCAGGGTGATGACAGCTATATGGTGGACGGCGGTGCGCACATCCGACTGATTAATCGATCATTAGGCTGGGAGCTACCGACTGATGGCCCGAAGACATTAAACGGATTGATCACCGAGTTCCTCGAGACAATTCCTGAATTTAATGTCTGCATCACCATCGGCAAGTACCGGATTGAGGTCGTGCAGATTCAGGACAATATGGTGCGAACGGCAAGGCTCTCGGAGCCTCCTGAGCCGTTTTAAATGCACGGCCTTCATCAAAAAAAATGCCTGCCAGCTGTACCGCCGACAGGCATTTAGTCTCGATCAGACCTCAAACGACTAAAGGGCTCAACGCGAATGGCACTTACTTAAGCAAATTCCGTCGTTCGAAGTGCCATCTCGAAGACTTTAGCGGAAGGGGCAGTGGTTCCTTTCCGCAGCCTTCAGGCGAAGCGCCGAGCGCGTGGAGAAAGACCCCGCGGGGGCTTTCGACCAAGTGAGGGGAGCTCGGAGAGCCGCAAGCTGCGTAGGAAAGGAACCACTGCCCCTTCTGCGAAACCAACCCGGTTCAATGTTAAGTAAGTGCCGTTCGGCTCAACGCCACTTCCTGTTAATTGCCGCAATAATTGATTTGAAAGCGGCGGTCGTTGTGTTCTGGCTGATGCCAACGCCGTAATACTTGTTCTGCTTGTCATCGGTGATTGCCAGAATAGAGATCGCCTGCGCCTCACTACCCTCGTTTAGCGCGTACTCCTGATACTCAACCACCGTCAGCGGTTCATTTAGCGCCTGCATCAGACCTTCAATAAAAGCGTCAATGGGACCCGAGCCCTCACCGTGTACTTCTACCTGATTTTCAGCAACCTTGATATTGGCGTCGCAACATTCCCGGTCATCAGGGATCGATTTCACCGCATAGTCAATCAGTTGGTAGGGACCTTCCACGTCGATGAACTCACTGACGAATGCCTGCCAGATCACATCCGGCTTCAACTCTCCGCCGTTAACTTCCGATAATTGCTGCACGATAGGACTGAACTCGAGCAACACCGAGCGCGGCAGGGAGACACCAAAATAGTTTTCGAGAATGAATGCCACTCCGCCCTTGCCTGACTGGCTGTTGACCCTCACCGTTTCCCGGTATGAACCACCAACGTCAGCGGGATCAATGGGCAGGTACGGAACTTCCCAGGCACCTTCACTGCCGGACTCTACAAACGCCATGCCTTTACGAATGGCATCCTGGTGTGACCCTGAAAATGCAGTGAACACCAGGTCACCGGCATAAGGCTGGCGGACATGGACAGGTATTTTGGTGCACGCTTCAGAAATCTCGACAATCTTCGGCATATCCGAGAGATACAACTCCGGGTCAACGCCCTGGGAAAACAGGTTCATCGCCATGGTAATAACGTCACAGTTACCGGTGCGTTCACCATTGCCAAACAGTGTGCCTTCAATACGATCCGCACCGGCCATCAGGCCAAGCTCGGAGGCGGCCACACCGGTGCCCCGGTCGTTATGGGTATGCAGGCTGATCACTGCCTTGTCGCGTTCCGGCAAATGTCGGATAAACCACTCCAGCTGGTCCGCGTAAATATTGGGGGTCGCCATCTCCACGGTGGACGGAAGATTCAGGATAATCTTGTTATCAACCTCAGGCTCCCAGACCTTCATCACCGCGGCACAGATCTCAACGGCAAAATCCATTTCGGTTGCGGTATAACTTTCCGGTGAGTATTCCAGGGTTACCCGGGTGCCGGCGGCGATCAGTCCCGCCACATTCGTCTTCACAATCTTCGTGGCATTCGCGGCGAGCTCGATAACTTCTTCGCGGCTCATCTTGAAGACTACCTTGCGTTGCAGGGTTGAGGTTGAGTTGTACAGGTGAAAAATAACATTCTTCGCACCCGCCACTGCCTCACAGGTCCTGGTGATCAGCTCCTCACGAGCCTGGCACAACACCTGGATGGTCACATCATCGGGAATCATATCTTCTTCGATGATGCGCCGGACAAAATCAAAATCAGTCTGCGACGCCGCCGGAAATCCTACTTCGATTTCCTTGAAGCCAAGCTCCAGCAGCAGGTCATACATCCTCTGCTTCTCGTTAGGAGTCATCGGTTCAACCAGCGCCTGGTTACCGTCACGCAGGTCAACACTGCACCAGCGCGGCGCATGACTGATCACCTGGTCTGGCCAGGTGCGGTCTTTAAGAGGGATAGGCGTAAACGCCTTGTATTTCTGGAATGGCATCTTTTTCATGGATGCACTTGTCTGTACGTTCGTTATGGATTGATCTTCAGCATTCATTTTGGTTCACATTTTTTGAAATTGTTGGCTCGGCTCCACATCATCGATGCGGGAGTAACACTGCAGGAATTTAAACGGCCGCCTACAACGGCAGTCGTAGATCCAGCCCGGCCAGCAACAGGCATGCAGACAACGGCGAAAGGGCTTCGCTGTATTCAGAAACTGGGGCTTTTTGAGTGGCCAATTCCATGTCTGTGCTGTTATGTGATGATCAGTGAGGCGTAACTATAGCTCGCAATAGCCTACCCGACAAGCTTCAGCCCCGCCTTATAACGTTTGAAATTCTCAACGTAGTGCAGGGCACTCATCTTCAGTCCGGTGATCTGCTGCTCCGAGAGTTGTCGGACAACTTTACCCGGGGACCCCATCACCAGAGAACCATCAGGAATCTCCTTGTTTTCAGGGATCAGCGCATTGGCGCCAATCAGGCAGTTTTTGCCGATCCTGGCGCCGTTCAGGATAACCGAGTTGATACCGATCAGGGAGTTATCGCCAATATCACAGCCATGCAACATGACCTTGTGGCCGATGGTGACGTTGCTGCCAATGGTCAGCGGAATACCGCCGTCCGTATGCAGTACAGATCCATCCTGTACGTTGGAATTTTCCCCCACCGTAATGGTGTCGTTATCACCGCGGATGACCGCGTTGAACCAGACGCTGGCATTGTTCAAAAGAATGACTGAGCCAATCAACGTGGCATTATCTGCAACCCAATAATCCTCGCCGCGAAATTCCGGTTCACGATCATCCAGCGTATAAATCATTTTGTCTCCCAGTCTTTGGCCGCATTTCGCTGCAGCTTAGCATAAGCCTCTGGATTTAATTTCACGCCCATGCCGTTGACCATAAACTCCCAGAGGATCATCGCGGTGAGTCCCCAGATACGAAATCCATCATAGTGATAAACCGGTACCTCGTGAGTTTCACCGTGGCGTGAAATGATGTCCGTCTGGGTTCTCGGGTCTTCCTGCAACCAGGCCAGTGGCACTTCAAAAATAGCGGCGAGTTCATCAGGATTGGCCTTCAACTCAACCGGCGCTTCAATGAGGCCAACAAACGGTGTGACCAGTAGCCCAAACTTGGAAATGAAAGGGCGTAACTCCGCGATAATGGTCACCTCCTCCGGTGGCAGGGCAATTTCTTCATGGCTCTCTCGAAGTGCCGTTGTCAGCAGCGAGCCATCTTCAAGGTCCTGCTTGCCACCCGGCCATGCAACTTCACCGGCGTGGCTGCCGAGATTTCCTGATCGTTCGGTGAGCACCAGACAGGGTGTTTCGCGGTTAATAATCGGCAGCAGTACGGCTGCACGATCTCGTGCCTGCTCACCGGCTAACGGCTCACCGGGGTCGTAGGCTCTAAGCCGCTGGATAAGTTTCTCTACCATTATCAATGAGCACGAACCAAAAAGATCCGTTCCTGCGAAAACACAACGCAACATGTTAACCTTTAAAAAAAATGTGAACCAATCCATTCATGAAATATTGCAGCACCTGCGGCGAACCGGTAAGCCATCGAATTCCTGTAGGGGACAATCGCCCCCGTTATATCTGCGATGCCTGCGACGCTATTCACTACCAGAATCCACGCATTGTTGCCGGGTGCCTGCCGATCTATGAAGACAAGGTGCTGTTGTGCAAACGATCTATCGAGCCCCGCGCCGGTAAATGGACGCTACCGGCAGGATTCCTTGAAAATGGCGAGACCACATCGACTGGCGCGCTAAGGGAAACGTCTGAAGAGGCCAATGCCAACGTTGATATTATTTCCTTATATACGCTGTTCAGTCTGCCGCACATATCCCAGGTCTATATGTTTTATCGAGCGAGGCTGGTTGACCTGGATTTCTTCCCGGGAGAAGAGAGTCTCGAAACCCGTTTATTCGATGAGCATGAGGTTCCCTGGGAAGAACTGGCGTTTCCGGTCATTACCCAGACGTTAGAGCTTTACTACAGTGATCGCAAAACCGACACCTTTCCCGTGCATACGGTGGACCTGATCATCGACCGGAAAAAGCACCCACTCCGTTAGTCCAACCGGACCTCGCCACTCAATCAACCCAGACCCGGGCGTTTCTGAAGATCCGCATCCAGGGGCTGTCTTCTCCCCAATCAGCCGGGTGCCAGGCGTGCTGAACTGTTCGATAAACCCGCTCAGGGTGCGGCATCATGGCGGTGAATCGACCATCAGCCGTTGTCACACCAGCAATCCCCCGGGGTGAACCATTCGGATTCGAGGGGTAGACCTCGGTTTCCTTAAGCCGATTGTCAACAAACTTCAACGCGACCAGCCCTGAATCCATCAATGCGTTTGCGTCAAAGTGCGCAAGCTCCGCACGACCTTCACCGTGTGACACCGCAATCGGCAATGTCGAGCCCTGCATCCCTGACAAAAGAACAGAGTTGCAGTCCGAAATCTCAACCATGGACAGCCGCGCTTCAAATTGCTCGGAACGATTGGTGACAAACCGTGGCCAGCTTTGTGCCCCGGGAATAAGCTCCTTTAATGCCGCGAACATCTGGCAGCCATTGCAGACACCCAGGCCAAAGGTGTCATTTCGCTCAAAAAATTCCTGGAACACATCGCGCCCCCGGTGCGCAAACAGAATCGACTTCGCCCAGCCCTCTCCTGCACCGAGTACATCGCCGTAACTGAAGCCGCCGCAGGCAACCAGTCCCTGAAAACTGCCAAGATCCAGGCCCTCGGCAAGGATGTCGCTCATGTGTACGTCCACCGCTGAGAAGCCTGCCCGGGTAAACGCCGCCGCCATTTCCACCTGACTGTTTACACCTTGTTCACGCAATATCGCAATTCTCGGCCTGACCGCTCTGCCTATCATCGGCGCAGCAATGACCTCGTTCACATCGAAAGTAAGATTGGCGGATAATCCCGGATCTTCATCATCCTGCAACGCGGCAAATTCCTCCGTGGCGCAATCCGGATGGTCGCGCATTTTCTGGATGTGGAAGCTCACCTCACTCCAGCGCGATTGCAGACTGGCGCGACCCGCCTGGAACAGGATCTCATCTGACTGGCGAATAGTGAGGCCTTGAGTCCCGTTCGTTTCACCCAGCAACTCACAGGAAAGACCGGCCGATGCGATTTGTTGCTTCGCCTCGCCAAGCATGATGTTGCTGACCTGAAGCACAGCGCCAATCTCCTCATTGAACAGAAAGGCAATCGGATTAACCGTCGCGCCCAGGTTCAGGTCGATCCCGACTCTGCCTGCAAAAAACATTTCCGCCAGGGTTGCCATCAGACCACCATCAGAGCGGTCGTGGTAAGCCAGTATCATTTTGCGGAACGCGGGTTGCTGCATCAGCTCGAAAAATGCCGCCAGGGTTTCAGGGTGATCGACATTGGGAGAGTCACTCCCCAGCGCGGAATAACACATCCCAAGGATGCTGCCACCCAGACGCTGCTGGCCGGCTGCAAGATCAATCAATAGCAGAGACGATTCAGTGCGCACGAGTTCCGGGGTCAGGGTCTCACGGACATCAGTCACCGGCGCAAACGCGGATATAACCAACGACAACGGTGATGTGACACACTTGTCCACATCGCCTTCCTGCCAGCGAGTTTGCATAGACATTGAATCCTTGCCGACGGGAATGCAGATGCCGAGTCGGGGACACATATCCAGGCCCACAGCCGCGACCGTTTCGTACAGATTCACGTCCTCTCCCGGATGGCCAACAGCCGCCATCCAGTTAGCGGACAATTTGATGTTGCCAATCCGTTCAATCCGCGCCGCGGCGATATTGGTAATCGCCTCGGCAACCGCCATGCGCCCGGAAGCCGGGCTGTCCAGCAGCGCGATCGGTGTGCGTTCACCCATGGCCATGGCTTCACCGCTGAATCCCACATAACTGTTAGTTGTCACTGCTACATCCGACACGGGCACCTGCCATGGTCCGATCATCTGGTCCCGCGCTACCATACCGCCCACTGTGCGATCTCCAATGGTGATCAGAAAATTCTTGCTGGCGACGCTCGGGTGACCCAGCACGCGGAATATCGCTTCACTCAAATCAATGTCGTTTAGAAATGGCTGCCGGTGTATGGCTCGCGTCACAACCTGGCGGTGCATTCTCGGTGCTTTGCCGAATAGCACCGACATGGGCAGGTCCACCGGTTTTGAATCGAGCAGTACATCATTGACGAACAGGTGAGATTCGCTGGTGGCCTTACCAACGATCGCGTAGGGGCAGCGCTCCCGCACGCAGATCGCGATAAACCCCGGGAGGTTTTTTTCCGCCACCGCCAGCACATAACGTTCCTGGGCCTCATTGCACCAGATTTCAAGTGGCGACATACCCGGCTCATCGTTGGGAATCTCCCGCAGGTAAAACTGTCCACCGACACCGCCGTCCTTGACCAGTTCAGGCAGCGCATTGGACAGCCCTCCCGCACCCACGTCATGAATAAACTGTATCGGGTTCGCCTCACCTCGCTGCCAGCACTGATCAATTACCTCCTGACAACGATGTTCCATTTCCGGATTGCCGCGCTGTACGCTCGCGAAATCCAGATCCGCATGGCTGGTCCCGGTCGCCATGGAGGACGCCGCACCACCGCCGAGGCCGATCAGCATCGCCGGACCTCCGAGTACGATCAGCGCCGCACCCACTTCGATGGGCGTTTTTTCTATATGTTCACTGCGAATATTACCCATACCACCGGCGATCATGATCGGCTTGTGATATCCGCGCACCTCGCCATCAACATCCATTTCAAAGGTTCGAAAGTAGCCGCAGATATTCGGGCGGCCAAATTCATTGTTGAATGCTGCACCGCCGATAGGCGCTTCGATCATAATGTCCTGAGCCGAAGCAATCCGCTCCGGCTTGCCGTAGCCAAATTCCCAGGGTTCCGGCAAGTCCCGCAAAGCGAGATTCGAAACACTGTAGCCGGTCAATCCGACTTTCGGCTTCGACCCCCTGCCTACCGCTCCCTCATCGCGAATCTCGCCGCCAGAGCCGGTGGCCGCACCCGGGAAGGGCGCAATGGCAGTCGGATGGTTGTGCGTCTCAACCTTCATCAGGATGTGCATATCTTCTTCAACAAACCGGTATTCCCGATCCGGGATCGAAGGGTAGAAACGTGTCCCCGGAAGTCCCTGGATGACCGAGGCGTTGTCCTCGTAGGCACTTAGCACACCCTCCCCATTGGTCTGCTGGAAGGTATTCTGGATCATTTCCATCAGGCTGTAGCGCTGGTCTGCACCGTCGATGTTCCAGGTGGCGCGGAACGTCTTGTGCCGACAATGCTCGGAATTTGCCTGGGCGAACATCATCAGTTCCACATCGGTCGGATTTCGACCCAGTTGGCGAAAGGCATCCATGAGGTATTCGATTTCATCCTCGGCCAGCGCCATGCCTAATTCGAGATTGGCCCGCTCAAGGGCCGTGGCACCTTCTTCCAGCAGGGCAATGCGGGAGAGCGGTGCCGGTTCCGTGACTTTGAATAAAGTATCGGCCGCATCAATGTTATCCAGCACTGCCTCTGTCATCCGGTCATGCAGCAGCGCATCGATCGCACTCGATTGTGTACCGCCAGGGTCCGAGGCGGCGGCTGTGGAAAGTACGAACCCAATTCCGCGTTCAATGCGTTGTACTGCCTTAAGACCGCAGATGTGCGCGATGTCGGTTGCCTTGGAACTCCAGGGCGAGATGGTTCCCGGTCGAGGTACGACGAGCCGGAATATGCCCGGCAGGGTCGCCAGATCAGCTTCGATTGCTGAGCCCCGGGGCCCATAACTTAAGATCGCCTTTAGCACGTCACGGTCATGGTCGGTCAGCGCGGCGTCAACGCAGTGAACAAAATGGAGATAGCGCGTCGCGAGTATCGTGACTCCCGGCAGGATGTCGTGCAACTGTGCCTGCAATTTCCGGATTCGGAAATCAGAAAGTGCGCTGGCTCCCGGAAAACAAGTTACCGCCTTGTCCTCAATCATGACGGCACCCGGCGTTTGTGCTGAAAAAATGTCGTCATTAGTTCCGCACAGGCGTCGCTGCTGATTCCTTCGAAAACTTCTACCTGATGGTTCAGCCCCGGGTTCGCCAGCACCTGGCAGGTCGACACAACCGATCCGGCGCGAGGTTCCCGCGCGCCGAAAAACAGTCTTGCCACACGGGCATGAACGAGCGCACCGGCACACATGGTGCAGGGTTCAATGGTGACAAACAGATCGGTATCGATCAGCCGATGATTGGCCACTGACTTCGCCGCATCGCGCAGGGCGACAATTTCTGCATGTGCGGTCGGATCATTATCCGTAATCGTTCGGTTGCTGCCCCGACCGATGACTTCGCCCTGCCTGACCAGTACGGCACCAATAGGCACTTCGCCCATGGAGGCGGCCTCTCGCGCCAGGGATAAAGCCTGCTGCATCCAGAATTCCGGCGTTACTCCCATTCAATCGCTGCCCTGGCCAAAGGACGATTGAATTCTATGGCTCGTAGGCGTGTTTCCATAGTTTGTAGTTTATGGGGTCGGGGTAAAATTTACAAAAAACTTACATGAAACTGGGAACTAGCCTGAGTTTATCCGCTCCATTACCTACATTCTTCGAATCGGGATACAGGAATAATTCAACCTGAATCAATTCTAAAGCGTTGTTTGTCCCATGCCCCGAAAGCGTCGATGCCTGCCTGTTGGTATGCCCGCCCACATCATTCAGAGAGGAGTTAACAAACAAATCTGTTTTGCATCTGATGAGGATGTGGCTGCATATGCAAATTGGCTTTTAGAAGGCTCATTGAAGTTTGGCGTGTTGATCCATGCATGGGTGTTTATGTCCAACCATGTTCATCTCCTCATGACACCGACGCAGGACCGGTCGATCTCGGATTGCATGCAGTACCTCGGTCGACTCTATGTCAGATACTTCAACCATCGATACAAACGCACGGGGACCCTGTTTGAAGATCGATTTAAATCCCATCCGGTTCAAACGACACAGTATCTTATGGCGTGTTCGCGCTACATCGAATTGAATCCTGTTCGCGCCGGCATCGTCACGGATCCAGGTGAATACAAGTGGTCCAGCTATTGCGCTCAGGCATTGGGGCGACCTGTAAGAATGTGGACACCGCATGCGGAGTACGAGCAACTTGGTTCTACAAATAGTGCGAGGCAAATCACGTATCGCCGACTATTCGAAGAGGCACTGGAAACTGAGTTGATCTCAGAGATTAAACATGCCCAACGAACAGGCTTTGTCCTCGGTACTGAAAGGTTTCGGCTGCAATTCGAGGACCTGACGGGCTTCGC
This sequence comes from Gammaproteobacteria bacterium, assembly GCA_021773555.1. Classification (GTDB taxonomy): domain Bacteria; phylum Pseudomonadota; class Gammaproteobacteria; order Pseudomonadales; family Azotimanducaceae. The sequence goes on from JAJFKA010000167.1 coordinate 18,866, forward strand.
TCAATCACACAAGAAAAGAGGCCCGAATACGCATCGATAAAATGTAACTATTTTGTAAATTTTACCCCGACCCCACTACTGCAAACTCCCGTGGCGCAGCCAACTGTATGGAACAGTCTAAACTCATCTTCCAATCCAGC